>JALORE010000181.1 GCA_025459125.1 Planctomycetota bacterium | reverse complement strand
GGGGTTTCAGGTTCGACCCAGATGGGACATATTCATTCCACACGATCTCGGTGGGTGATGACGTTAACCTGGGATTACGCCCGGTTCTGATGGCGACGAGGGCACAGATTCGCATCGGCAATCATGTGATGTTTGGCCCTGAAGTCACCATCCGCGGCGGAAACCATCGTACCGACCTTGTCGGCCGTTTCATGAGGGACGTGGCCGATATGGAGAAACGGCCCGAGGACGACCGCGGCGTCGTCATTGAGGATGATGTATGGGTCGGGACGCGGGCAATTATCCTTCATGGTGTCACAATTGGGCGCGGTGCCGTGGTTGGCGCCGGCGCGGTGGTGACTCGATCCGTACCACCGTATTCGGTCGTCCATGGCGTCCCGGCCAAAGTGTGCAGGTTTCGGTGGGACGTGGATACCATTCTCGCGCACGAGGGAATATTGTACCCGTTGGAACAACGTTTCTCACGAGAGGACCTGGAACGCTGGCAAAGAGGGGATGAGTTCGTGCCACGGGAGAGGAATGCCACAGGTTAAATGGTGACAGCCAAGCAAGCAGCTCACGCACCATCCGGACGGGAGGTGCCGGTACGCACCCGCCGGGCCGGGCCGGTCGGATATCCCAGTATGGTACTCAAGATACTTATGTTTCCAAGTTGAGCCTCTGGCGGCTCGGAGCTGGACCCACAGGCTCAAGACTGCCAGAGCGTCAGAGCGCCATGTCTCAAAAGTTGGCGGCCTGGCGCTCTGACGGTTCCGGTGCCAGGATCGTGGCGGTCGGGGCGGTCTGCGCCTACCCCAAGTTCACGCCGGTGCCCTTCCGCGAGGGGCACCTGTGGGATGGCTACCCGGAGGAGACCAACGCCCCCTACGGCCTGGCGAAAAAGATGCTCCTGGTGCAATCCCAGGCCTACCGTCAGCAGTACGGCTTCAATTCGATCTTCCTGTTGCCGGTGAATCTCTACGGTCCCTACGACAACTTCGATCCCCAGACCAGCCATGTGATTCCGGCCCTGATCAAAAAGTGTGTCGACGCGGTCCAGAGCGGCGCCGCTCACATCACCTGCTGGGGCACCGGCGCCGTCTCGCGGGAGTTTCTCTACGTGGCCGATGCCGCGGAAGGCATCCTGCTGGCGACGGAGCGTTACAACGGTGCGGCGCCGGTCAATCTCGGGGCCGGCTGCGAGATCCGCATCAAGGACCTGGCCGAGAAGATCGCGGCCTTGACCGGCTTTACCGGCGCGATCCGCTGGGATTCCTCCCAGCCGGATGGTCAGCCGCGGCGCTGCCTGGATGTCTCCCGCGCCAGGGAGTACTTCGGCTTCGAAGCCCAGACCTCGTTCGACGAGGGCTTGCAGCAGGTGGTAGACTGGTACCGAAGGCTATAGTCCGTCCCAACCGCCAGGGCCTTGTCGTTTCTGGTACTCCCGGTACGATTTCTGCCCCATACGCATCGATTCCGGGAGCGGGGCCTCTTCGTCCAAGTCAAGGCATCGGATGATCCCCCGTTCCACCTCCCGGTAGCGATATCCGCTCTCCGCACAGACCATGACGCCGTTGGCATCGGGATCGCCCAAGCGCTGCCCATGCCGGCTCATCCAGCCCATTCGCCGCGCCGGCACTCCGACCATCAGGGCATAATCGGGGACATCCTTCGTCACTACCGCCCCGGCGGAAATGAAGCAATAGCGGCCGAGGACCGTGCCGCAGACGATGGTCGCGTTCGCACCGATGGTCGCGCCCCGACGGATCAGAGTCCTCTCGTACAGGTCGTGCCGGACGATCTGGGAGCGGGGGTTGGCCACGTTCGTCAGCACGCAGCTTGGGCCCAGGAATACGTCGTCTTCGATAATGGTGCCCGTGTACACGGAGACGTTGTTCTGGATCTTGACGTTGTTGCCGATCACCACGCCCGCGGCGATACACACGTTCTGCCCCAGGATACACTGCGCGCCGATCTGCGCGCCTTTCATCACGTGCGAAAAGTGCCAGATCTTGGTTCCGGCCCCGATCTCACAGGGTTGATCCACATAGGCCGATTCATGAACGAAGTAGTCTGCTTGCGACATGCGATATCCAATCCATGGATGATTGAAACCCGGCCAGTTACTTCCGGCGCATGATACACCGGCTGTTGGCACGACACAAGCAGATGACGTGCAGGAGGGCGTACTTCCGGCCGGCGCTGGCCAGGCGAGCCGGGCCGACGGGACACGACCGGCGCCGGACAGACACACCTGGTTTCTAGGTAATCCACCTGGAGAAATCATCGCGCGTCTGGCCATCATAACCGCCGGCGACGTAGAGGACCCCATTCCAGGCACAGACGCCCTGCCCCCGAGCCCCATACGGCAGGCGCACCGGGTCCTTCCAGGTCTGGGTCGCCAGGTCCAGGACCAGCATGGTCTCGGCGTAATCCCGGGTCGAGGTGCGACAACCGCCCACGACCAACAACTCGTCGCCAATCACCTCGAGCTCGGCGTAGCAGCGTGGGTCGGGAACGGCGAGATAACCCGGATCGGTCGAGTTGGTGAAGAACCCTTGCACGTCCGGCTGGAGAGAGGGATAGCCCGCCACGGTCTCTGTCCCCGCCAGACACCAGACGGTGTCGTTGGCCGCACAGGCGAAGTCGCCGAGGGCCCGGCCCGGCCAATCCTTCGCGGGCGGCTCGAGGGTGAAGGACGGGCCCCAGGCATCGAGGTCGGGATCGTAGACGTCGATCTGGGCGACGAGCGTGTGCCCGGGATTCGTCAGGCCGCCGATGATCCAGACTTTGCCGTCGACCACCGCCGATCCCGCGTCCTCCCGCGGCACAGGCATGGGACGGCGGGGCACCCACGCGTCGGCATCGGGGTCATAGAGCCAGACATCCGCATACTTGACGGCGGCTCGATGATCGTAGCCCCCGAAGCAGAAGAGCCGGTCCCCGACCGCCCGCAAGCACGGACTCTGGACGGCCTTCGGCAACGGGGCCAGCGCTTCCCATTGACCGGTGTCGGTGTCGTAGGCAAAGCAGGACGCGGTCTCCTGCTCCTGGCAGACACCGGCCACCGCGTAGAGTTTGCCCGCGCAGGCTTCGAAGCCAAACTGCTCCTTGCTCTCCGGCAGATCCGGCAGGGGCGACCAAAGCTCTTCCAGAGACTGCCCCGGCTGGAACTTGCCCGCGGCTTCATCCCAGTGGTACTGCCCGGCTACCCACAGGTCGATCGTGTCCAGAAGCTCGAAATCGCCCACCTGGCCGCCGACCCACAGGTCAATGTAGTCCAGCAGCTCGAAATCGCCGATCGCTTCGTCCTGGTCGAGATCCGCGGCGTGGTACGGCTGTAAGGCCCCCGTGGTGAACGACGACGGAACCGACCACTCACTCCAGGCCCCCTGGCCATCCTGATACCGCACCCGCCAATGGTAGGAGGTCGCATCCACCAGCAGACCGGCCGGGACAGCCTGGCTGATCTTGTCTGCATCCGTGTCGGTGTAGTCCCAGACGGCGCTGGAGAAATCGCTGTTGTCATCGACCTGCCAGTGACTTGCCTGGTGCTCATGGCCTTCCGGATGAGAGAAGACAGAGGACTCAAGAATTGGGGTCAGGCTGGCATCGGCGGCACCATTACTGGGAGAGAGGCAACTCGGCTGGTCCGGGGGAGCCTCGTCCGAGCCTGTCACCGTGAAGAGGAACGGGCTTTCATCGCCATCGCTGTTGTCCAGGGACAGCACGCACTCGAACGGACCCACGCTATCCGCATTCACCATCAGGGCAAGGATCGCCGAATCCCCCGGACCAAGACTGGTCTGGTCCGCCCCGGTGACCGAGACGCTACCCCGGACCACGGAGAGGCTCAAGTCTCCCAGGACCAGGTCCTGGTCGCCATCATTTCTGACCGGGAAGACGAAGCTGGACAACCCTGGGAGCGCCTTCCCAACGTTGACAAATCCCTCAGCGGTGACGGCCTGCCCCTGGTAGAGAACCGCGATCTCCGGTGCCCCGGATACCGGGCGCACCACGCTTCCGTAAGCCGTCAGTTCGACATTCTGGTGCTGCGCGTCATTGGTCATCAGGCACAATTGTACGTGCTTCGGCCCCGGTTGCGGGCAGTAGAACACCAATTGAACCTGCACGGATTGTCCCGGCTGCAGGAGGCAGGGCGAGGGCGTCTGCCGGACCCCATCGGGCAGGATGAACGTGAGCACCGCGTCAGGGTCAATGCAGGTTACCTCGGCAGCCACAATCTCCAGGGCAGCGCTGCCCCTGTTGGTCAGGGTAGCAACAATGACTGTTGTCCGGGGCGTTCCCGCGACAATCGACGGAAAGACAACGCATCCGTCATCCGGCAAGCCGCTGCCATCAGTGATTTGCAGTGACGGTGCCGTAGCCAGATGCACGGTCTCCTCAGTCCAGGTTGAGGTGAGGATATCGGTGCCGTCATTGATCAGGATCTGCAGGTAGTAATCGCCCTCGGGGATGTTCGTCACGGTCACCGCATCGGCCCCATCTTCCAGACAACCCAGGCAGAAGGCCCCGTCCGCCTGGGCCTGCGGGTTCGCAAAGGCCCATACCGTGGCGTCGTCCCGAATCCCGGTGGCGGTATAACCCAAGGCGAGCCGATTCCCGTTCTCCACGGCGACGGTGTCTATCATGAGTTCGGGCACAGACTCCAATGTGAAGGCCGAGATATGTTCCGCCGCGACACCGCCGGCGTTGACCGACCAGTCCAGAAGGTCCGCCGGCGCGTTTCGGATCGCGTACACCCGGCAGGTGTCGCGGCAGAGCGAGTCAACGCGTTCAATGTCCGGCCAATCCCCCAGGTCGGACTCCAGGATCTGCGTTCCGTCCGGCAGGATGAGTGTACAGAGCGAATCTCCGATTGGATCGTGCCATCGTGCGGCCAGCAAGCCTATCGGGCGTCCGGAATCGTCGAGGGAGAAGGCCAGCCGCTGAGGAGCCATCTGGCTCGGTTCGTCAGACCAGAAATCCAGTCCGGTAACAGAGGACTCCCCCGTGCCCAGATCGTACCGAAAACCGACCTTGTGCATGCCCACAAAGGGCAGATCGACCATGGCTCCTGCTGTGACGGCGCCCGTCAGGCTGGTTCCTGTGATCTCGCAGAGGATATCGAACTCACCGGATCCCACGGTCGTGCCCGCGAGGAAGTCAAATAGGTCGAGGTCGGGCAACCGGACCATGCCGGTGCCGCTGGCATGGAGAACATAGGCATTCCCCGGGTGTCCCAGCTCGAAATGACCTGAGCCGCTGACGAGCCCGGCGAGCAATTCGAGACCACAGTCGAGAGAAACGAACTGATTGTCGAGGTTGAGTACCGCCTTGCCCATTCCCGTGGCCAGCAGGCCGTCCCCGCTGTCTTGGACTTTGGCCAGATCGACTTTCCCCTCAAGAGCAAAGCCGCTCAGGCTGATCTGGAGAGTCCCGCTGAGGGTCAGAATAGCTGCCTTGACGTCCTCGCCAAGCCACGCAGGCAAAGGAATAGTCAACTGTGGCCCGAAGGACACCGTGGCTCCAGCCTGGAGCAGAATGGCTGCCGGGTCTTCGCTTGTGATGTTGTACACCCCGCCATGGATCGACTGGAGGAAGAGACCCGTGGCACCGATCGGGCTGTTGATACCGCTCGCCTCCACAGACAGTCCATCGACGTGCCCATTGGCCAGCATGAGCTGTCCCCCGAGGGTCAGCACCTTGGCGAATTCCACGCTCAACCCTACGGTGTACCGCTGGTGTTCGAGGTCCCAGGCGATCTTGATGTCGGTCAGATCCAACGGACCGGGCAGAGGAATCCGCTTGATCTCGCATGTCCCTTGCGGGTAAAGCGAGACCGCATCCCCGAAGATGGAGTAGATCTCCTTTCCTAGGCTCTTGCGCAGCTCTTCGGTAGTCCGCCGGAAGAAGAGCCGGCCCGGGTCGAGGCTGCCCATCGTCGCGTACGAGGCAGCGGTCAGGCCGGCCAGCCAGGCCAGATAGGTGCGATCTGTGTAGAAGAACCACGCGCTGTTCAGTACCTCCCCGGAAACCTCGCTCACCGTGGGCCGGGGATCCGGCCTGGAACGACCGCAGGCCTCCTCGATGATCATCGGGCGCAGGTGCTTTCCCATCACCAGCTTCAGTGGGTTCCATTCCGCAGCGTCGTAGTACGAATACAGGAGATTGCGGGACATCCCCTGCCCGAGGATGAACGCCTCGCCCGCCAAGGAGACCACATCGCCGCTGACGATGTGATGCGTGACGGTCTGAGCCAGTTGCGGCTTGAACTTGTCGGCGTATTCCTCGCTGATCCCGGGCGAATTGAAGGTGAACACGTCCCCGATGGAATGGTTGGTGCCCGTCCAATCAGCCGCAAACCACTGGGCCAGCGCCCCGCCCAGCGAGTGACCGATGAAATCGACCGGTCCTTCCCCCTTCTGCTCGAGGCCCAATAACCACTCCTCGACGCTGGCCTTGGCATGTTCGAACTGTTGGTACCCGACTCCCGTCTCGTACAGGTCCGCCATGACGTCCGCCATAGCGTCCGCGACGCCTCCCTCGGACAGTCCCATATTCGTTCCGCAGAAGACCAGCAACGGATCGTCGGGCTCTTCCCTTGTGCTCTTCAAGCCCAGCGCCCAGAAGCCGTCGCTGTTCTCCCACCCCTGCTCGACTCGATATCCAACAGCCAAGAGCATCTTGTTGAGTTCCGTCGGATTCCTTTCATACGCCACGACGCGCGCGAACCATTCCGGATCGGGAGTCTCATGGGTGATGAGGAGTAACGTCGCCGTCGTGCGATCCGTCTGCTCGTTCGCGCCGGTGACTTCCAGGCCAATCGTATTCGGGCCGGGCTTCAGCGGCTGCCGATGGCTCTCCCCCTGAAGCAACTGCTCATAGGAGTAGGATAACGTCGCAGTCATGCCATCATCAAAGATCCCATCGTTGTCCAGATCCCACCGCCAGGACTGGGCGTTCAGCGACGAGCTTCCGTCTATGGTCACGCTCGTGCCTGCCTCCAGGGCGGAGAGGGGCAGGATGATCGCCTTGACGGCCACGCCTGGGTCTTCCGGGGTATCCTGCGGGAAATTGTGCTCATGCCACGGGTGTCCTTGTTTCTCCCCATCGATACAGGGATCGTCCTCCGTCGCGGGACAGGTCGCCCGGTTGCCGGCGATGCCGCCATACGTCTCGACCACGCCCTCGGCCAGCCAGGCGCCACCGCCGTGTACCGCCGTGTTGCCGCTGACCGTTGACCCCGTCAATCGGATCGTGCCTCCGTCCAGCCACAGGCCTCCGCCCCTCCCGTCAGAGGTATTACCGGAAATGTCCGAATCCTGGACCTCCAGGAGGTCCCCCCCAAAGTGGACACCTCCGCCGGTGTTGTTCGCGATGATTGTCGTGATTATCAGGGTAGAACCATGGGCGCATAATCCGCCCCCCGAACCCCCGGCTTCATTGTCTGTCACCGTCACATCTTCCAGGCGAATCGAGCCTTGGCTGCAGATGCCGCCGCCACTTCTTTTCGCAATGTTCTGCGAGACGACGCACTCCCTCAGGTCCACGGATCCTGCCGAACACCATATTCCTCCCCCCGACTCCTCACACTGATTACCCTCGATCGTGCACTTCTGCAAAACGACATTCTGTCCGGCGACGGTCAGACCGCCGCCCGGGCCGCTCGAACTGTTGCCCACGATCTCACATCCCGTGACATCCCAGGCGTCGGCCGCAAGACAATTGCCCTCTCCGGTGTTTTCCTTGATCCGGCAGTCTTTTAGCTTGACGGAGTCTGCCTGGATGTCGATTCCCACCGCGGAGTTGGCGAGAATCGAGCAGTCCATGAGTTCCACAGAGTCATAGGAACTGTCGGCGAGGTGGCGGGCGATGACGACTCCCTTGCCATTGTCCTGGACCAGACAACGATGGAGCTTGCAGGAGCTGGCTCCTTCCCTGAGCCACCGGTCGATACGCAGCGCCGTCTCGTTCCTCAGCAGACGACAGTCCGTCAATTCAATCAGATTGGCCCTGATACAGTTGCCCTCTCCGGTGTTCCCCTTGATCTGGCAGTCGTTCAGCATGACGGAGTCTGCCTCGATGTCGATTCCCAGAGCGGAGTTATCGAGAATCGAACACTCCGTGAGTTCCACAGAGTCACAGGAGCTGTCGGCGAGGTCGTAGGAGATGGCGACGCCCCTGCCATTGTCCTGGACCAGACAACGATGGAGCTGGCAGGCGCCGGCTCCTTCCCTGGGCCGCTGGCCGATACTCAGCGCCGTCTCGTTCCTCAGCAGACGGCAATCCGTCAATACAATCAGATCGGTCGAGCGGGCTGTAATGCCGACACCATTGTCCGTAAAAGCACAATTCTCGATACACAGATTGCCCAGGAGACCGTTGAGGCCCACCTTATTCGAGGCAAACGTACACGTATCAAGAGAGACCTCTGGGAATTCCTCCGAGTACCAGTTTGTAACGTAAATCCAAATCGCCGTATAGTAATTGAGGAATTGGCAGTTCGTGGCTTCGAGATCGCCTTGACCATTGACAGCAAAACTTACTTCGGCACCACCCACGGCCTGGAAAAGACATCCGTCGAGGACCACGTCTTGGGAGCACGCGATCGCCAAACCTCGGTTCGCCAGAAACTGGGTCGAATGGACCTGCAGATGGCCGCTCACCGAAAGACACTCGGCGGGACCGTTTTCAGAGAAGATCCCTTGCCAGACCGCCACGGGCGTATTCTCCGCCTCAATAAGGCCAAGAGAACAGCGGTTGTTCACGAAGATACATTCCCGCAGCACCAGTTCCGTTGCGTCCACAATCCGCACTGCAGGAGCAGAACTGTCAACGAAGTAATCCTGCACCGTGCAGGCTTGCAGCAGGAGTCTCCCTCCCGCCGTCTCCATCACGTATGTGCTGATGGGGGCACCCCGGAAAAGGCAGCCGTTCATGCTGACCTGCTCATTCTCTGAGTACAGGACGCCCTCGCTCGTATCGAAAATGCAGCCGTCGAAGAGAGTCGTGCCCTCCCTCAGACAGATACTGGCTCCACTGGCACTGCCGAAATAGAGGGCGTCTTTGCCAAACTCACATCGCGTGGCGGTCGTAACACAACGCACGCCGGCAAAGGTCACGCCGGTTGGATCATTGAAGCTGATTCCGTTTCCGAAGAAACGACAGTCGTCCAAGCTCAGAGTCGAATCCCAGGCGCTGAGTCCGCCGCCGTACGACATCGCTCTCCCACCGGTCATGACGAGATTTTGGAGGGTTACCTCCGCCCGGTTAATGGAGAACACCCGGCTCATGCCTCCGCCGTCGATCGTAATCCTCCCGGTGGGCCCCTCTATTCTTACATCGTCCTCGATGGCAAGCTGGCTGCCGGCGAGGACGATGGTTCGACCGCTCAACGAGGGACCGAATCGGATGATGTCCATATCGCCATCCACTCCCGCAGGGGCATCGCCGACGGCGGCATTGGTATTGGCGGCCTGGATCGCTTCGCGCAGCGTGAGTTCTCCGTCCGAGGCCACCGCATCGGCCAGGGAATCGACCACGTAGGTCGTCCCGGCGGCGACGTCCGACAAGATCCCGTGCGACCCCGGTGTGACCTGATCCTCGTGGGCATACCCCAGCAAGTGCCCCACTTCATGAACGATCGTATGGGTCAGAGCCTCCGCGTACCTCGTCAGCACTCCGGCCCCGGTCTGAGGGATCGTGAAAACGAAGGCCTGGTCAGAAGAGTCGCGGTTTCCGGCGTCCGCCTGCTCGGCCACGCCCAGGAATGCACCGTAGCCGGCGAAGGCCGAGCCGTCGCCCCCGATGTAGACGGTCGAATAGGGCTCGCGGGCTTGCGGCTTCTCAGAGGTGAAGACGATACCCGTACCGGCGAAGACCTCATTCAGGCTGGCCGTCACAGCACACACGATCTCCGCCTCACGACCGGCCCGCTGCCCGGGGACCCGGAAAGCGGGAATATCGAACGGACCGACGGTGACCGGGCCGCGATACGTAACGTCCCTTTCGCCATCGAAATCAAGGTAGATAATCTGGCCCTGCCAGTTGGAGAGGTCCGGATCGACCAGTTGCATCCCCGGCAGGTTGGGAGGCGCACGGATCGCGATGGGCAGAGTCTCCGAGGCAGGTGTGGAATCCTGCTGCGCTGAGACGGTCAGAGACGCAGAGTCGTCCTGCCCCATACCGGGGACATTCGCCTGCGCCGCTTCGGTCAGAACACCGCATTCGGCTGGCGCCACCGGCGTCTCCAAGGACGCGGGCGCTGAAACCGTCTCACTGGCTTGCTCGCCACATGCCAAGTCGATGGTCAGAACAGGCGAAAGATCCGGTTGGCTATCCGGGCCCTGTTGGTCAAGAACGATGTGGACGGACGGCCCGGCCCAAGGAGCATCGTATGGTGGAGCCGTGGGAATGATCGTCAGACCGGCGTTCAGCAGGAGCCGGGGCTCCAGCGAGTCGAACTGAGGCACAGGTGAAGACCGAGCGCAGCCCCCTTCGGACCCCAGCCTCAGCCAATCCCGGATGCCCATTCTCCTCTCCTTCCAGATGCGCGTGTCTGGTGCATCTGGTGGGGATCCGTAACCCGCCGGGGTGTAGCGCACAGCCGTCGGACGCCGATCGATCCCCAAGGAGACTCCATTCTAATCCTACCCGGAATGCAACGTCAACCCATAGGACCATGTGTTTCTCGGACCTTGCGACATTTCTGCTCTAAGTGCAGCTCGGAGTGAGACTTATCGCTTGCTCCTCTGCAGATCACCAGGTTGGCTTCACGCTGATGCCCGCCCCAACCAAGTTGGCCAGTTCATACGTTACCACGCGCGATACTGCAGAGTCTCACCGGGGAGTTCGACAACTGCCAACAGCATCGGGAGGTCGAAAAGCATTTGAAGAAACCAGGCTGGATGTGTTATCGTACAGGTTTGGCCGGATGGCCCGATTGCGGCAGGGTGTGCCTGGCATGCCCGGCCTGTTGGCTGGTGTCTCGGGCAGAGATACGTTAGGTGCCTGCCGGAGGCGCGGCAGGGGTGCTCTGGATTCCTCTCGGTTCCCGGACCGCTGGAGAGATCAGGTTCTGATCGGTAGGTTAGATGGAGAACACTATGTCAAGTGTCAGCCTGCGCGTGGTTGATGTCGATAAGCCGAACCTTTATCGCGAGACGTTTCCCTACTCGGAGTTTCCCAAGGCCACGTTCGACGCGGCGGCAGTGCCCCTGGACGTGCCGCAGGACGTCTGGATCACGGATACCACCTTCCGCGACGGCCAGCAGGCCCGCCCACCTTACACGCCGGAACAGATCCTCCGCATCTACGACCTGCTGCACCAGATCGACGGCGGCAGCGGCCTGATCCGCCAGTGCGAGTTCTTCCTGTATTCGGACAAGGACCAGAAGGCCGTCGAGTTGTGCCGGCAGCGCGGGTACCGCTATCCCGAGATCACCGGCTGGATTCGGGCCGTAGCGGCGGATTTCAAGCTCGTCGCCAAGCTCGGCCTGCAGGAAACCGGCATCCTGACCTCAGCCAGCGACTACCACGTCTTCCTGAAGCTGGGCAAGACACGGACCCAAGCCCTCAACAGCTACCTGGACATTGTCAAAGCCGCGTTGGACACCGGCGTGCTGGCGCGCTGCCACCTGGAGGATATCACCCGGGCCGACTACGAGGGTTTCATCCTGCCCGTTGCGGCGGCGCTGCTGAAGATTTCCGAGCCGTACGGCCGGCCGGTCAAGATCCGCCTGTGCGACACGCTGGGCTTCGGCCTGCCCTGGCCCGAGGCCGCCCTGCCGCGCGGGGTACCCCGGCTCATCCAGGGCCTGCGTCAGATCGGCGTGCCGGCCGAACAACTGGAATGGCACGGCCACAACGATTTCCACAAGGGCCTGGCCAACGCCACCGCGGCGTGGCTGTACGGCTGTAGCGCCGTCAATACCGCCATCTTCGGCAGCGGCGAGCGGACCGGCAACACGCCCCTGGAAGCCATGGTCATCGAGCACGCTCAACTCAAAGGCATGGCCCCCGGCGTCAACTACGCGGCCATCACCGAGTTGGCGGAGTACGCCCATCGGGATCTGGGCTTCGAGATCCCGCGCAACTACCCGCTGGTCGGCAAGGATTTCAACGTGACCCGGGCGGGCATTCACGCCGACGGCCTGCTCAAGAACGAGGAGATCTACAACTGTTTCGACACCCAGAAGCTGCTCAATCGGCCCATCGGCGTGGCCATCGCGGACAAGACCGGGGCCGCGGGCATCAAGCACTGGGTGGAGACCCACTACGAGATCCAGATTCCCAAGCACGACCCCCGCATCACCTGGATCAAGGACCGGATCGACGCGGAGTACGCGGCCGACCGCATCTCGGTCATCTCCGACGAGGAGATGCACGTGTGGGTGCGCCAGGCCTTCGACAACCAGGCGCCGCCGCTCCGAAAGGCCTAGAAGGGTCACCCATCAGGAAGCTTGAACAGGACAGGATGACGGGCGACGAGATCAGAGCGGTTCTATTCGACCTCGGCGATACGCTGCTGGAGTTCGGCAAAGTCCCCAAGACCCGTGCGTTCCTCGCGGGGGCGCGTTCCACGCACGTCTACCTGAAGGAGCACCGGCAGCCCGTCAGCCCGTTCCCATGGTATTTCCTGCGCAATCTTCTGCGTCTGCGCCTGCACTACGTGATTTCCAACTTCATCCACCAGGATTTCGATTCCCTGGAGGTGCTGCAGAAGGTGGGCGCCAAACTGGGGGTCAAGCTCTCGCAGCCGCAGTGGGAGGAGTTTGCCTGGCTGTGGTATGAGCCGCTGACCCACTGCGCCCGGATCGAGGCGGACCTGATCCAGACCCTGGCCGACCTGCGGCGCCGGGGTTTGAAGCTGGGCATCGTGTCGAACACCTTCGTGTGTCGGGCCTCGCTGGCGCGGCACTTAAGCGCGCTGGGTCTGCTGGAGTTCTTCCCCACGCAACTCTACTCCTACGAATTTCACGTCCGCAAGCCCAGTCCGGAGATCTTCCGGATCGCGGCCGACCGGATCGCCGAGCCGCCCCGGAACATCCTGTTCGTCGGGGACCGGATCGACAACGACATCCGGCCCGCCCTGGCCAGCGGGATGAGGGCCGTCCTGAAGGAGGCCTACACCAACCGCGGCCAGAGGCTGCCGGCCGGCGCGTTCCAGATCGCCCGGCTGGCCGAGCTGGCGGCTCTCATCGAGCGTATCAACGCCGGCCGGATGTGAGTCACCCGGCTCGATCCGGCGATTTGCGGGTGGCAGCGACAAGGCCGGAGGCCCCGCGCAGGCCTTGCCGATCGCGGATGGACCAACCCGCGGCAAGCTGCCGCTTGCCGCGGCCACCGGGAGCCCGCCCTTTCGGGCGGAGCGGAGTACGAGAGACAAAGATGCCCGGCTCCCCGGAGAAACCTGATTGACAGGGAGCGTCCCCCTTCTTACCATCGCGGCATTCGGTCGTTCGTCACCGGGAATTTCGAGTTGACGAACGGCCCCAACGGGTGGTCCCGGCCTGCCGGGGCCGGCAACGACTGAAGGAGAACAGGGATGGCCGCAGGCAAAACGATCGAAGTGACGGATGATACCTTCGAGAGCGAAGTGCTCGCCTCGGAGATTCCCGTGCTGGTGGATTACTGGGCCCCGTGGTGCGGCCCGTGCCGCATGGCGGCCCCGGTCCTGGAGAAGATCGCCGGCGAATACGAGGGGCGTTTGAAGGTCTGCAAAATGAATGTGGACGACAACCGCGAAGTGGCCAGCGGCTACCGCATCATGAGCATTCCCACCATGCACCTCTTCAAGAACGGCGAGTTGGTGGACCAGGTCACGGGAGTGACGCCGAATTTCGAGAGCGATCTGAAGCGCGGCGCGCGGGGTGCGAAGCAAATCATCACTCGTGAATCGTAAATCATAAATGAATGGGACTGTGCGATGGCCGAAATGGTTTATGACGTCGTGATCGTGGGGGCCGGCCCCGCGGGTCTGGCGGCTGCTCTGTACACGGCGCGGGCCCGTCTGCGCACCCTCGTGCTGGAGCGCTTGATTCCGGGCGGCCAGATTTACAATACCGACCGCATCGAGAATTACCCGGGCATCGTTCGGGTGGATGGACCCAGCCTCATCGAGCAGATGCAAAAGCAGGTCGAGAGCTTCGGCGCGGAGCTCCGCACGACCTGCGAGGTCACCGCGCTCGAGAAGCTCGCGGACGGCCGGCTGGCGGTCCAGTGCGGCCCGGACCGTTTCGTCGGGCGGGCCGTGGTCCTGGCGATGGGCAGCCATTACCGCAAGCTGGGCGTGCCCGGCGAGGATGAGTTCCGCAACGCCGGCGCGGGCGTCAGTTACTGCGGCACCTGCGATGCCCCGTTCTTCCGCGACAAGGAAGTGGTCACCATCGGCGGCGGCAATACCGCCGTTGAGGAGACGCTGCACCTGCTCAAGTACGTCAAGAAGGCCACCCTCATTCACCGCCGGGACCAGTTCCGCGCCGAGAAAGTCCTGGTCGAGGAACTTGGCGCCAAGGCCCAGGAGCCCGGCTCCAACCTGGTCATCAAGTACGACGCGGTCGTCACCGCCATCCAGGGCCAGGGCCACGTGCAGTCCGTCCAGATCAAAAACGTCAAGACCAACCAGCTCATCGAATATCCGTGTGACGGCGTCTTCATCTTCGTCGGCATGATGCCCAACACGGGGTTCCTCAAGGGCACCCTGGAGCTGACCGACCAGGGTTTCATCGTGTGCGACTGCGCCTACCTGCGGACCCCGATGCCGGGCGTGTTCGCGGCGGGCGACTGCCGCATCGGGGCGGCCATGCAACTGGCCACCGCCACGGGTGACGGGGTCAACGCGGCCATGATGATCAAGCAGTACTTCCGCGATCCGGCCTGGTGGAACAAGCCGGTCACCGACGCCGGCCAGCCGTTCGGCTGGTAGAAGACCCGGCGCTTTATGATTGACGGTTTTTGATTTGGACTTCCGGTCTCGTGGTCCTCGGAGGGGCGCATGCGTATGTCCAACGGCACGGAGCACGGCACGATCTCCCGGCGTGGGTTCCTGGGCGTCTCTCTGGCGGCGGCGGGTGGGGTGCTGGCGCTGGCGCCGCGGCCAGGTCGGGCGGCGGCCGGGGACGGGCAGGTCCGCTGGGCCTTCCTGTCGGATACGCACATTCCCGCCGACCCTGAGAACAGCTACCGTGGTCATTATCCCTGCCGGAACCTGAAACAGGCTTTCGCCCAGATCGCCGCCGATCTGCCGGAGGGCCTGGTCGTGACCGGTGATGTCGCGCGGCTGACGGGTCAGGTCGAGGACTATGAAAACTTCAGGAAACTGCTGATCCCCCTGGTCGGCCGGCGCCCGATCTACGTGGCCCTGGGCAATCATGACGACCGCCGCAATTTCCTGGACGTTTTCGAGCCGCCCGCCCAGCGGCGGCAGCCCATCAAGGACAAGTACGTGGTCACGGTGGACGCCGGACCGGTGCGGCTGGTCCTCCTTGATTCGCTCATGGGCGCCAACATGACCAGCGGACTGCTCGGCAAGGCCCAGCGCACCTGGCTGCAGCGCTACCTGCAGGCCGGTGACGACAAGCCGGTGCTGCTGTTCTTCCACCATTCCCTGCGGGACGAAGACGGGGATCTGCTCGACCTGCCCCGCTTGTTCGACATCATCGAAGATGTTCCCAAGGTCAAAGCCCTCGTTTTCGGACATTCGCACGAATACAGCTTCTCGGACTTCGCCGGCATTCACCTGATCAACCTTCCGGCCGTGGGATACAACTTCCGGGACCAGGACCCTGTGGGCTGGGTCGAGGCCCGGCTCGGTGGCACAGGCGGGACGTTCCGGCTGCACGCGGTCGGCGGCAATCGCGACGGTGACGGTCGGACGCAGTCGCTGCGCTGGCGGGCCTGATTCCCGCCGGACCGCGGTCGGCGCCACGTGCCCCGGGCCACGCGAGAATCACGCCGTGAAACCGTCATTTTGCTCATACCCGCGCACAGACCCCAAATACTACGTATAGTTTGCTTGGGGATTCGTGTCCCACAGGGGACCGGTTTCCCGTGCATGACGCGCAGAGGGGTCGAAGGAGGGTGTGTGCTATGCCTACTGTTTCTCGGCCGTCGTTGAGCCGCCGACAGCTTCTCAAGGGCGGTCTGGCCTGGCTGGCCAGCGCCTGGGCAACGAGCCCACGTGAGGCGCGGGCCGGGGGGACGCCGCGTTCCGGGGCGGCTGATTACACGCGCTGCGCGTTGCTGTCGGACACTCACATCGCCGAGGATCCGGACAACCGTTTCCGCGGCTTTTATCCATACCGCAACCTGCGCGAGATCAGCGCCCAGCTTGAGGACCGGCTGCCGGACCGGGTGATCATCACCGGCGACCTGGCCCGCTTGAAAGGCCAGACCGGCGCATACGAGAACTTCAAGACACTGCTGGCTCCCCTCGCGGAGAAACGGCCCATTCACCTGGGCCTGGGCAACCACGATGACCGCGAGCACTTCTTCCGGACTTTCACCGCGCCGATCGGCAGCGGCCTGACGATCGAGAACAAGCACGTCGTCGTAGCGGAGGCAGGCCCGGTCCGGCTGATCGTGCTCGACACCCTGTTCCGCGTGAACATCGGCACCGGCGAGCTCGGCCAACCGCAGCGCGGCTGGCTGGAGGCCTTCCTGCAGACGTGCGACGAGCGTCCGACGATCCTGTTCCTGCATCACACGCCCGATTCCGACCTGTTGGACACCCGCCCGCTCTTCGAGATTCTCCGGCCCTTGCACAAGGTCAAAGCCGTTGTCTACGGCCATTCGCACCGGTTTGGGTTCTCCCAAATCGCGGGCATCCACCTGGTCAATCTGCCCGCCACGGGATTCAATTTCTCGGGGAGCCAGCCGGTCGGGTGGGTCGAGGCCCGCCTGACCGCCCAGGGCGGTGAGCTCACCCTGCACACCATCGGCGGCAACCGCAACCTCGAAGGGCACACCCACCGGCTCTCCTGGCGCGCTTAGTACTCCGTCCACACCAAACGGTGGGTTCCGGGCGGCAGCGGCCAGCGGCAGCTTGCCGATGGTTGGCCCGTCCGCTATCGCCCAGCTCCGCAGAGGGTTCGGGGTCCCAACTCCGCTTGACGATGCCACCCACCTGCTTCCCTCCCACCGGTGGCCCTCTCTGCTCCCATCTGCCCTGTAGAGAGCGGCATGCCATCGGGCCCGGGGAAGAAATTTCGCGGAACTGCACCTTCTCACGGGAAGGAAGCGTTGCAAAACGACGACTGTCTTGGTAGAAAAGTCGGCGTGAGGGCGGAATACAGCCCCGGGCGCGGGCCGTGGTATCCAGAGAGGAAGAACCTCAGGGCCTTCGCGCACGGAGGCTGAGCCGCCGCAATCGTGTCCACGGTTGCGACTTCACATGGGGGCGAACTCGTCCGGGTCCGTGCGGATCGGGATGATTTCACCACGGGGGTTTGCGTTGTCCGGTGCAACCGCCCAGCCGAAGACAAGCCGCACGCACGGAAAGGTTATACGTAATGTCCGACAGGTTCGAACGGCAGGTAAGCAGGCGACAACTTCTGACGTGGGGATTGGCGGTCGCCGGCGGCGTGGTGGGGCTGCGTCCTCGTGCCGGCGGGGCCGAAAATGCCAAGGCTTCCAAAGATGTGGCCCGCTGGGCCCTGCTGTCGGACACGCACATCGCCGCCAGTCCCAAGAACCATTTCCGCGGCTTCTATCCGCACCTGAACCTGCGGAAGGTCACCGCCGAAATCGCCGCCGACCTTCCGGATGGACTGGTCGTCACCGGCGATATCGCCCGTTCCCGGGGCAGCCAGGGCGCGTACGAGAGCGCCAAGGCCCTGCTGGCGCCGCTGGCCCAGCAGCGGCCGATCTACCTGGCCGTCGGCAACCACGACAACCGCCAGGATCTTCTGCACGCGTTCCAGGGCGCCAACGCCGACACCGAGATCGTCAAGGACAAGCACGTCCTGACGGTCATGGCCGGCCCGGTCCGGATGATTATTCTCGACACGCTGCTGTACGTGAACATGTTCCCCGGCATGCTCGGCCGGCCCCAGCGCACCTGGCTGGAGACGTACCTGCGCCTGTGCGACGACACGCCGACGATCCTGTTCCTCCACCACACGCCCCGGGCAGACCTGCTGGACACCCGCCGGCTGTTCGAGATCATCGGGCCCTGCAAGAAGGTCAAGGCCGTTGTCTACGGCCACTCCCACAAGTACGAATTCCGGGAGGCGGACGGCCTGCAGCTCATCAACCTGCCGGCCTCCGGCTACAACTTCACCAGTGCCCAGCCGGTCGGCTGGGTCGAGGCGAAACTGACCCGCGAGAGCGGTGAGTTCATCCTGCACGCCGTCGGCGGCAATCCCAAACGCGATGGCCGCTCCACCATGATCCGCTGGCGGGCCTGATCCTCCTGTGCGCTGTCCTTTTGCGTCTCCCGCCGCACTCAGGAGGGGCGAAGTGAGCGATGGCTCCGCGCGGCCCGCAGTCTCGGATCACATCCAGGCGGCCAGTCCCCCCTACCGGGTACCGGCCGCCCTGCTATCCTGGGAGCTCGCTGGAAATCGGTGTCAAATCGGTGCGCCCGCGACGGCGCGCTGTACGCGGAGCAGGCAGCCATGTAACCGCTCGGTCGTTTTGCCCACCTCCAGCCACTTGACATCCGTGTCCTTGAAGCACGCCGGACAGGCCACCGTGATCACACCTGCCCGGTACCACGCTTGGAGGGGCTGCCCACAAGGTGAACGTTGAACTCTGGCTTTGCGCACCATGGTGCACCTCCTTTGCCACTGTGGCGGCCACGCGGCCCATACCCATGCCACTCGAATCATTGTCGTTACCCGTACTACGCGCCATCCCCGCTCGATCTTGCGCCCGCCGCGGAGAAATTCCTCCGAATTTCGCCCGAACGATTCCGAGAGACTATCTCAAAGCCCGTACGCCAGGTATGTCATCGCGAGCGAAGCGAAGGAATCTCAATCCCTGGGGTTGAGAAGGCCCCGTCGCTGCGCTCCTCGTAATGGCATTCCGCGTATCGAGATAGTCTGTTAGAGGGTGTGTGAGAAGCCCACAAGAACCCGCAGGCATGGGCGGCATCGTCAAGACCGAAGGCCTTGGCGATGGTCTTCGCAGGCTCAATCCCGCCATCGCCAAGCTGCGCTTGACGATGCCACCCGGACAATTCTGAGCTTCTCACAGACCCTCTTAGACCCGGTCCGGCCGGCGGGTTGTTCTTGTTTGGGGGGACAACGGGTATAATGGTGATTGAGCCGTGTCAGGAGGTTGGTGCCAATGGGCGGAGATCGGGGAATCACGTCGGGTCCGGGGTTCGCGGGAACCGCAAGGGTCGTGTTCGGCCTGGCGGTTCTGCTGGGTGTCGGCGGTCCCGCCGGGGCGGTTCAGATCGACCGGACAGAAATCGACTTGGTCATCGATCCCAACGGCGAATCGATGACCGCCCAAGTCCGGCTGAGCCTCAGCAAGAACACCGGGAACCAGCAATTCGAGTGCCTGTTTCTCAAGCCCACCCGACTGGACTACATCCGTGAGGCCGCCTCCGGGCGCAACGTGCCGTACACGTTCCAGCAGTTCTCCCTGCCGGAGTACCGCAACTACCTGTGCACGATGAACCTGGCGCGGCTCGGCCGGGAGTGCGTGCTGGAGCTCGCGTACGCCTACCACGGGAGGGATTTCTACGGCTACTGCCTGAATCCCTCGACCCTGGACAATCTCGTGCTCGGCCAGCTCAGCCGGCAATCGGTCTACTCCAGCCACCTGGCCTGGTACCCGTTCGACGGCGGCACGACCGGGCGGGCGCAGATCGCGCTCACGGTGCCCCAGGGGTGGATGGGTGTCAGCGCGGGCGCTCTCCAGAAGTGGGAGTCGCTCGGCAACCAGAGCCGGTTCGTCTACGACATCCCCTACCCCAGCGGTATCCTGTTCTACCCCTTGGCTGCATATCCGTATGTCGTGCAGGAAACGGTCTACCAGGACCGGTTCCTTCTGGGTATCTACAGCTCGTCCGCCGATGGCCGGCTCGCCCGGGAGAAGCTCCAGTTCCTCACGACCCGGGTCCTGCCGTTCCTGGAGGAGTTGATGGGGAATTACCCCCTGGCCAACCTGCGGATCGTCGAGGTCTTCCCCGACCAGGGCAATACCGGCCTGGCCGCCCGGGGGCTGGTCATGCTGTCGCAGAACGTGTGGTTTGCCGCTCCCATCGGCTCGTCCTACCTCACGCCGCAGACGGTGGTCCTCGTCGATGAGTGCGCCCACCAGTGGGAACGCCTACCACGTCAAGTTCCCCAACTACCTCGCCGAGGGGATCTCGGAATATACGGACAATCTCTTCCTGGAGCGTTTCGCGGACCCCGCGCGGATGGCCACGATGGTGGCCACGTACCGCGAGGCTTACACCAATATGGTCACTCTAATCGCCCGCCTGAAGCCCTTCAAGGACCAGGGACAGACCGTCGCGCAGGCCGCCCAGGCGCTGGGCCTGCCTCTGGCCACGGTGGAGCCGTTCTGGCCCTACGCCACGTGGAACGAGCTGGCGATCACCGATCCGCGGGTCTTCCCCACCCTCTATTTCCTCAAAGGGGCCCTGGCGATCCACGCGTTGCGGACGAAGATCGGCGACGAGCACTTCTTCCCGGGCTTCCGGCAGCTCTTTGCCGTCAGCACCGCCGAGCCGGTCACGCTCGACTACTACCGCGAGTGTTTCGAATCCGCCTCCGGCGGGTCCCTGAAGGACTTCTTCGACCTGTGGTACTACGGCGTCGGGCTGCCGG
>JALORE010000438.1 GCA_025459125.1 Planctomycetota bacterium | reverse complement strand
CGCCACGGCCGGAGCACCAGCGCAAGAACAGACAGGCACCCCTTGAAGGGGGTCACGGAGGACGGTAGCATGGGGCAAGGAACTCGCCGGTGGGTTCGGGTGAACCAGGACCTTTGAATAAGGAGAGAGACATGAAAACGCGGATGAATCGTCGTGACTTCCTGGGCACAGCGGCGGTGGGGACCGCCTTTACCGTCGTGCCAAGGCACGTGCTGGGGGGAGCGGGCCACGTCGCTCCAAGCGAGAAGATCACCTTCGCTCATATCGGCTGCGGCACACAGGGGCTGCGCGAGATGACGGGGATGCTCGCCCTGCCCGAGGTGCAGATTGTGGCGGTCTGCGATCCGGAAAAGGACGGCATCAACTACGTGGACTGGTCGCGGGACGGCCTGCGGCGTGAGATCGCCCAGGCGCTGGGCAACGACGGCTGGCGCCAGGGTGGGCCCATTCCCGGCGGCCGGGACGTCGCCAAGGAGATCGTCGAGAAGTACTATGCCAAGCAGCGGGCCTCGGACAAGTTCCAGGGCTGCGCCACGTACCTGGACTTCCGGGAGCTGCTGGAGAAGGAGAAGGGGATCGATGCGGTCAAGGTCATGACGCCGGACCATCTCCACGCGACCGTCGCCATCGCCGCCATGAAAAAGGGCAAACACGTCATGATGCACAAGCCCCTGGCGAACCGGCTGACGGAGGCCCGGCTGGTTGTCGAGACCGCCCGGCGGACGAAGGTCGGGACGTACTTTTTGCCCGCCAGCGCCGGCGAGAGTGTCCGCACGGTGGCCGGTTGGATCCGCCAGGGCGCGATCGGCACCCTGCGCGAGATTCATAACTGGTCGTACCGGCCGGTGTGGCCCCAATATGCAACGATCCCGACGGATAAGCCCCCCGTGCCCAAGGATTTCGACTGGGACCTGTGGCTGGGACCCTCGCTGCCCCGGCCGTATCATCCGCACTACACCCACGCGGTCTTTCGCGGCTGGTACGAATTCGGCGGCGGCTCGATCGCGGACATGGGGCACTACAGCCTGTGGCCGGTGTTCCGCGAGTTCAACCTGAACAACCTGGCGGTGGTGGAGTCGACCCCGAGCCACGTCTGCACGGTCGAGAACGGCGTCTGCCGCAGGATCGCGAACGACTACGCGTTCCCGTTCGCCTGCACGATGCGGTTCAAGTTCCCCGCCCAGGGCAACCGGCCGGCGGTGGACCTGTTCTGGTACGACGGCAGCATGCGGCCGCCGACCCCGCCGGAGGTCGAGGAGGACAACAAGGAACTGGCGTCTGAGGGGATGATGTTCGTCGGCGACAAGGGCAAGATCCTCGGGGGCTTCCGGTGCGAGAACCCGCAGATCATCCCGCAGCGCAAGGCCCGCGAGTTCGGAACGGACAAAGAAGCCACCGCCGACTCCACGCGGGAGAAGGGCCGGAGCCGGGGCGGGCGCGGCCGTGATGCCGCCTGGGTCAAGACCTTCCAGGGCGGCGCGCCAACCTACGGCGACTTCACGCTGGGCGGGCCGATCTCCGACGCCTTCAACCTGGGCGCGATCTCGCTGCGCCTGGGCGGCAAGCGCCTGGTGTGGGACGGCACCAACGGCAGAGTGACGAACGTGTCGGACGCCAACAAGTACTTGACCCGTGAGTATCGCAAGGGCTGGGAGCTCAAGGCGTAAGCACTGCGAAGCCCGCAGCGGACGCAGGCTCCGCATCGTGTGGTTGAGATTGCTTCGCTCCGCTCTTAAGGAAATAGACTTTGCACCAGATGACAAGAGTGTCCCCAAGTACTGGAAGGATCAATACTTATGGACGAATCTGTCGGAAAGACCATTTCCTTCCCCCTGCCCGCCGCGCAGCGGCTTCGCGACTCGCAATGACATACAGCGCCCGGTCGAGGCCTTGCGAGGAGCGCAGGAGGTTTGTCCCCACATAGGTGGAGGAAGCACCCTCAATCCACGGCAAGAAACAACACGGGTGGCATCGTCAAGGCCGCAGGCTTGGGCGATGGTCCAGGGCACAGAAGACCCGCCATCGTCAAGCTCCGCTTGACGATGCCACCCGGAACTCAGCCAAGGGGTGGCAGCGGCAAGATCGGAGGCTCGGAGCAGGTCTTGCCGATGGCGGAGGGGCTGACCATCGGCAAGCTGGCGCTTGCCGCTGCGACCCGGTCGAGTGCATTGTCCGAATCGTGTGGTGGAGATTGCTTCGCTGGGCTCGCAATGACAAGCGAAGCGGGGTATTAAGTCTATTCTGGCACAGACATGATCTGCGTGGTGGAGGTTCTATGACTTTGAGCAATCGTCGTGGCTTTCTGCGGGGATCGCTGGTGGTGGCGGCGGCTGTGGCAGGCGGCCGAGTCACGCCGGCGCGGGCCGCCGCGAAGCCGGCCGGGCGGATGCCCATGCGGCTGTCGGTCCTGTCGTATTCCTTCCGGGGACTGCTGGCGGAAGGCCAGATGGATGTCTTCGGCTACCTGGAGACCTGCAAGTACCGCTACGGCCTGAACGCCGCGGACATCTGGAACGGCTTTCTCACCAGTATGGAGGAGAGCTATCTCAGGAAGGTCCGGGACGCGCTGGATGAACGGGAGATGGTGCTCGCCGATTTGTGTGCGGACCAGGTCCACCTCTGGGAGGATGACCCCGCAACACGCCAGAAGAATTACGAGTACGCGCTGGCCAATCTCAAGGCCGCCGACATCCTGGGGGCGCGGTTCATGCGGGTGGACGCCGGCGGGCGCGGCACGACCTGGACCAGCGAGCAGTTCGACCACATCGTCCAGCGGTACCAGGAATATGCCCAGTGGGCGTACGATCACGGCTTCAAGATCGGCGCCGAGAACCACTGGGGGGCCGAGGGCATCTGGGCGAATCTGCAGAAGCTCTACCGGGCGGTGGACCACCCGGGCTTCGGGATCTCGTGCCACATCAGCGGCTGGCAGGGCAGCCCGGCCGAGAAGGACGAGGCGGACCGGCTGGTCGCGCCCTGGGTGTGCCACACGCACATCCCGTGGAACATCACCGAGGGGCCGCTGGAAGAGAAGATGAAGATCCTGCATGACGCCGGCTATACGGGCTACTACAGCGTCGAACATCACACCGGCCGGGATGAGTACCCGGAGGTGGGGATTCAACTGGCGCGCGTGCGGGCGGTCCTGGAGCGGTGGCGGACCGACTCGACCGCGCCCCCCGCCGGGACCGGGCGCAGTCGGCGTAAGGCCGGTGCGGCAAAGTCGTAAGACGCGAGCCGGTGCGGGCGAACACGGTTAAACGGAGTTTGGCCGTGCCACCTAAAGCAGCGTGTACGGTGCCAAACGCATACGGGCTGAAGGCCGTAGGGTGGATCTTCGTGGCGAGGCCATCTTGGCCTTGCGTGTCGCCCTGCCGCGAAGAGATTCGACCCGATGGAGAACAGTCCTTGATCGCAAGAGACACAACATCAGGAGAAAGACGATGATGAAGAGCGTCCCGGTGAGACTGTGGCTGGCTGTTCTGATGGTGGGAGTTCTGGACGGGGTACCGAACACCGTGGGCCGAGCGGACACGTCCTCGGACACCCCGCGTCTGCACAGGCAAGGCACAACGACACAATTGCTGGTAGACGGCAAGCCCTTCGTCATTCTCGGGGGTGAGCTGCACAACTCCAGCGCTTCGAGTCTGGCCTACATGGAGCCGATCTGGCCGCGGATGGTCGCGCTGAACCTGAACACGGTTCTGGCGGTCGTGTCGTGGGAGTTGGTGGAGCCGGAGGAGGAACGCTTCGACTTCGCGTTGGTAGATGGCCTGCTGGAAGGAGCGCGGAGGCATAATCTGCGGCTGGTTCTGCTGTGGTTCGGGAGTTGGAAGAATGGGGTCTCCACCTACATTCCCGGCTGGGTGAAGCGCAACGTGGCCCGGTTCCCGCGAATGCAGCCGCGGATAGGCGAGAACGTGGAGGTCCTGACGCCCGTGAGCGAGACCAACTGCGCGGCCGATGCGCGGGCGTTTGCCGCCTTCCTGCGACATCTCAAGAAGGTGGACGGGGACCGGCATACCGTCCTGATGGTCCAGGTGGAAAACGAAGTGGGCTTGCTCGGGGCTCCGCGTGACCGCTCACCGGCGGCAGAGGCAGTCTTTGCACAAGCAGTTCCGAGCGAGTTG
>JALORE010000180.1 GCA_025459125.1 Planctomycetota bacterium | reverse complement strand
ACCTGAACTACCTTCTTCTCTTGTTCTCTCGGGACTGCAATTTCTCGCGCCATGGTAGGTTACCTCCCTTTTTCAGAACACATCCATTGTCCAAGGACACGCGTGTACTCTCTGAATCCCGTTTGAAATCGTCGCTACGTGTGCACTATAGAACGCCCCGCGAAGCCATGTCAAGCACTATTTTGGCATGCAGTCAATCTTTTTGCGTTCCCTATTCCTCAGCTTCGGTACTGCCCCACGGTGACAGGGTGGTCCCGCTCGCCCTTCACCACGGACATCCCAGGCCGTCGCCGTCGACGCCGGTTCCTGCCGAGGTCCAACGCAAAGTCAGCCAGCGCTCCGGTGGCATCGTCAAGCGCAGCTTGGCGATGGCGGCGTACGCCAGACTCACGCGGACCTCGGGATGACCGCCCAGCAGCTCCAGCCCTACTGGGGCGTCGCCGTGCTGGATGGCCCGGGCCAGATGGATCCGGCGACGATCGAGATCCGCGGGCCAAGACTGGCGCAAGTGACGAGGAAATACCGGAGGCACGATGACATCCAGCATGAGCTGCGCTGAATGGCACCGAGGAAAGAAATCCACGAGAAGCTCGGCTGACGTGGAGGTTGGGACATCCGACCTTGACACGCGGCCCGCGCTTTGGTATACGTAATGTTACTGGAGCTTGTGCGTGTCCAGAGCGGCAGGAGGGACTCTGATCTCATCTCCCGCCGCGGTGCGGCGGTTGTCGTGGTGTGTGGCAGAACCATCATTCGGGGCCGTGCAAGGTGTTGGGAAGGAGGGGTACCATGTTCCGGAGACTGTTCGGGTCGACTTGTGTGATCGTGCTATCGGTCTGCGCTGCGGCGCCACAGGTCAGCGGCGCGCCTTTGCCCAATGAATCGTTGAAAGTCGGCACGGTCATCGATCTGGGAAAGGAGTTGGCCGCCCGCAGCTCCATGTACAACCCGCGCTCGTTCGGGGGCAGGAACTACGTCGTGCAGATCAACGCTCCCCAGCGAGCGGTGGGCAGCTATGCCGTGGGCTCGACCCGGTGTGAGGCGCTGGCGGACATCGGCAACGGCGCCGAGGTTCGCATGGCCGGCGCGTTTCCCGCCGCGGACTATGTCCTGCTCTCCGGGGGCGCCAGCAATGACTTCTTCTCCCGGATCGATCCCAATCTGAACCTGAAGACACGGGTCCTCACGACCAATCTGAACGTTACGCCCAGCTCCTTCGACTGGGTGGATGAGGACACGATCATTCACACCAGCTACAAGAGCGGCCTGCGCACCAACCTGTACCTGACCGACATCAAGGCTGAGCCCTTCCAGGTCACCCCGAACACGCGCTGGAACGCCGGCGGCTATGTCCCGACCGGAACGACCACGCGGATTCGCAACGTGCGGGTGGGCGACCTCTACCGCGGCTACGCCTATTTTGGCGATTCCGGCGTGAATACCGCAGGAGTATGGGCCATTAACCTCGCCAACGGCATTTCCACGCTGCTAGGAGCCGTGAATGTCACCGGCGACGGCAGTTGGGGCGTCTGGACGGTCAAGGAGGTGGACGGCTTTCTGTACGTCCATACGACCCATGATGGCGTCTTCATCTATCGCATGACCGACGCCACCACGCTGGGGGCCCTTGCCACGAGGTACACCAAGGAAAGCCTCAACGCCCTGGCGAAAGACACCAATCCGAACTGGGGCTTCGATGTCGTGGAGGGTGGAGCGCGCATGCTGCTGAGCGCCGGGCTAGGCCGGGTGATCGAGATCATTGATGCCCGGATTGCCGATGCTCCCAACCCGCCCAGTGGGGCCGTCGATGTCCGGCAGACCTCGGTTCTGAACTGGTCCGCCGGAGCCCGTGCGGCGGCGCATGACGTGTACTTCGGCGCTGATCGCGACGCGGTCGGCAACGCCACGCCGGCCACTGTTGGTATTTATAAGGGCCGCCAGGCGCTGGATCAAACCACGTACGACCCGGGTCCGCTGGAATGGGGCAAGGTCTACTACTGGCGGGTCGATGAGGTCAACGATGCTCGTCCCGACAGTCCGTGGAGGGGTCGCGTCTGGACCTTCACGACCGCGGATTTCCTGATCGTCGATGACATGGAGAGCTACACCGACGACGAAGGCAATCGCATTTACGAGACCTGGACCGACGGCTACCCCGACCGCAACGGGGCCACGGTGGGCAACCTCAGCGCGCCGTTTGCCGAGCAGACGATTGTCCACGGCGGCCGGCAATCGATGCCCATGGACTACGACAATGCGAAGACACCGTTCTACAGCGAGGCCGAGCTGGCGTTCGCGCCGGTCCAGGACTGGACGGTCAACGGCGTTAGCACACTGGTGCTCTTTGTTCGAGGCACCGCCACCAATGGCGCCGGATCGCTGTACGTGGCCATCGAAGACAGCACCGGCAAGCGTTTCGCAGTGACTCAACCGGATACCACGCTGATGACGAGAACCACCTGGACCGAGTGGCGGGTCCCATTGGACCGCTTCACCGGCGTGAATCCCGCCCGGATCAAGAAGTTCTACCTGGGCGTGGGCGATCGCGCCAGTCCCAAGGCGGGCGGCACCGGCCGGCTCTACGTCGACGACATCCGCGTGGTAAGGCCTTGAGATCAGGGCCGATCCCGGCCAGAGCAGATCATCTGTGGGCTGGAACGTCCCATGGCTCAGCGGCGCGTGATACGCACTCCACTGCTCCCCTTAAGCTGAAATGGTGCACGGAGAAGGAGTGTGAAGCAGTCGTGTCGGGTGGCATCGTCAAGGCTGAAGGCCTTGGCAGTCCCTCGCACAGGCAATCCACCATCGCCAAGCTCCGCTTGACGATGCCATCCGGGACCCACCTGTCAGGATGGACGGAGCACTATAAGAAGCGTGCGGCCGTGACTCGTAGGGTGCGTATCGCGCACCGTCTTCACTTCACGTGCACGCCCGCGCCTGTCCCGACGAGTGCGGTGATTGACAGCCTGTCCTACGGGATGTACTTTCGTCGGTGTCCGTGCGCCGCGTGCGCTCAAATCAAGATGCTCTGATGCCGGGAGCCATGGCCGTATGAAACACCACACCCTGGTCGGTCTCGTCGCGATGGAAGCCTTGATCTTCGCCGCCTTGCTGCCGGGCGTCGGGGGCGCGCGCGCCGGCGCCGGTGACGATGCCGCCCGGTGGTCCTGGCAACAGCCGCAGGCAGAGGTGCTGCCCACCGGCGATCTGGAGTGGGCCCCACAGGCGTTCGAATTCCAGCCAGGCGCGTCGATC
Organism: Planctomycetota bacterium; assembly: GCA_025459125.1. Lineage (GTDB taxonomy): Bacteria > Planctomycetota > Phycisphaerae > Sedimentisphaerales > Anaerobacaceae > PLanc-01. The sequence continues at coordinate 10,753 of JALORE010000180.1, read as the reverse complement.
CGCTACATCGATTTCGAGTCCGGCGCCGACACCAACGACGGCCGCTCGCAGCAGACGCCCTGGAAGCACCATCCCTGGGACCCCGAGGCCACCGACCAGGCCAAGGCCTGTCGGGGCGTGCATACCTACGTCTTCAAGCAGGGTGTCATCTATCGCGGTGCGATGGACGCGCACGAATCCGGCACGCCCACGGACCCGATCATCCTGACCCGGGACCCCTCCTGGGGCACAGGACCGGCAGTCATCTGCGGTGCGGAGGCGGTGACCGGCTGGAGGAAAGGCGCCGACAGTAACCTCATCCCGGAGCCGGAGAAGGTCTGGTACGTGGACCTTTCCTGGGCGCCGCGGAATGTCTGGATGGTGGACCCGGACGGTACCATGACGCGAATCGCGCTGGCGCGCACGCCAAACTGGACGATCACCGACCTGGACGACATCCAGAGCGAGTGGTGGACGTGGAAGAACCCCGACAAGCCGTTTGACAACTACGCCACCATCAACGGCCAGCAGCGGCACCTGGCGTTCGACCAGGAACACATCAACACCAACCGGCCGCAGGATTACTACCAGGGCGCCATCGTCTGGACCACCAAGGGCTGGGTGATGGGCAGTCCGTTCCAGGCCCGGGTGCTCGCGGTGGACCGCGAGAAAGGCTCGCTGGTCTTCCCCGGCCAGTGGGGTGGTGCACCGTCCTACAAGATCATCCGCGGCTGCCGCTACTACCTGGAAGACAAGCCCCACTACCTGGATGCCCCCGGCGAGTTCTGGTTCGACAAGAAGGGCAACGGCGGCCGGCTCTACCTTCGCCTGCCGGATGACCGGGACCCGGACACCGTCCGCATCGAAGTAGCGAAGCGTATCCGCCTGATCGACAGCCGGGGCCTGAGCCACGTGCACGTCCGCGGGCTCACCTTCCGCTTCACCAACATCTACTGGAACCTGACCGCGGCGCCGTACTGGGTGTCCCACGAGAGCATCGACGTGGAACCCGGCTGCGTGCGCCTGCTGGGCAGCGGCACGGATATCCAGGTGACTCAGTGCGCCTTCGAACACGTCCACCGGGGTGTCCGCGTCAAAGCCATGGACCCGCAGGATGTTGTTGATCGGGTGGTGGTGGAGGACAACGTGTTCTCGGAGGCGGATGCCGGCGGCGTGGAGCTGGCGGACGGCACGAACTATGGGGACGTGGCGGCGCCGACGGGTCGCCTCTATGACGTTCACGTGATGCGGAACCGGTTCGACCATATCGGCCTGCGTCCCGACCTCTTCGGCCAGGGTGGCGCACTGGTGATCAAGTACGCCGAGACCGCAGAGGTGGCGGGAAACGTGTTCGAGCGCGTCTGCGCCCAGGGGATCGACGTCCACGGCGCCAAGCCGAGCGGCGCGGCGACCAACCGGCCGTTCACGCGCCTCCTTATCCACCACAACAAGGCGGTCGATACACTGCTGAACAACGATGATTTCGGCGGCATCGAGACTTGGCAGGGTGGTCCCGCCTACGTCTACAACAACATCTCCGGCAATCCCGGCGGCTATCGCAATTGGGATCACGTGCTGAGCCCCGATACGGAGGACCGCTTCGGCCACGCCTACTACCTGGATGGGGCGTTCAAGAACTACTACTTCAACAACATCGCCTGGGGCAAGTCCAAGGGCCCGACGGGCAAGCTGGCCAACACCTCCGCGTTCCAGGAGATCATCAGCTACGAGAACACCTTCTTCAACAACACCCTGTACAACTTCGTGCGCGGCTCGCGCCGGCAGGAGCCGCAGGCGGGCCGGGTCAAGTTCCTGGGCAACATCTGGCAGAGCATGGGCCTGCGTGTCTTCCGCGACGCGGACCCGGCGAAAACCGCCGAGGCCGGCGACAAGGCCCACGCCGAAGGCCGGCAGAACCGGTTTGCGATTGAGACGGACGCCTACGCGCGAAATGTCTTCTACGACGTGGGGGAGTGCTTCGGTGTCTTTGAGCCGTCGGGCCGGTGGCTCAAGACCCTTACGGCGTTCCGCGAGGCTCTGGCAAGCTATCAGCCGCTGGCCGCGGACGTGGGCGTCATGGCAGCGCGATCGCCTCTGCGCGATCCGGCGGCACACGACTTCCGGCCCTCCGCCGATTCGGTCGCCCGCGGACGGGGAGCACGGGTGTTCGTACCCTGGAGCCTCTACGAGACCGTCGGCGAATGGCACTTCTACCCGATCCCGGGCGATCCGACGCGCATCCTGGACGAGCATTGGTGCATGTCTTCCTACTACACCGGTCGGGACGGCTACCATAAGCTCCCCACGTATCCGCTCCAGGGCGTCAACATCACCCTGAAGGATTACCAAAGCGGACCGCTGGAGAACTGGACCACCGGCGCCCTGCACCTCAGCGGGCGCGACCAGTACGCCGTCCTGGCGCATGCGGACATCGACCGCGCCGTCACCCTGACCGCCGGGCGCGGCAAGGACAGTCTGATTCGCCCGGTCACCAGCGCGGAGCTGAGCAGCCCGCAGATCCACACTTCAGACTTCCTCATCGAGCTCTACCTCCAAACGGCGCCCCGGCGGACAGATGGAACGCTGGTCCAGAAGATGGACGCCGCCGGTTATGCCTTGTGCGTCAACGAAGCAGGGGGCCTGACCCTGACAACGAAGTCGGGCGGCGCCACCGTCGGCCTGGCCAGTCGCCGGAAGATCAACGACGGCCGGTGGCATCACGTCATTGCAGAAGCCGACCGCCGGGCGGGAACATTCACCATCTACGTGGACGGCAAGCAGGACGCCACCGGTCCCGGTCTCGGGATGGATGCCTCTCTGGCCAACGACGCCGACCTCTACGTCGGCGGCACGCCGCAGGGACACCACCTGGGCGGTGCGATCGAGTTCCTACGTCTCGCCCGCGGCACGCTGGCGGACGCGAAGACGACGATCGACGAGCTCTACGCCTGGCAGTTCGACGGCCCCTTCCTGAACGATTTCACCGGCCGTCGCCGCCCCACCGACGGCGGCTATGCCGGCGCGCTCGACAACAACGCTCCCTGACGCGGAGTGGCATGATCGGCAGTTGGATGATGTACCCAGCCGTGTAAACGTGGTGTGCAAGCCTCTCTGCATTCAAAACCTGCGATGGGTGGCAGCGGCAAGCGGCAGCTTGCCGATGGCTTGTGGGACAGACGCAAACGCCATCGGCAAGCTCCGAAGACTGCGCTTGCCGCTGCCACCCGTCTTCTCACCTTTCCAAGGCTGGATGGTGCACCCTACGAGGCGTGGTCCGCGTGTTCCTGGTAGGGTGCGCATCACGCACCATCTCTTGTTCGGCGGCGAGGTTCCACGACTGAACCTGCGATTGCCCCGGAGGAAGCGATTGCCGGTTCGTTCGGGTTGTGATAGAGTGCGGATGGTAGCGGCAGGCGCCGCTGCGCTCGTCCGATGGATCGGTAGCGATATCTGGTGTTTTGTCTGGGGGCTGATCGGATGGATAAGAGATCCTCCTTCCCGCCGGTGTTCTGGGTGGCCAATAGCATCGAGGTGCTGGAGCGCTTCGCCTATTACGGCATCTATATGGGCTTCGGCATCTACATGCAACATCTGGGGTTCAAGAAGGAGGACCTCGGCCTCACGCAGTCCCTGTTCCTGTTCTTCTCCTACGTGGTGCCGGTCTTCTCGGGCACGTTCGCGGACCGCTTCGGGTTCAAGAAGGTGTTGATCGTCTCCTATCTTGCCTACCTGCCGTCGATCCTGCTGCTGCTGTGGACACAATCGCTCTCCGGCATCGCCCTGACAATGCTGAGCATCGGCCTGGCCGCCGGGATCTTCAAGCCGCTGATCTCGGGGACTGTGCGGGCGGTGACCGACGCCACGAACAAGACCCTCGGCTTCGGCATCTTCTACGCCATGGTCAACGTCGGTGCCACGTTCGGGCCCATTGTCGCCGGCAAGCTGCGCGCGGTCTCCTGGAATCACGCCTTCATTGCGGCGGCCATCGGCATCTTCCTGATGCTGCTGATCACCATCTTCTTCTACAAGGAGCCGCCCCGGCAGATCGAGGGCGTTACGCTCGGGCAGAAGTTCAAGGACATCTACACCGCTCTCTCCGACCTGCGCTTCCTGGCGTTTCTGGTCCTGCTGGGCGTCTTTTTCTGGCTGCCATTCTGGGCGTTTTTCAACATCCTGGCCCTCTACGTCGATCAGAGCCTCGACACCGCCCGGCTCTATAACGAGATCCGCTCCGTCTTCGGGACCGCGGTGGCCAACTTCTTCTCGCGGGAGGACCCCCAAACCGGCGTGCGCCATATTCTCGGCGAGACCATCTCGCACGACGGTTACATCATCATGCTTTTCCAGGTCCTGGTCTCCGGCATCATCCAGCGGTTCCGGCCGATCCCGGCCTTCCTGTGGGGACTGGCCATCGCCGCGGTCGGCTTCGCGATCCTGGGATACGCGGCGGTCTCCTTTCCGTCGTTGGTCTTTCTGGGCATCACGCTGTTCGCCGTCGGGGAGATGGTCGCCTCGCCGCGGATTCAGGAGTACATCACCTGGATCGCCCCCAAGGAGAAAGCCGGCCTGTACATGGGATCCAACTTCCTGGCCACCGCCATCGGCGGCTTTACCAGCGGCGTGATCTACACCACCCTGTACGGCCGCTTCCACGACGCCGGCCACCCCGAGTACGTCTGGTACACCCTGGCCGGCCACGTCCTCGTCGGTATCGTCGCGATCTACCTCTTCACCCGCCTCGTCGGCGAATTCCACGAGCAGAAGGAGTAGGCCGCCGGCGCCGAGAAACCACCGCAGATGGGCACATCCGTATCCAGGCCGGCTGCCGGCTCCAGGTTACCATACAAAGTGCGAGAACAGCGGCATCGTATGGTAACCATTGACAGGAGCTACCCTCCAAACGAAGGTCATCTACATCCCCCCTTCTGATCTCAGCGGTAGATCCTACCGTGGGCGTATCCATTGACGCAGGAGGCTCATGCCTCGGTCGCGACTCAACTCCGCAAGGAAGCGCCGGAACCCGTCCTTCTGTTCGTATCGGGGAATGTCGTGCAACTCCTTGGCCGTGCCTGGAAGTTGATACCGCTTGGGATCAACGCCGCAAATCTTGGCCCTCTGGATCAGCCAATCCTCAAGCCTGGGGCGGACCACGATAAGCCTCTGGCCACTGTTGCCTTGACGAGTGAGCAGCAAGAGCCCCTCGCCGGCCTGCACCTGCTGATAACTGATCAGGTCACGCGGCTGGGCACTGTCGGGGTCTTCATCCACCATGCCCGTAGCGGCAGGGGTCTTCCTGAGCCAATTGAATACTTCGCCCTTGCGGGGCTCATGCAGCAGGAACCGCCTGGGGACGCCCAGGGCACGGAGTACCGCCTCGTCAGGATAGCACTCGACCGCAATCTTCATTCTTCGTCCTCGACGAAACGGTCCAGATTGAAGAACGGGTCCGCTTCCATCAACTCAGATACCTCCTCCGGTGTTAGAGGCTTGATCTTGGTCTGATAGTCCTTGAAGTACGTGATGAAGACCTCGACATCCTCTTTACGCCCCTTCTCCACAATGGCCGAGAGCAGGTATGGATTGTGTGTGGCGATGAAGAACTGGTTGGTCTCATCCAACGCGATCCGCTCACCCAGGTACTTGGTATAGTACGGAAACGCGTTCGACTCCGGCTCCTCAAAGACGAGCACAGAGTCCTTGTTGGAGGTCATGGCGACCGTATAGAAGATGATCCGTTGGAGGGTATCCGAGGTCAGGACATAGGGATAACTGAACACCAAGTCGTCCACTTGTTTTTGAAGCTCGAACACTCTCTCATTGGGCTTCAGGACCAACTTGAGTCCATATTTGCGGAAGAACTCCACCATGATCTCCCGCAGAGTCCTGGAAGAGAGAACGACAGAAAACAGGTTTGCCCCACTTGGCGGCTTGAGTCCCCCGGATTCACTGCTGTCGTACCTCTCCAGCCTCTTGAAACGAAAGAACTTGATCGCCGCCATTACACCAGAGATCATGGCTGCTTGTTCGACCTTGCCCTCGTAGGTCACCACTCTGAAAGGGGGTCCTTCCTCACGGGGACTCGTGTACTGCCGATCCGTGTGGAACTGGATTCCGGATATGTCCGCTGTTATAGCCAAAAACAACGTCGGTTGGGATGCTTCCGATATTGATGCCTGGATTTCAATTTCCTGATCGAGTAGCTGGTCATAGAAGAGATTTGGCATGGTCTGAAAGCGGACAAGGTCGCCCAAGGGCACGTCACCGGGTTGGCCGCAGTAGGATAGCAGAGCCAGCGCCTCCAGGATATTGGACTTGCCGGTATTGGGTTCGCCGAAGAAGAGGTTGATCTTCTTACAGTCGAGGTCCAATTGACGGATCGATTTGAAGTTTGTGATGCTCAGCTTCGTAATCATGACGCCATCTCCAGCACGGTCGGCTCGGGAGGATCTCTTCGAGTTTCACGCTAAGGCGTAATTGTACCGGCGTCTGTCGCCGCCTGCCATCCCCAAGGCCTTCGGCCTCGAGGCCGCCACCCAGTTTGTGTCCGCAGAAAACAGCGGGAGCCATGCGGTTGGTCGTCCGCATGGCTCCCGGGAGTCAATCATCAATTATCAATCACTTGCCGGCCTTGTACTTCGCCCAGTAGTCGGGGAAGAACTCCTTGGCCTTGGCGGCGAGTTCCTGGTCGCTGATCGTCGTCAGACGGCCTTCGACCTCGTACTGGTCGATAACCCAGCGGGCGAGCTTGTGGACCTTGATCTTGTTGATCCGCTCGTCGTCCTTGAGGCCGAAGAACTCGTTGAGCCAGTGGACGACGCCGTCGGCGCCGCTCTTATCGGTGATCGCGACGCGCGGCGGGGCGCCGAGCAGCTTCTCCGTATTGAAGATGTTGTAGATCCGCTCGTCCAGGCGGAGGCCACCGGCATGGATACCGGCGCGGGTGACGTTGAACGCCTTGCCCGCAAACGGATAGTTGTCCGGGATCGGCAGGCCGATGGACCGCATGTAGTCGGCCAGCTCGGTGATCACCAGCGTGTTGATGCCGTTGAGGCCGCCCTTGAGGGCCACGTACTCGATCACCGCGCCTTCCAGCGGCGGGTTGCCCGTCCGCTCGCCGAAGCCGAAGAGCGTCGTGTTCAGGGCGTTGCAGCCGTAGAGCCACGCGGTCGCGCCGTTGATGTGGACCTTGTGGAAGTCGTTGTGGCCGTGCCATTCGAGCCGGTCGCTCGGCACCCCGCAATCGTGGTTGAGCTTGTAGAGCAGCTTGGGAATGCTGCGCGGCAGCACCGCGCTGGGATAGCTGACGCCGAAGCCCATCGTGTCGCACAGTCGGATCTTGACCGACAGCTCCTCGGGCACCTTCTCGCTCATCTCCATGAGCCGGTCCACGAACGGCAGCACGAACCGCTCGACGTCCGCCCGCGTGATGTCCTCCAGGTGGCAGCGGGGCCGCACGCCGGCGTCGAACGCGGCCTGCACGACCTCGCAGTAGGAGTCCATGCATTCCTTGTGGCTGCGAAACTTGAGCTTATGGAAGATGTGATAGTCCGAGCAACTCGTCAGCATGCCGGTCTCTTTCAGGCCGACCTCCTTGACGAGCCGGAAGTCCCCTTTGACCGCCCGGATCCAGCCGGTGCACTCGGGATACCGGTGGCCGAGGGCCCGGCACTGGTCGAGGGCCTCGCGGTCGTTCTTCGTGTAGAGGAAGAACTCCGTCTGGCGGATCACGCCGTTGGGCCCGCTCAGCTTCGAGAGCAGGTCGTAGATGTGCACCATCTGCTCGACCTGGTAGGGCGGCAGCGACTGCTGACCGTCGCGGAACGTCGTGTCCGTGATGACGATGTCGCGGTCCTGGACCGAGGCGAAGTCGAACTCCACGAGCTTGCCGTCGATGTACTCGGCGGCCTTGCCTTCAAACCGCAGCAGCGGGGGCAGCTCGTGTGGAAAGATGTCTTCGACGAGATTCGGCCGGGTCACGTCCGGCAGGTTGTGATGTCTGCGGGTTTTCCCCATGTTCCCATCCCCTTACTTCACGCACGGCGGTGTTACAATTCCACTTTCACGCCCTGCTCTTTGCACACGTTCGCAATGAACTTCACGGCGTCGCCGACGGTGGTCACCGACAAGGCGGCGTCCTCGTCCATCTCGATGCCGAACTCCTCTTCGAACATTGCCACCAGCTCGATCGATTGCACGCTCTCGGCGCCCAGGTCCTCGGTGAAACTATGCTGCGGCTGGATGTCCTTGGGATCGAGCTTCAGGACCCGCGCGGTCACCGCTTTGACGCGTTCTGCCACTGTCGCCATTGATCTACCTCCCGTCACAAGTGTCAGTTACATGGAAAGTTCACAGTTGTCAGTTCTCAGTTCACAGTTGGGCAGTGGCAGCCGACAACTGACAACCGTCCACCTACAACCGTCAACTGCTCTACTTCATCATCGCCTTGCGGCCCTTCTTGACGGCCTCATCCCGGGGGCCGGCGGTCAGCTCGAAGACCTTGTCCCACATGGCCTCCTGGGCGGGCGTCCACGTTTGCTTACGCCGGCCCATGGCCGTGGCGGCCGTGCCGTACAGGACCTTTCTGCCGAAGCCTTTCGTTACGACGCCTTCGATGAACCACCCGAACGACGGGATGAACTTCGGCAAGGGCTTGCCCGTGGACATGATCAGCGCCATGGCGCCGATGACCGAGCCGGTGTTGAAGAGCACGCCGATGGAGGTCTTGGTGTGATCCCCGATCAGGGCGCCGACCTTGGTCGAGCCGGTGTCGATCGCGTGCTTGCCGTCGAGCATCACCGAGACGGTGGAGTAGTCGTTCTTGAGGTCGCTGTTGGTCGTCAGCGCCCCGAGATTGACCCATTCGCCCACGTAGGCGTGGCCGAGGAAGCCGTCGTGATACTTGTTCGAATAGCCCTGGATGACCGATTCCTCGACCTCGCCACCCACTCGGCAGTAGGGTCCGATCGAGTTGCCTTCCCGGCACTTGGTCCCGAGCAGAATCGACTTCTTGCCGATGTAGCAGGGTCCCTCGATACGCGTGAAGGGGTGGATCTCGGCACCCTCGTCGATGTAGACCGGACCGCGCTCGGCGTCGATCACCACCATGGGATGGATCGTCACGCCCGGGGCGACGAAGACGTCCTTTTTGCCGCCCCGCAGGGCGGCGGGCTCCTCGACGATCCCTTCGATTCCGTGCTTGCGGGCGGCGGCGAAATCGGCCGTGATCTGGTGCGGACTGGCCAGCATGATGTCCCACGTATATTGCCACGTCGGCAGTGTCGCTTTCACTGTGGGCAAGGCCGTCTTGGCGGAGGCCAGAAAGGTGTCGATATCGCTGCCCGACACCTTCTTCAGGTCGTTCTGGAAAACCCTGGCGTAGAGGATCTCGCCCTGCTCGTCGAGACCGACTTCACTCGGTCCGGTCGCGGGGATATCCAGCCGGTCTGCCTTGACCCGGGCATCGACGAGGAAAAGATCCTGCCCCTTCAGGGCCGCCATGTCATTGACCGGGCGTGCGGTCCTTTCCCGGTACACGTCGACCAGGTAGTCGGGAACAAAGCAGGCCACCTCCTGCGTCCCCACCTTGGCTTGGAGCTTCTCACCCAGCGAGGTCATGCCGCAGCGCAGCTCCCAGATCGGGCGGCTCAACGTCAACGGCCAGAACTGGCGCCGGTTATTCTCGGACCTGTCCACCAGAATCAATCGCATGCAGAGCCTTTCCACCGTGTCGGCACAGAGTTCATGCCTGGATATACAAACGACTCGCGCCGGTAGGAGAATTGATTTGGCTCTCCCAACGCGGCGGGCCACGTTGGGAGCCCCATCTCCCCATCCTTGCTTACTGTGGGTCATACCCGAGCCGCGTCATCCTACGTGCGGCCCGGAGCGAGGACTGACCTCATTCGGCGCAGCAAGCTGCTATTCTAAAGAGAGGGACGCTCGGGGTCAATCCCAAAACCCAGGATTCTCAGGAGGCAGGAGGTCGGGCCGGACCACTCACTTGCGAACCTGAGAGGCCGATTTCAGAGCCTGGAACGTAGGCGGCCACAGGCCGACAAAGATCGCGGCGAGCTTGTTGCCGCGGGCAAACAGTGCAATCGAGCCGAGGATACTGGCAGCGGTCAGGACATGGAACAGGCTGACACCCGTCCGGTGTTTGATCGGGCGATCGATGTTGTGCAAAATGGCCTCGGCGATATCGGTCTGGGCCACCTCTTCGGTGATGTTCTCGCTGATCATGATCGTATCTCCTTTTGCTGCGGGAATGCTGCCTGCCGGGACGGCCCGACAGACAGAGCCGTATTCACTTCATAGACGCCGAACGCCGACTTCGGGCTCGCAACGTCCCGCCGAGGCGTCGGCTGATCCGCTCACTCTACGCCTCTCTACGGTGGGGCGTCCGCCTTGCCCGGACGCGAATCCCTGATGGGGAGTAAGGTTTTGCCGCACGCCTGCGTGTGACCCGGTGCGGGTTTCTCCCGGCTCTGCGACTGGCCTTCCGGTCCGCGCGGCCGTACAATACGCATAGCAATTGTCCAGGGCGGGGTTTGCCCCGCCGGAATCCATCATTGGGAGTGACCGCATGAGACGGGCAAACTTGAAGGGCATCGGCATCCTGCTGGCTGTGGGACTGGCGGCAACGTGTTCGGCCTCGGTCCGGACGGGACTTGACGATGTCGCGGCGCATCGGGAACTCTTCCAGGGCCGGCGCGTCGGCATCATCGCCAACCATACCTCTTGCAATCGGGAGGGTAAGCATATCGTCGACGTCTTC
>JALORE010000017.1 GCA_025459125.1 Planctomycetota bacterium | reverse complement strand
GCCGGGACAGATCGTGAAATGTTCCGAAGGCGTGGGCCTGAGTTTCTCGGGCCGCTTGGCGGCCGTCGGCACGGCGGCCCAGCCCATCATCTTCACCAGTTACCGGGATGACTCGGCGGGCGGGGATACCAATGCCAATGGACCCACCGGCGGGGTGGCGGGGGATTGGGAGTCACTGTATTTCAATGCCGGTTCCGGCCTTTCAGTCCTCCAGAACGTCGAGGTCTGCTTTGCGGGCAACTACTACAGCCCCGGGAACGGCTGGGGCTTCCGGCCGGCCATTCAAATCAGCGATTCGAGCCTGACGTTGACGGACGTCTTCGTCAAAGATGCGGACTCCACGGGCGTGCGTATCCTCTCCGGCGCCCCCACGCTGACGGGCATGCACGTGCTGCGGGCCCGGCACGAAGCCTTCCACACTGATCTGAACGCGAATGCGACCGCCGTGAACCTGACCGCCGTCGATACCGGGGGGGACAGGTACTATCTGGGTGGCGGCGCGCTCACCGCCGACCGCACCTGGTCGATGGGCGGACTGCCGCTCGAGGTAGGCGACGACATCACGATCAACCCGGGCGTCAGGCTGACCATCGTGCCTGGTCAGGTGGTCAAACTCTCCAATGGAGAGTCGCTCCATGTCAGCGGGACGCTCCAAGCCGTGGGGACGGTGGAGCGTCCCATCATCTTCACAAGCTGGCGGGACGATACGGTCGGTGGGGACTCGAACAACAACGGCACGGCCGATGGCCCGGCCCAGGGTGATTGGGAGAGTATCTACCTCGATGCCGGCTCGGACGCCTCGGTGCTGGAGAACGTCGAGATTCGTTACGCCGGCAACTACTACTACGCCCATCACGGGTCAGGCTATCGCTATTCGCTGCAGCTCACGAACACGGCCGCCACGGCCCGACACGTGAAGATCCTGTACGCCGATGCGACGGCCGTTCGGCTGGACGGCGGGACGCCGACGCTGGACGATGTCCACGTCGAACAGGCGCGAGGCTGGGCCTTCCACGCGAATCTCGCGGCCAACCCCATCCAGACCGGCCTGTCTTCCCTCGACAACTGGTACGATGCCTATTATCTCGATGGCGGCAGTCTTCCCAGCGACCGGCACTGGAATGTCGTCACCATGCCCTATGCGCTATCCGGGGATTTGACTGTGCCGGCGGGTACGACCCTGACGCTGGCCCCGGGCGTTGTCGTCAAGCTCTGGAATGGTCAGTACGTCACCGTGGCCGGCGCACTCGACACCCGCGGCACGCTCGCGCAACCGATCGTATTCACGTCCCGCCGGGACGACACGGCGCTGGGCGACACGTTCCATGACGGCGCCAACCTGCCGCAACGCGGCGATTGGGCCCAACTGGCCCTCCAGGGGACCGGCGCCGATACCGTTCTGGACCACGTGGACATTCGCTACCCGGGCAACCACTACTACTCCGGACACGGCAGCGGATACCGGAGCGGTCTGGCGATTACCGGCGGCACGCCGATCGTCCGGAACTCGCGTATCCTGCACGCGGATGCGACAGCCGTGGCCCTGTCGGGTACGTCGGCTCGCCTGGAACAGATCTACGTGGAGAACGCGCGGCACGATGCCTTCTGGATGGATCTGGCTGCCGACGCCACATTGGTCGGCCTCAAGGCTGTCCAGACGGGCGGGGATCGGCTGGTGATCCAGGGCGGCACACTGCCCGGCGACCGGACGTGGGACGCGGGCGGGCTGCCGATCGAGATGTCGGGAGATCTGACGATCCCCGGCGGGTCGGAGCTGATCGTCGTACCGGGCCAGGTCATCAAGTTCACCAATGGGGAGCTGATTCAGGTCTACGGCACCCTGACGGCCGTGGGGACCGAGGCGAAACCTATCGTTCTGACCAGTTGGCGAGACGACACGGCCGGAGGCGACTCCAACAACAACGGCGCCGCCGATGGACCGGCCGAGGGTGACTGGGAGGCGGTCTATCTCAGCGCCGGGTCGGATGCCTCCGTGCTCGAATTTGTCGAGATTCGCTACGCCGGCAACCATTACTACACCCACCATGGCAGCGGTTACCGCTATTCCCTGCAGTTGGCCGGCACCAGCGCGGTGGTTCGGAACGTTCAGGTTCTGCACGGCGATGCCAGCGCCGTCAGAATAGACGGTGCCACACCCACGCTGGAGGGCGTCCGGGTGGAAGGGACGCGGGGGTGGGCCTTCCACGTCAGCCTGGGAGCCAATCCGGTTCTGACCGACCTGTCCTCCGTTGACAACTGGTACGATGCCCTCCTGACTGACAGCGGCACCATCACGCAAGACCGGCACTGGAATGTGGACTCGATGCCGTACGTGCTGAATGACGGCAACCTGACGGTGGGATCCGGGGCCACGCTGACCCTCGATCCGGGCGTGGTTCTCAAGCTCTGGTACGGCCAAGTCGTGCAGATCGACGGGACGCTCGCCGTCGACGGAACGACGCTGGAGCCGGTGATCTTCACGTCCCACAGGGACGATACGGCCTTTGGCGATACGTTCCATGATGGGGCGACCGGCCCGCAGAGGGGCGATTGGGAATACCTTCAAATTGGCCCGGGCAGCGTCGGCACCACCCTGAACAACTTCGAGGTCCGCTATGCCGGCAATCACTACTCGCCGCATCACGGCTCAGGCTACCGGCGCAGCCTCTACGTCGATGCCGATACGGCGGCCCAGGGCCTCGTGGTCCGCGAGGGCGATAGCGGCGGCGTGACCGTCAGAAACGGCGCTACCCTGACGGTGGACGGGGGCGTTCTGGCCGACAACAGCAGCTACGATCTCTACGTGGAGAACGGAACGGCCCTTCTCTCCAATATGGCCATTTTGTCCAGTGGAACCGGCGTCTCGGTGGCGAGCGGCCAGAATGCCACGATTGCGGGCTCCACCTTTGCCTCCCTGACCACCGGGGTCAGCTACGCGGGCAACGATTTCGCGCATGTGAACGCCCAAGGCAACTGGTGGGGCGATGCCGGCGGGCCGCACGATCCCAACGGGAGCGACGGGCGCATCAACAGCAACCCTGCCGGTGTGCCGGTCGGTAACTGGGTGGACTACACCGGCTGGTTGGCACTGCGGCCGACCTTGCCCCTCGGCCCCTTTGTCATCCGCCACAGTCCGGTTTTGGTCAACAGCGCCGTTGCCAGTCTCGACGTCGTTTTCTCCGTGCCCCTTGACCTTTCGACCTTCGCGCCGGCCGACATCGTGGTCAGCGGCCCGCAGGCCGCCACCGCCGCGTCCATTACCCAGGTGCTGCCCACGACGTACCGCATCGCCTTTGACACAGCTCTGGCCGCGGCGGGCTCCTATACGGTCGGCATCGGGCCGGAGGTTGCATCCCAGTCCGGCTACCGGCTCGATCAGGACCGCGACGGCCACGACGGTGAGGCCGGGGAGGATGTGTACGTCGCCACGGTGATCCTGGACTACACCGGGCCCAGGGTGATTGCTAAGACTCCCGCCGGCGAGTTGACGGCGGCGGTGAATTGGGTGGACGTGACCTTCTCCGAAGCTGTCGCGAAGGGTAGCTTCTCGACTGCCGACGTGGTTCTCGGCGGGCCGGCCGGAGCAATCCTGCCTCTGGCGGTCACGCCGCAGTCGGATGCGACGTTCCGGATCGCCTTCGACTACCAGTCCGCCAACGGCGCCTACACGTTGATCGTCGGGCCCAATATCACCGATCTGGCCGGCAACGCGATGGACCAGAATGAGAATGGGACCAATGGCGAGGCCGGCGTCGACGGCTATGAGGGCAGCTTCCTGGTGGCCCTGGAGCCGGTGCGGATCGTCGCGCACGAGCCCGGCCTCCTGGTCGCCCAAGCCATTGACCATCTCCGGGTGACGTTTGGCGTGCCGGTCGTGGCCGGCAGCTTCACGGCCTCGGACGTAATGGTGCTGGGGCCGCGTGGTCTGGTCGGTGTGACAGCGGTGACCGACCTGGGCGGCAATACCTACCGGATCGATATCGCGACCATCTCCCAGGAGGGCCTGTACCAGGTCCTGGTTGGCCCCGAGATCGCCGATCCCGGTGGGAACCTCATGGATCAGGACCAGGACGGCACGACGGGTGAGCCGGAGGACCGCTATGCCTTCGAGTTCACGGTGGACGGTGTCGGCGCCATGATCACGGAGCACACACCCCAAAACACCGTCGCCGCACCGGTAGGATACATTGACGTAACGTTCAGCGAGCCCATCCTGGCCGATACTCTCGAGCCCCTCGACGTGCGTCTGACCGGCCCGGCCGGCTCGTTCAGCGTCACCTCGATCCAGTACCTCGGCGGCACCACGTACCGTGTCCATTTCCAGCCTCAGTCTGCCACGGGCGTGTACCAATTCACCGTGGGTCCGCACATCCTCGATTTGGCCGGCGTGCCCATGAACCAGGATGGGGATGCGGCGGACGGGGAGGTCCTGGAAGACCGCTACGAAGGCTCCTTCACGATCGACAACCTGGCGCCCGCGCCGGTCTCGACCGATCCGGCGGGCTTCGTGGAGGAGTTCTTCTCCCAGGTGATTCTCACCTGGAGCGAGCCGCTCGCGAGCGGCTCATTCGGCGCCGCGGACGTGCTGCTCACCGGCCCCGGCGGGTCGATCGCGATCGCGGTTGTGGAGAAGACCGGCGATCTCACGTATCGCATCACGTTCGCCGAGCAACGCGCCGGCGGCGCGTACGAATTCCGGATCGGCCCGGACGTGCGCGACCTGGTGGGCAATGCGATGAACGAAGACGGCGATGCGGTCTTCGGAGAAGCCGAGGATGCGTACGTGTTCATCCTGACGCAGGCACTTCCCGACCTGGCGATTCTGTCCCCGGCAGTGCCGGGGGCCGTCTCCAACGGCCAGTTGCTGACGGTGAGCTGGACGGTCCGGAACAATGGTGCCGCGGCGGCCCTGGCCCCCTGGACGGACCGAGCGGTGCTCTCGTTCGATCCCTATCTCGGCAATCCGGACGATCTTGTCCTGGGCGCGTTCACCACGAGCGCGGCTCTGGCGCCGGGGGCAACCTACGAGCGCGTGGCGTCCTGCGCCGTGCCGTTCGGGGTCGTCGGAACCTACACGATCTTCATCGTGACCGATGCCAACAGTCAGGTGCCCGACCGCGTGCGCGGCAACAATCGGTACGAGGGGGCGATCGACGTCCAGTACGCTCCCCCGCCGGCGGACCTGGTCGTCGATACGGTCGCGGTCGACGCCGCGGGCAGCACGGGCCAGCCGGTGCGCATCTCCTGGCGCGTGACCAATGCCGGCACGGCGACCACCGCCCAGCCCTTCTGGCGGGACAGGGTGTACCTGTCTGCAGACACCGTCCTGGGCGGGGATCTGTCGCTGGGCACTTTCGACCACAGCGGAGCCCTGGCATCGGGCGGCAGTTACGGCCAAGCCCAGATGATCAACTTGCCCCAGGACCTGGCCGCCGGGTTGTACTACGTCTTTGTCGCGACGGACATCAACAATCAGGTTCAGGAACCCGCCGCGGAGGACAACAACGCCGGTATCAGCGCGGGTCCGGTGGGCGTGGTCCTATCGCCCGTGGCGGACCTGACGGTGACGGCGGTGGCCGGACCGGCAGCGGCGGTCATCGCCCAGCCGGTGACGATCGCTTGGACGGTCACGAATGCCGGGCCGGGCGCCGCGCCCGCCGGCTCTTGGAACGACCGCGTCTACCTCTCGGCCGACGGCACTGTGGCCGGGGCCATTCTCGTGGGGACCTTCCGTTTCGAAGCCGGGTTGCCGGCCGGCGAATCGATCGAGCTGAGCTGCAGCCTGGTCCTGCCGACAGTGGCCGACGGCGACTACTACCTGGTGGTGGTCACGGACGCCGGCAACGAGGTCTTCGAACGCGACGGGGAAGGCAACAATGCCGGTGTTTCCGCCGCCACGATAGCCGTCCAGCACCCCGATCTTCGCGTGAACAGCGTGACCGTGGATGGCGCCGGGCCGTACCAGTCGGGCGACACCGTCACAATCCGCTGGATCGGGGCCAACGCTTCCTCGGGCCCCAGCGGGAGCGACTGGCTCGACAAGGTGTATCTGTCCGGTGACGTTCTCGTGGGGGGAGGTGACACGCTGCTGGGCCAGGTGGTGCACAGCGGCGCCCTGGCCGGGGGTGAGACCTACACGGCCGCTCTGACGAGGGCCCTGCCCGAAGGCCTGGACGGCGTGTACTACCTTCTCGTGCAAACCGACGCTTCCGGACAGGTCGTGGAGGGGGCCGGGGAGGGCAACAACGTCGGCGCCTCGGCAGCGGTCACCATTGCCCTGGCGCCCTATGCCGACCTGGCGATCTCCGACGTGGGCGCGCCGGAGCTCGTCGTCGGCGATCCGGTCGATGTCACGGTCTCCTGGACGGTGAGCAACCTCGGGACCGGGGCGGGCCGGGTGGACACCTGGATCGACCGTGTGATTCTGTCCCCCGACGCGGTGTGTGGCAACGGCAACGACAAGATCATGGGAGGATTCACCCACTCGGGCCTGATGCCGGTGGGAACGACGTACACCCGCACCGAGGTGATCATGCTGCCGGCCGCGACGGAGGGGCGCTTCCATCTCTTCGTCGTTGCCGATGCGACCGGCGTCGTATACGAGCATACGGACGTGGGCGCGAACGTGGGCGATCCCGGGCATCTGGTGGATATCGCGGGGCAGCCCTACGCGGACCTGGTCGTGGATGCGGCCGTCGCGGACCCCGGCGGGGAGACCGGCCGGACGCTGGCGGTGAGCTGGACCGTGGCCAACCGCGGCATCGGTGTGACGGACAGCACTTCCTGGTCCGATGCCGTGCGCATCTCGTCGCATCCCGACGGCTCCGGCAGCCAGCTCATCTCGTCGTTCACCCACGCCGGAGCCTTGGCGGTGGGCGCTACGTACACGCGTTCGGTGGACGTGACACTGCCCTCCAACCTGACCGCCGGCACCTACTACCTGGTCGTGCAGACCGGCGGACCCTACGAATTCATCTATACGAACAACAACACCGGCCTGACCGAGGCGGTCTCGATTACGGTGCCGCCGCCGCCGGTCGCGGATCTGTCGGTGACGAACGTGACGGCCCCCGCGACCGCCAAGGAAAGCGACACGCTGGAGATCTCCTGGACCGTCCGCAACGCCGGGCCGGAGGACCTGACCGAGTACTGGGACGACACGATTCTGCTGGTCCCGGCGGGCGATCTGAGCCACGCGACCGTCATGGGGACCTACCGCCGGCGCGGGGGTCTCGTGGCCGGCCATACGTACACGCGAACCGAGCTGATCCGGTTGCCCGCCCACATCGAGGGCGTTTATGACGTGTACGTTCGTACGGATTCCAGCCAGGAGGCCAGCGGCCGGGAGATCGTGGAGACCGACGAGACCAACAATGAACGCACGGCCGGCGCTCCCTTGGTGGTCTCGCTATACCTGCGGCCGGATCTTCAGGTGACCGGCCTGCTGGCGCCGGAAACGGTCACGGCCGGGACGGTCATCGACGTGGAATTCGTCGTCACGAACCTCGGCCCGGAGGCCACCCCCACCGGCGGCTCCCGCTGGACCGATGGTGTCTATCTGTCGCTCGACCACCGGTGGGATGGCGGCGACCTGCTGCTCGGCGCCCTGGCCAATGGCAGTGCCCTCGGATCGGGGGAGAGCTACAGCTCCGCGGGCACGTTCACCCTGCCGGTGGCCGCGGCCGGCAACGTCTATGTCATTGTCAAAGCGGATTCCGGTGGCGTCGTGGAGGAATATCCGGGCGAAGGCAACAACGCCACCGCGGTCGCCATGGCCATCGATGTAGTCCCCGTGCCGCCGCCCGACCTGGTGATCTCGGGCGTGACGGGCCCGGCGGAGGCGTTCGAGGGCAAGCCGGTGACGGTCTACTACCAGGTGACCAACAAAGGGGCCGGTCCGACGTATCCCGCATCGTGGACCGACGTGATCTGGCTGTCCCACAGCCAGACGCGCCGGCCGCGCATCAACCCGGAGAACCGGTACAACAACCCCCAGTTTGGGGACATCATCCTGGGATACGCCGGTCACAGCGGTGCCCTCGCGCCCGGGGAGAGTTACAGTGCCAGTGCGACGGTGACTCTGCCGCGGGAATTCAGCGGGGTCTACTATCTGGTCGTGTGGACGGACAACGCCGATGCGGTGTTCGAGCAGACGTTCGACGTCAACCGCAACCCCAACATCCCGGACGACCTCGAGGGCAACAACATCCAGGGCGCCCAGCTCAGCGTGCTGCTGAACCCGCCGCCGGACCTCGTCGTCACGGCGGTGTCGGCCCCTGCCTCCGCCGTGAACGGCCAGGAGATCACGGTAAGCTGGACCGTCGCCAACCAGGGGACAGCCAGGACCAACCGCAACGAGTGGGGCGATGTCATCTACCTGTCAACGGATGATGATCTGTACGACGACCAGGGCGAGCACTGGGTTGTCTTCGGCGTTCCCCACGCCGGCGCCCTGAATCCCGGCGCCACCTACACCCAGACGGCCACGTTCACACTGCCCATTTCTGCATACGGCAGCCACCTCATTGTCGAAACCAATGCCGATCCGGCCCGGTTTGAGATTCGGGAAGAGAACTTCCTCGCGGAGCTGGCCGAAGTCGTGGACGGCGTCATTGCCCGAGCGGAGGAGAAGCTGGGTAAATCGCTGGAGAAGGCGACCCGGCGCGATCTCGAGCGGCTCACCCGCCGCGACATCGACTATATCCTCGTGGGCGATCCGGCCGAGACGGTCGGGTTCCAGGCCGTCTGGGAGGGCCCGTATACGAACAACAACACCCGGGCCGCTGTCTGCCGCGTCAGCAACCGTGCTCCCGATCTGGTGGTCGTCAACGTCACGGTGCCCGTCTCCGGGTACTCCGGGGAGAAGATCACCGTCACCTGGGAGGTCACCAATAGCAGCGACTGCCCGGTCTGGGCCGGGACGAAGCAGTGGACGGATTATGTGTTCCTGTCGCCCGATCCCCACCTTCGGCCCGATCGAATCTGGGCCTCGGGCCAGGTGGTGCACGGCGCGGCCGCGGGACTCGGCCCGCACGAGAGCTACACGGCCGGTACGGAGTTGGCACTGCCCGCAGGCTTCGAGGGCCGGGTATACGCCCACGTGTTCCCCGATATTGCGCTGTACCGCGGCGCCCCGGCCCTGATCGGATATGACGACGCGGGCAACCCCCTGCCGGCCCCAGTCGCGGCTTTGGGCTATCCAGGCTGGACGGATGTCTTCGTTTCCAGGATCTGGGAAGCCGGGGGCAGCAAGGCGAACAACTACCGCGCTTCCGGTCCGGTGGACGTGATCTACCGGGAGCCGGACCTGCGGGTGATCGAGCTGACCCTGCCGGCGGCGGCCGATTCGGGCGCCCAGATGTCCGTCGCCTGGAAAGTCCGGAACGAGGGCACGCGCCAAACGCGGGTGGACTGGTGGACGGACCGCGTCTACATCTCCCGGGATCCTTCGCTCGACTTCTACGATCAGTACCTCGGCTCGGTCCTGCACCAGGGCGTCGTCGCTCCCGGCGGTGAGTACGAGGCCTCGGTGACAGTCCGTCTGCCGGACAATATCGCGGGCGATTTCTTCATCCTGGTTTATGTGGATTCGTCGGTAGCGGGCGACGCGTGGTCGGCCGACAGCCCTACGCCCTACCCGGCCGAGCAGGGCCTGCCGCGGCTGGGGGGCGGCGGACCCGGGCGCGTCCTGGAATACCGGAACGAAGGGAACGATATTACGGCACGTCCCTTGACGGTGAGTCTGGCCCAATCCCCGGATCTGGTCGTTACGAGAATCGACCTCCCGGACCGCGCCCTCGTGGGCCGCGAGATCGAGGTCACCTACCGGGTTACGAACACCGGGACCGGCACCCCCGACCGCCAATCGGCATGGGAGGATCGGGTATACCTCTCGCGTGACCAGTACCTCGATGCTCCCAGCGACCATCTGTTGGGTACGCTCCGGCACACGGGCGGCCTGTCCTCCGGCGCCAGTTACGAGGTGACGCGGACGTACCGGCTGCCCAAGGGGATCGATGGGGCCTACTACATCTTCGTCGTCACCGACATCCAGAATGCCTATGCGGTGTCGACCGGACCGCGCTCGCGCTACGGCGAGGTTGATCTCTCGGGTCTGCCCTTCTGGCGCGGCCTGGTCTACGAAGGCCAGAACGAGGGCAACAACGCGGGTGTGTCCGGCACGCCCGTGCTGATCGAATACCCGCCGCCCGGCGACCTGCGGATCGATGACGTGTTTATCCCGGCCCAGGCCGTCGCCGGCGGCGACGAGGTGACCGTCCGCTGGCAAGTGACAAACGTCAGCACGGAGGCCATCGTGGCGTTCTGGGAGGACGCCGTCTATCTGTCGCAGGACACGGTGTGGGACCTCGGCGACCGGCTCCTTGGCCGCACCGCCCAGGGCCAGGTCCCCGATCCCGCGCAGGACGGCGAGGCGATCCTGGTGACTCTCAACCCCGGCCAGACCTACGTGGCCGGCCTGACCGCCCCGCTGCCGGTCGTGCTGCCGGGCCGATACTACGTGATCGTCCGAGCGGACATCTACGACGATGTGCGCGAGAGCGAGAATCTCGTCAACAACCGGCTGGCCTCGGCGGAGGCCCTGGTGGTCGGCGTCCCGGAACTGCTGCTGGGCGTGGCGGCCGCCGACACCCTGCTTCCGGGCCGGGAGCGGCTGTACCGGGTCGAGGTTCCCGCCGGTGAGACCCTCATCGTCGAGCTCACGAGCCTTGCTCAGACCGGCCAGAACGAGCTCTACGTCCGTCACGAGGGTCTGCCGAACTCGATCTATTATGACGGCGTCTACGAGGGCTACCTGGCGCCCGACCAGACCGCGACCGTCGCCGAAACCGAGGTGGGCTACTACTACGTTCTCGTGCGCGGGACCGGCCTGCCGGCCGGGGGCACGCCCATCGAGCTGAAAGCCCGTATTCTGCCGTTCGGCATCACCGACGTGTATCCGGACAACGGCGGCGACAGCCGCTACGTGACGATGACCATCGAGGGGGCCAAGTTCGATCCGGCCGCCATCGTCAAGCTCATCCGGCCCCAATTCGCCGAGTATGAGCCGGCGAATTACCAGGTCGTCAGCCGGACCCGGATCATTGCCAACTTCGATCTTCGCGCCGCGCCGCACGGGCTCTACGATGTGCAGGTCACCAATCCGGATGGACAGGTCTCCCGGGTGCCGTATCGCTACCTGGTGGAGGAGGCGCTGCCGCTGGATGTGAGCGTGGGCCTGGGCGGGCCCTCGACGCTCGATCTCGGCGAAGTCGGCTGGTACCGTTTCGGGATATGGAGCCTCACCAACGTGGATACGCCCTATGTCCATGTGGAATTCGGCCTGCCGCGGCTGGAGAATCCCTTTGAGGGCCTTATCCCCGGAGACCTCCTTGTCTTCCGGACCAACCTCACCGGGCAACCGGACATGGAAGGCGTCCCCTGGGCGGAGCTGGACTCCATCGTCAACCTCGACGGCGAATTGATGGCTCCCGGCTACAGCTTCGATTTCGTGAACCAGGGATACGCGGCGCTGACGTTCACCGCGGATGTCCTTCCCGGACTGCGGGAGATCCTGGCCGAGGACCCGGAGTTCCTGGAGAACCTGTGGGTGCTCGGCTTGGACATCTCGGATCTGGCGTTCGAGTTCCACATTCAGGCCGCGGCGACGCCGATGACCTCGGCCGAATACGTCGCGTACCAGCGCGAAGTCGCCGAGCAGATGCGCCAGGAGATCCTGAACGATGCGGCCGCGCCGGAGAGCCTGCGGCTGGCGGCGGCGGATGCGGAAGCCTGGGCGGCGGCGTATCTGGCCTCTCTGACCGAGTCGGGTCTGCTCCGACCCGAGGACGAACCCCCGGCCATCCGCGAGACCCCGCGCTTCGAGAGCCTGATGTCGATTCTGGCCGCCGGCCTTCTCGCAGGTGACGCCCGCGGGGACGTGCTCGAGGCGGGCGATCTGGTCGGCTTCTTCGGGCAGGTGCGGCGGTGGTACGGGCACGAGGAGGATGCCTACGGCACGGGGGCGCTGCCCGATCCGGCCTTGTTCGACCTGGGCCTGTCGCACGAGACTCATTACGAGGCCTTCGTCGTCGAGGCGGGCCCGGTCACCCATTACTGGGAAACCATTGAGGATGTGAACCTCAAGGACTACTTTGGGATCGTGGGCGCCGGCAGCGACCGCGTTCGCATGATCGGGCCCGAGGGCGGCAGCGACTCGAATTTCGTGCCGGCGGCCATGCCCCTGCCCTACACGATCAGATTCGAGAATCCCGCCGATGCCCGGCAACCCGTTGCCGGGATCCGCATCCTTCAGGAGCTGGACGAGGACTTCGACGAGCGTTCGTTCCGCCTGGGCGATATCCGCATCGGTGACATCCACATCCAGATCCCGGGCGACCGCGGGTCGTTCTCCGGCGAATTTGATTTTGTCGAGGAGAAGGGCTTCGTGCTGCGCGTGACCGCGGGGATCGACATCCTCAGCCGCACATTGCTGTGGGACCTCGAGGCCATCGATCCGGAGACCGGCCTGCTCGTCAGCCTGCCCGACGTGGGGTTGCTGTTGCCGAACACGGATTTCACCCGGTTCGGCACGGTCAGCTACACGATCAAGGCCAAGGCCAGCGCCGTAACGGGAACCGAACTGGCCGCCGGCACCCGCGTCTTCTATGACGGGGGCGCTCCGATGGACACCAACCGGGTCTGGGCCACGCTCGACGCGGTTGACCCCGTCACCACGGTGACCGTGACGGATCTCGGCAATGGATCGTATTCGCTGGTCTGGTCGGCCGTGGACGATTCCGCCGGCTCGGGCGTCCACAGCTACTCGGTCTATGTCTCCGTGGACGGCGGGATGTTCACGCGGTGGCTGACCGATACGACCAAGACCGCGGCCGTGTACGAAGGCAAGACGGGCCTCGCGGCCGCATTCATCGTGCTGACCGCCGACGAGGCGGGCAACGTCGAGGATGCTCCGGCGGGTGTCCGGTTGCCCTCTTTCGGGCGGATCGTCAACCTCGGCTCGGCGTTCGTGGACCCGGTCGAGGAGGAAACGCCCCTCGAGGAGGCCGAGCCGGCCGTGGAGCCGGCCACAAATCCGTTGTTCCTGCAGGCCCTGGCGTGGATTCCGGCCGTCCAGCCCTCGGCGCGTCGGCCCTCTTTCCAGACGGTCTACGAGCCGTTCACCGCGACGGCGTTCGCCTACGGCATCCCGCAGTCCGGGGCCGGCATCGGACCTCTGGGCCTGGCCTTCTCTCCGGATGGCCGGACGGTCTACGTCAGCGGCGGGGCCGGCCGCAACGTGCTCTACACGTTCGGGCCGACCGGTGGCGAGGCAGGCACGCCCCTGGCGATACTCCCGATGCCCATCTATGACATGACCTTCGACCGCGACGGCCAGCTCTGGGCTACCACCGGTGGCGGGCCGCTGCTCCTGCTCGATCCCACGACCGGCCGGATTCTGGAGCAATTCTCCGATGGGATGACGCTGGGTCTGGTGGCCGATCCGAATTCATCGCAGCTCTACGTCTCGGCGTCGTCCGGCATCCTGATCTTCGACACCGTCAACCGGACGTTCACTACTTTCTCCGGCAGCCGAGTGGACGGCCTGGCCCTGGCGCCGGACAGGAGCCTCTGGGCGGCGACGTGGCCCTATGACGGGAAGATCGTCCGCTTCGACACCCGCGGCCGGCCCCAGGTGATGCTGGAGCTGGACGAGGAGGCCGAGTCCCTGGCTTTCGGAAGGCCGGGGACCCAGCTTGAGGGCTTGCTGTTCATCAGCCATGCCGCGGGCGGGGCACTGACCCTGGTGGACCTGATCTCGATGACGCCGGTCAAGATCGCCGCCGGCGGCTCGCGCGGCGATTTCCTGCACGTGGGCCCCGACGGCCGGCTGTACGTGACCCAGACGGGGCAGGTGGATGTGTTCTTCCCGGTCCTGCCGCCGCGGGTGGTGTCGACCGATCCGGTGGATGGCTCCAACCAGACGCCGGGGGTCAAGACGGCCGTGGTGACCTTCGATGTCGATATGGATCAGGCCTCGGTCACGGACTTGGCCAACTACCGGCTGACCAATGCAACCCGGGGGCTTGAAATCCAGATTGGCGCGGCGGCCTACGATGCGCAGAGCCGTGCGGCGGTCCTGCTCTTCGAGGCTCTGGCAGGCGATACGTACGAGCTGGAGATTTCCCAGGCCCTCCGCAGCGGCCTCGGACTGAATCTGGAGGGCCCCTGCCTCGTTCAGTTCACCATCCTCGAAGATCTCACGGCCGAGCTCGATCCGCAATTCAGCAACACCCGGCTGGATCGAGTCCGGGGCGCTGTGTTGTTCGACGTGGTGGTCACGAACACGCTGTCGGTGGACCTCGCCGGACCGGTCCGGCTGATCTTCGAGGGCCTGACGGATACGGGAGTCACCCTGGAGAGCCCGGACGGGTACACGGATGGCGGCCATCCGTATGTGGACTTGCCGGTAGGCCCGGCTGGCGTGCTGGCCGTCGGGGCATCCACCGCGTCGCTGACGCTCACGGTTCTCAACACCGACGCGGTCGATCTGGATCTTTCCGCCCGGGTGCTGGCCGGCTTGCTGCCAAATCAGTGGCCGCTGATGATGTCGGTGCCGGGCGGCGCGGCCGGCGTCGGCGTGCCGTATCAATATGATGCCGCCGCCGTCGATCCCGAGAGCGCGACGCTGTCGTACCTGATGGTGCGCGGGCCGGCCGGCGCGGCCCTGGACCAGGCGAGCGGCGCGTTGCGGTGGACGCCGCGCCCGGACGACGATCCGGTTGTCTTCTTTGAGGTCCGGGCTTACGACCAGCGCGGGGGCTACGCACGCCAGGAGTGGGCCGTCACGGTGGCGGGCGTCAATACGCCGCCCATACTGGCGCCGGTGGCCGACTGCCGGATCGAAGAGGGAGACCTGCTCGAAGTGGTGATCGGCGGTTTCGACGCTGATGGCGACGACCTGATCTACTGGGCGGACAACCTGCCGCCGGGCGCCTATTTCGACGGGGCGACCCGGACGCTGCGCTGGCGGACGGACGGCCAGGATGCCGGGCGGTACGCAAACGTGACCGTCCATGCCTCCGACGGATGGGCACGGGTCTCGGAGACCTTCGAGGTCCTGGTCGGAAACAAGAACCAGCCGCCCAGCCTGGCACAGCCGGTGGACCGGACCATTCTGGAAGGCGATATGCTGAGCTTCCGTCTCAGCGCCACCGACCCCGATGGGGACTCGCTGACATTCTCGGCGCCGCTCCTGCCCCTGGGAGCGACGCTGCATCCGACGACGGGGCTGTTCACTTGGACGCCGCGCTATGACCAGCACGGCACGCGCCGGATTGAATTCATCGCGAGTGACGGCACGGGCCGCACGAGCCGGCAGATGACGATCGACGTGCTCAACGTCAACGGGCCGGTCTACTTCGAGAATCCGGGCCGGCTCGAGATCTACGAAGGGCAGGACCTCTCGCTACGAATCCCCGCCGTCGATCCGGACCATCCGGGCCCGCACCTCGGGCTGTTCCTCTCGGCGAATGAGCTGGAAGTGGAGACCGCCGGCTGGCAGTCGCAACTGGCGTTCGTCACGACCGCCCTGCCGGACGGAGCGGCGTTCGATTCCGAGCTGCAGTTCTTCACTTGGACGCCCGCCTACGACCAGGCCGGCGTCTACGAGGTCACGTTTACCGCCACCGACAACGGCGACGGCACAGGCACGCCGACGAGCGACACAATGGTCCTGACCATCGCGGTTCTGGACGCGAATGCCACACCGGTCGTGACGGAAATCCCGGACCAGAGCATTGCGGCCGGCGCGACGCTGGACCTCGATGTGGCGGCCCAAGATCCCGATGACCCCGGCGGCACGACGCTGACCATCGCGGTGGACGGGCTCCCCGACTTCGCCAGCTTCGTCGACCATGGCGACGGCACGGCGACTCTCCACTTCGCCCCGCCGTTGAACCGCCGCGGCAGCTATACGGTTGCCGTGATCGCGACCGACGACGGCAACGGCGTCCCGAACCAGCGCCGAAGCGGCACCGAGCAGTTCGTCTTCACCGCCGCCGCGGACAACGCCCGGCCCACGATCGTTCCGGTCGGCGACCGGATCGGCGTCTTCGGCGAGGAGCTGCGCTTCCCGGTACTGGTCTGGGACCTGGACGAGGACCCCTTGACCTACGCGGCGGAGGGCCTGCCGGCCGGCGCCACGTTTGCCGCGGGCGACGTGTATGGCGAAGCCTGGTTTGCCTGGACACCGTCGGCGACCGATGCCGGCGTTCATAACGTGACGCTGCGTGTGACCGACAGCGGCAATGGCGAGCCCGCCGATGTCCTGTCCGACGAGCAAACGATCCGGATCACGGTGCGTGCGACGAATGACGCACCGACCCTGGCCCCCGTGGCCGGGCAAACAGTCCATGAAGCCGAGGGCCTGACTATCCAGCTGGATTCCGATGACAGCGACGGCGATCCGCTCCTGTACTTCGCCGAGTCGCTGCCGCGCGGCTGTGAGCTGGACCAACTGACGGGGCGGTTCACCTGGACGCCCGACTACACCCAGGCCGGCACGTATCTGGTGCGCCTCGGCGTGACGGACGGGAATCGGGCCCGGATCGAAGATGTGCAGATCACGGTCCAACCGACCAACCGCGCCCCGATCTTCGTGCCGCTGCCGGATCTGCTCACCCAGGAGGGCAGGATTGTCGCCTTCGGGATCATCGCGGGCGATCTGGACGGCGATCAGCTCACCTACTATGCGGTCGGGGCCCTGCCCGACGGCGCGGTCTTCGAGGCCGACGAGCAGGTCTTCTTCTGGACGCCCTCTTTCGAGGATGCCGGCACGCACACGGTCGTATTCGGCGCCGCCGATCCGGCCGGTCTGACAGCCCGGTTGGAGGTTCGCATCCACGTGCTGAACGTGAACCTCCCGCCGATGCTTGCGGAGCTGAGCGGGCACGTGCTTGGGGTGGGGACACCCTGGGACCTGGTGATTTCCGCACACGACCCGGATGCCGGGTCCGTGCTCACGTACTCGGCGTATGGGCTGCCCGCCGGAGCAACGTTGCACCCCGCCACCGGCGCGTTGAGCTGGACTCCGACGGGGGCTCAGACCGGGGAGCACGACATCTTGATCTCGGTCACCGACGGCGAGAAGACGGCCCGGCAAACGCTCACCCTGGTGGTCTCGCACGAAGAAATCCCGCCCGAGGTGTTCCTGGAGCTGACGCCGAGTTTCCCGGCGGCGGTGGGCCAGCCGGTGCTGGTGCACGTCGCAGCGTCGGGGATCGCGGATATCGCCTCGTTAACCCTGACCATCGGCGGCGAGGCGATGAGCCTGGATCGCTTCGGCAGGGCCCGGTTTACACCGACGGCCCCGGGCCATGTCGAGATCGTCGCCACGGCAACCGACGTTGACGGCGTGGTGGGCCGGGCGACCGGCGATCTGAAGGTTCGGGATCTCGACGACCGGACGGCCCCGGTGGTCCACCTCGACACCCCGGCCGACGGCGCCCTCGTCGAGAGCGAAACGGAGGTCATCGCCTCGATCACCGACGAGAATCTCGATGAGTACGTGCTGGAGATGGCGCCGCTGGGCACGACCCAATTCCGCGTCCTGGCGCGCGGTCTCGAGCCGCTCGCCTTTGCCCATCTGGTCACGCTCGATCCGAATGCTCTGATGAACGGCGCCTATACGTTGCGTCTTACGGCCCGGGACTTGGGCGGCCGGACGGCCACCGTCTCTCGGATGATCGAGGTGTCCACCCCGGCCAAACGCGCTGCCTTCAGCACGACGGTGACCGATATCGAGGTGAATCTGGCCGGCGTGCCCCTGCGCGTGGCCCGCACCTACGACAGTCTCAACGCTACGGCGGAGGGCCTTTTCGGGTTTGGCTGGCATTGGGCCGGGGCCGAGCCGAATATCGCCACCAACCTGCCGGGCACAGGGATGGAGCCGCAGGGCCTGTTTGCCGCGTACCGGCCCGGAACGCGTCTGTACCTTGACCTCCCTGACGGCCGCCGGGCCGCATTCACTTTCGAGCCGACCCGCTGGGAGTACGGCCCTCTGGCGTACTATCGCCCCGCGTGGACGAGCGAGCCGGGCGTGGACTACGAGCTCGAAACGGCCCCTGCCGTGCTGATCTTGGCGGACGGCGCGTTCTATCGGCTGGGAACCGGTCTGGCGTACAATCCCGCCGATACCCGTTTCGCCGGGGCGGCCTACACGCTCAGGTCGGCCGACGGGACCGAGTATCGCTATGATGCAAATCAGCAGCTCCGCGAGACTCTCCAAGGCGGCACGCTGCTGCTCTGGAGCGACAGCGGCATCACGGCCCCCGACGGCGCCGCGGTCCGGTTCCAGAAGGACAGCGCCGGTCGCCTGGCCGCGGTCGTAACGCCGGAGGGTGGCGCCGTCCGGTACTCCTACGATGCTTCCGGCAATCTGGTCCTGGTGAACAACCTCGCGACCGCCCACAAATCGTGGTACGGCTACAGTGCCACGCTCGACCACTATCTGACCGCCATCGTGGGCTCCAGCGAGGTGGTCGAGTACGCGGCGGCCGGCGAATGGGCGGCGACCTACCCGGTGGACGGGATTCTGGGAACCAGCCGGGAATTCCTGGGCGTCACGAGCACCGGCTCGCTGGCAGCCGGACAGACCCGGCGTTTCGCCTTCGTGATCGGCGCGGCCGAGCTCGCCACCTCCGCTGCGGGCCGGCTGACGCTCGGTATCGAGGTGCGATCCGCCGGCGGGCTGATGCCGGCGGCGGCCTTCGTGCAGGGTCTGCCCGTGGATACGAGCGTGGCCGAGCCTGACCGCAGCCTGGCGCTGGTGACATTGAGCTCCAACGGCGTGTATATCGTCGAAGTCTCAGGTGCTGACGGCTTCACGTCGGGCGACTTCGAGCTGGAAGTCTACCTGGCGGGCGATGTGAATCTGGACGGTGCCGTCAACGGTCTGGACGAAGCGGCGTATATGGCGGCCTTGGGCGCGGTAGCCGGCGCGGCCGAGTACCGTCTGGCGGCAGACGTCAACCGCGACGGCGTGGTGGGTACCGCGGATGGTCTCCTGATGGGCGGGAACATGGGATTTGCCGCCAACCAGGCGCCGGCCGTGAGCGGTGCCAGCCGGACCACGTTGCCCGCCGTGCCCGTCACCGTCGATCTGGCCGCCCTGGCGAGCGATCCCGAGGCTGATGAGCTCGACTTTGTCGTCTCGAACGTCCGGCACGGCTCGGTCGTGCTGATCGACAGCGGTCGAACCGCGGTGTTCACGCCGGACCCCGGGTTCGCGGGGATCGGAGGGTTCGACTTCCAGGCCGACGATGGCACGGCCCGCTCGGCGCGTGCTTCGATCGGCGTGGAGGTGGTTGATGCCGCGCTGCGGAACATCATCGTCGAGAACCGCGATCTTCGGCTGGAGCCCGGGCAGACGGCGGTACTGCGGCTGATCGGGGTATTCGCTGACGGAAGCCGGGTCCCCCTGCCGCTGGACTACGCGGCCTGCGCCTCGACGAATACTTCCGTCGCCGTCGTAACCGACGCGGGAAGTATCGTCGCGGTCGGCGCGGGCGTGGCCACGATCACGTTCTCGGCGGGCGGGCTGTTGTTTGCCACCCCCGTGACGGTGGGCAGCCCGGATGAGCGCTGGCTTGATTTCTATCCTTATACCTACTCCCTGACCAGCGGCGCGCAGCGGCAATTCGTCATCCGGGAGAAGACCGAAAGCGGGACGGTGGTGGATCGCTCGACGGCCGGCGAGGGCACGGTCTATTACGTCAGCGATGCCGGCATCGGAACCATCACGCCGGACGGCCTCTTCACGGCCGCGGCCCTGGGCATCACCTATGTGACCGTCATCAACGGAGGCCAAAGCCGCGTCGTGCCAATCAGTGTGGAAGCCGCGGCGGCCGGTTCCGCGGTGGTGGACGACTCCGGAGCCATCATCACGACCGCCGAGGGAATCACGGTCGCCGTGGGCCCGGAGGCGCTGCCACCGGGGGCTACGATCACGGTGACGGCCAAGACCGCCGCCGATCTGCCGTATGAGCTCCCGGGCGGCTGGTCCTTTGTGAACGGCTTCGCGCTCGATTTCGGCGACGAGCTGCTCTCCGCACCGCTCGCGGCGTCGTTCCCGGCACCCGCGGGATTCCACCCGGGCGATCAGATCTTCCTGTTCGTTCCCGTCACCGCCGTGCTCGGACCCGATTCCCAGGAGGATTCGTGGCTGCTGGTCGACAGTATGACGGTGGGCGCCGATGGCGTGGCCCGCACCACGTCTCCGCCGCATCCCGGCCTGGGCACCGGCGTCGGCAACCTGAACCAGGGCGAAGGCCGGCCCTGGATGGAGCTGACGGGTGGGGTGATCGCCAAGCCGGCCCTCGAAGGCATGATTATCGGGGCCTCCCCGAGCGTCCTGAGCGTGGCCGTGGCCAGCGGCATGATGTCCGCGCGGATGGGCCAGGATGTCATGGTGACAGGACCGTATGGCAACCGCAAGTACATGGTGATCCCGGGGCTCTTCTTCGATTTCGCCGTTCCCGTCGTGCCGAATCTGAACTACACGCTCAGCTTCCGCGGCACGAGCCGCAGCGGGTACGTCAGTAGCACCTCGATGGACGTGACGCTGTCCCCGGACGAGATCCGGAACTTCGGGACCGTCATTACCCCGCGGGTGTTCGGCACCGAGGACGAGGATGTTCCTCTGGTGGAGGAGGCCTACCTGGAGTTCACGGCCGCGGGCGATCCGGAGCTGGTGCTCGAGGGGCGGTTCTACGGCCCGCCCAGCGATCTGTTCGTGAACTTCGTCATTGGCGGGCAGGACGGCGTCGATCCGGAGGGCCACGTCATCCAGGCGGGCGGGCTCGACACGCGGGTGAGGGGAACCGATTTCACGCTTTCGGCCCATGAAATCCGGCTGGTGGTCCCAGCGACGGCGACCCTGGGTGTCTCCATGATCTCGGTGGGCCGCACCATCGAGAAGACGACGGCGACCGGCGTCCGCAACGAGACCCTCTGGAGCGAGGTCGTGCGGCTGCAGCCGGAGGCCCGCTACGCGTTTGCGGCCGAGCCGCGCGGAGTCATCGTCGCGGGTGAATACAAGGGCGACCATGTCTCCGTCATCGACATCACCCGGACGGCGACGATCCCGGGCACGCTTGACCTCAAGCGACAGCCGGTCGAGGTGGCCAAGATCTTCGTGGACCCGCTCAATCCAAACAGTGCCCCGCGGGCCACGGCGACGACCCAGGATCTGTCGCGCGTCTACGTGACGCTGGAGGGCGCCGGCGGCGTGGCCGTGATCGACGCCATGAGCCTCCAGGAGATTGACGTGCGGCCCGATGATGACGCGGACCCCGAGACGCTCGGCGTCAACTTCATCCGGCTGTCCGAAAGCGGGGACGCACATCCGTTCTCGATCGTCATCGACAAGTTCGGCAAGTACGCCTATGTCTCCGACAGCCGGTCCAGCGACGGGAAGGGAACGATTTATGTGATCGACATCGATCCCTTCTCCAGAGACTATAACACGCTGGTGCGCCGGATCACCGTCGAGCCCGCCCCCCTGGGGCTGCGGGGCCTGGCCCTGAACGCCGACCAAACGCGGCTGTACGTCGCCGCTCCGGGCCGGACGCTGTTTGGCGAATACGCCGCCGAGAACGGGAACCTGCTCATGGTCTACACGGACCTGAGTGACGCGGAACATGACAACCCGCGGTTCGACCCGCCCGAAATCGGGTGGAACGTCATTCCGGTCGGCCCGGAGCCCTATGGTGTGACCGGCACGTCGGACCCGGACGTCATGATGTTCACGGACCGGCTCGCCGATGACATGGGCGTGGGGATCGTGCGATACTGGGCCGAGGGAGGCAGCCATTGGGAGCCCGAGTACGTCAGCCTGCTGCCGTTCGGCAACGTCATGGGGCGTACGCGGCAGGCCTTTGGGGTCAGCAACGCTCAGGGGATCACGTTCGTGCCTGCGGATACCTTCCGCGATGCCATCGGCGAGCATCCGGCCTACGCGTTCATCACCGGCTACAACAAGTTCTCGCCCGGCGATCCCAAGCACGATCCGCATCTGGGTCCGATCCTTGTGGGACACCAGAGCTTCAGCTACCCGGTCTTTCACTATGACGAGAACGGCCTGCGCGTCGGGCCGCTGACCGAGCCGTTCCCCTTTGCGGTCGCGGCCGGCGGCAATGTCGGAATTCTCCGCGATCCGATCAGCCTCACGGGCACGCGCGTGCTCGCCGCGACGCGACCGACGCCGAATTCCTTCCCCGACAACGTCGTGGTCTCCAACGAGACCGGCCTGATCCTGGCGGCGTACCAGGCGCTGGACAGCGTCTTCGCCTTCGACGCCCTGGCCATCATCGCCACCCTGGAGGGTGATGACGTTGTCAAGACCGATCCGGAAAACAGCGTCTGGGGCAGCATCCCGATCGATG
Source organism: Planctomycetota bacterium (assembly GCA_025459125.1). Classification (GTDB taxonomy): domain Bacteria; phylum Planctomycetota; class Phycisphaerae; order Sedimentisphaerales; family Anaerobacaceae; genus PLanc-01. The sequence goes on along the minus strand of JALORE010000017.1, from coordinate 18,629 downwards.
ACCTGGCGCATTCGATCGATACCGCCGCCGACGCGCGGTTCTACACAGACAGCGAGTGGTACATCAAGAAGAACCCGAAGCTGTACGGCCTGGTCAAACTGGGCGACCTGAAGTACGGCGTGCCCGACTGGGACTATGACCTGAACAAGCCGAATCTCTATGGCCCGATCGAAACGGGCGGCATGCCGCGCGGCCTATCCGTGCAGTCCAAGCTGGGGCACCTGCTCCCGACGTTGGATAACATGTTCAACCAGCGGTCGAGCCTCAACGACATCTTCCTGCGCAGCGCCTCCGAGATGGCCGATATCGGGTTGACGTCCGAGGCGGAGCTGCATTCGGGGGTGCTGCACGAAAGCCACGACCTCGTCGCCTATCAGTCGGTCGGCCAGAATCGCGCGGTGGTTCTCCACTACGATTCGCTGCGGGCCGACCCGCGGCACATCCTGCACTTCTCGTTCGAGGATGTGCCTGCCAGCCTGGCCCGCCGTTACCTGATCGCCCGGCTGGAGGCCATGCTGGACGACTACCGCAAGCAGGCCGACGGACTCGAGCTGACGGAGGAGCTTCGCCGAATGGGTCTGCAAGGCGACGAGAACTTCTTCGCCGTGCCCGAATCCGGCGGCGCGTTCGGCGCCGCGATTCAGATCGATTTGAGCGAGGGCCGGACCGGTATCTACCGGTTCAAGCTGGAGACGGGGCTTTTCGAGCTGCTCGGCGATCGCTTCAGCGGCTTCTACACGCCGGACATCGGCAAGATCGTCTCGGTGAATCTGGTAAAAGGTCCGTTCGGGGCGGGCTGGGGCATCGAAGGCGTCCAACAGCTCTACTACAACGTCGATGAAGGCGGCATCCTGCTGGTGGACGGCGATGGCTCCGAGTCGATCTTCACCCCGCCCCTGGTGGCGGGCGACCCGTGGCAGGGACCGGCGGGGGACCAGTCGGAGCTCATCCAGTTGTCCGACGGCTCCTATCAGCGGCGCATGCCGGATGGGATGGTCTACCTCTTCACACCCGTGACCAGCGATCCCGACGATGAGCTGTTCAACCTGTTCAATCTGACCTCGGTGACGGATCGCCACGGCAACCGGACGACGTTCAGGTGGGAGCGCGACGAGCTGCGGAGCATCACCGATCCGGTGGGCTTGACGACCGGCTTCCAGTACGCCGGCAACCGCGTCACGATCACGGATCCGTTCGGCCGGGTCACACAAATGGTGCTCGACGGCGCGCGCAATCTCGTGGCGATCATCGACCCGGACGGCACGACGCGCCGGTTCGGCTACGATGAGCGCCATCACCTCACGCAACAAACGACGAAGCGCGGCTACCAGGACGAGATCTACTACGACGAGTTCTCCGGCCGGGTGACCGGCAGCAGCATCTTGAACGTCGCCGGATATCCGACGGCCGGCCGATCGGTCGGCCTGGAAGCCGCGCAGCTCACCGGCCTGTTCGACCTGGAGGAGACCGCCGGCTTCGAGGAGCCGCCCACGGCGGTCGAGCTGGAACTCCCGCGCGCGGTTTTCACCACGGGCGGCACGCGGCGCACGTATCAGCTCGATGAATACGGGTACTACACGAAGGCCTTCTCCAACGCCGGGGATATGCTGGAGATCACCCGCGACGCCAACAAGATGCCCACCGGGCAGAGAGACGGCGACGGCAACGTCACGAGTTATGAGTACGATGACAAGGGCCGGATCACGAAGATGATCAATCCGGTCGTCGCGGGCATCGCCACCGACGCGATCACGGAATTCACTTACGAAGACGCGTACAACCAGGTGAAGACCAAGACCGAGATCTACGGCGGGGTCGGGCGGGTGACGCGGTATACGTTCGATGGCCGGGGCAACAAGCTGACCGCCACGATCGAGACCGCCACGTACGGCGACATCACGACCACGTATACCTACAACGCCCGCGGACAGATCGAGACGGTCCAGGAGCCGCTGGGCCAGGTAACGACGTACTCCTACGACGCTCTCGGCCGCTTGGAGAGCGTGGTCTACGACAACGGCGACACGGTGTTGTATGCCTACGACGACTATGGCAACAACACCGTCCGGACGGATGAGAACGGGCAGGTCTGGGAGACCGTCTACGACGTGATGAACCGGCCGACGGACACGTACGACCCGCTCCGTCATCATACCCACCTGGCATACGACGCCGAAGGAAATCTGACGGACACCACGAATCCGCGGGGTTACACGTACACGTCCGAATACGATGCGTTCAATCGGGTGACGAGAACCATCGACCCGCGCGGCGGTGAGACGGTCGCCGCCTACGACAGCCGGGGCAACATGGTCTACACCCGGGACGCCGCCGGCCGGGAAACGACAAGCCACTTCGACGAGCGGGACCGCCTGGACTGGACCTATGACGCGGCCGCCGGCGTCCGCAGCAGCTTCACCTACGACAATCGGGACAACCTCAAGACCATCACGATCGCCGGGCGTCTGACGACCACGAACGTCTATGACGAGCGCGGCCGCTTGACCGACATCTACGATGCCGACGGCGGGCATCAGCACTTCGAATACGACGGCCTGAACCGTAAGGTCCTCGAGCGGGACGCCAACGGCAACGAGACCCGCTACGAGTATGACGAGCTCGACAACCTCATCCGGGCCACCTACGCGGCCGGCAGCGCCCACGAGCAGGTGATCGAGTACGAGTACGACCAGAACCGGAACCTGAGATTCGAGCGGTCCGGCGGCGAAACGACGGAGTACCGGTACGATGCCCGGAACCGCCGCACCGAGGTCGTCAAGGCGTTGGGGACAGCCGACGAAGCCACGACCGCCACGGAGTATGATGCCGTGGGCAACATCCTGGCCGAGATCGATCCGCTCGGCCGGCGCACGCAGTACACCTATGACGGCACCAACCGCAAGACGGGCGTCACCTACGCGTTGGGCAGCCCCGACCAGGTCTCCGAGTCCAGCGAATACGACGAGAACGGCAACCTGACGGCCACGGTGGACGCCCGGGGCCGTCGCACCGAATACGAATACGACGAACTGGATCGGCGGACGTTCGTCCATTACGCCGTAGGGACGGATGACGAGGTCTATGAAGAGATTCAGTATGACGACAGCGGCAATATCAGGGCCAAGCGCGACACCGGCGGCGTCTGGACCGTTTATGAATACGATCCGCAAACCAACCTGGTGAGCAGGATCACCAGTGCCTTCGGCACGGCGGATCAGAGAGTCGTCGAATACCGATACGACCGGTTCGGCAACAAGGAGTGGGAGATCGAAGGCAGCCGCCGGACGAGATTCGGCTATGATGATCTGAATCGCCTGATCTCGGTCACCTATGGCGCCGGCGCGCTGGAAGAGGTGACGAACCGCTTCGACTATGACGCCGTGGGCAACAAGACCGCGGAGATCAACGGCCGCAACGTCAAGACGGAATACTACTACGATGAACTGAACCGCCTGTACAAGATCGTCTACGCCGTCGGCACGCCCGATGCGGCGACGGAGGAAATGGAATACCACCCCGTCACGGGCCGCCTCGATGCCACGATCGACCGCATGGGCTACCGCACCGAGTACACGTACAACCATCTCGGCTACACCGAGACGACGACCTGCGCGGCCGGCACGCCGTTGGCGATCAGCCAGACCACGCACCATGACCGGGCCGGACGGCTGGACTGGAGCGCGGATGCCGCAGGCCGCGTGACCGACTACGAGTACGACGATCTCGACCGGGTGCGATTCGTGCACTCCGCCGTCGGCACACCGGACGCCATCACGATCGAGAGGCAATATGATGCGGCCGGCAATCTGGTGGCCGAGATCGACGCGCTGGGCCGCACGACGACCTATGAGTATGACAACCTGAACCGTAATACTCATATCGTCCGGCCCAACGACCACCTCGGCAAGCCGATCGAGGAGTGGAAGGGCTACTACCCCTCCGGCATGATTGCGTGGCACGAGGACGCCCGGGGCGTGCGCACCGAGTACCACTACAACAACCAGAGCTTGCTGAAAGAGATCGTCCGTGCCGTCGGCCGGCCCGAACAGCAGAGCCACCGCTACCTGTACAACGCGTACGGCGAGGTCGAATTCGCCTACGAGGGACGGGGCCTCGCGACGAAGTACGAGTACGACAGCCTGGGCCGGCGAACGAAGACCTATAACGCGTTCGGCACCGCCGTGCAGACCGTGAGCACGGTGGCCTACACGCCCACGGGCCAGGTGGATTACGAGACCGACGCCCGCGGCGTCGTGACCCGGTACGAATATGACTACCTCGACCGCCTGGTCGGTACCACGGCCGCCGCCGGCACGGGCGTTGAGATTGAGATCACCAACCGGTACGAGGCGTCGGGCAACGTCACCGACGAGACCGATGCCTCCGGACGCACGACGCACTATGAGTACGATGCGTTGTACCGCGTTACCGGCGTGACGTATGCCTACGGCACGGCCGAGGCCGGAACCTACCACTATGTCTATGACAACGTGGGCAATCGGCGCTTCGTGACGGATCCGCGCGGCCACGCGACGGAATTCCGGTATGACAGTCTCGATCGCCAGGTGACGGTCATCAATGCCCTGGGCGACGAATGCTCCACGGTCTTCGACGCGGCGGGCAATGCCCGTTTCGTCACGGACTACCGCGGCAAGACGTGGGAATACCGCTACGACGACTTGAACCGGCAGATCGAGAAGATCGACCCCGAGGGGCATTCCACCTACCAAGAGTACGACGAGAACGGCAACCTGACCAGGGTCACCGATCACCTCGGCCGGTACACGATCTACCATTACGACGGTTTGAATCGGGCGACCGGGACCACCGACAATCTCGGCCATTCCACGTCGACGGGCTACGACGGCAGCGGGAATCTCAATCATACGGAAGACCAGTTGGGACGCACGGTCGACTATGTCTTTGACGCCCTCAACCGCAAGGCCACGATGACCGACGGCCTGGGCAACGTCACCCGGTGGGAGTACGATCTCGCCCTCAACACCACCGCAGGAACCGACCCGACGGGCGCCCTAACCGTGCAGGAGTACGACGACCTCGGCCGTCTGATCCGGACGGAGTACCCCGAGACCGGGCCGGTCCGGTACACGTATTATCCCTCCGGCGAAACCTGGACAGTGACCGATCAGTCCGGCAACATCACCACGTATACCTACAACGCCCGCGGGCTCGTGGACAGCGAGACCGATCCCCGGCTCGGCGTCCGGTCGTACGCGTACGACGCCGCGGGCAACCTGCGCTCCGTGACCGATTTCAACGGCAACGTCACCGAGTACGTCTACGATGAGCTCGGCCGGGTCACCGACGAGATCTGGCGCGGCGCGGCGAATACCATTCACCGGGAGTACGATGAGAACGGCAACGTCGTGTCGGTGTCCGACGCACACTCGGCCTACACGTATGAGTACGACGACGACGGCCGGCTCCGGCGCGTGAGCAATGCCGGAACGCCCGGCGCGCCGGTGGTGGAACTGACCTATACCGTGAATGAGGTCAATCAGGTCACGTCGGCCCGTGCGGCCATCGCGGGAGTGCCCGGCTTTACGACCGTCACGACGGAGTACCGCTATGACGAGCTGAACCGCCTGTGGAAGATCTGGCAATCCGGCGACCTGATCGCGGACAAATACACCGAGTTCGACTACTACGGCGACAACCGCGTCCAGACGATCCGGCGTGCTTCGGATCTGGCCGGCGCCACCGAGGTTGTCACCTCCCGGTTCACGTACGAGACCGAGCGCGGGTACCTGGAGACGATCACGCACCGTCACGGCGGCTCCGTGCGGAACTCCTTCCAACTGCACTATGACGATCGTGGCCTGATCGATGAGATTGTCGACATCGACGGCACCCGAACGTACACCTACGACGAGGACGGCCAACTGACCGGCGTGCTCTACTCGGACCCGACCAGGCCTGCGGAAACCTACCTGTATGACGCTACCGGCAACCGGACGGACGACACCGTTCAAGACGGCAACCAGGTGACTTCGGACGGGATCTTCACCTACGATTACGACGCCGCAGGCAACCTGATCCTGGCCACCCATGTCGCCGGCGGACAGACGCGCCGGTACGAGTGGGACCACCGCAACCGTCTCGTCGCGGTTTATGAGCGGGACAATCTGGGCAACCTGACCAAGGAGGTTCACTACGCCTACGACGTCTACAATCGGCGGATTGCACGGCAGGTGGACAACGATCCGACCGACGGTATCGAGGCCCCGACGGAACACTTCGTCTACGACGGCGCCAACGTGCTGTGCGAGTTTGTGACCGATCCGGCCACGTCGGTCAGCGCGCTGCAGAGGGCTTATTTCAGCACGCCGGCCCTGGACCAGGTGCTGGCCCAGGACGACGGCGCCGGGCACGTGCTCTGGCGGCTGGCCGACCAGATCAACAATACGACCGACCTGGTGGACAACGCCGGGGTCGTCGTCAATCACATCAAGTATGAAGCCTTCGGGGTCGTGCACTCGCAGAGCACTCCCGCGGTGGTGACGAGGTACCTCTACCACGGGCGCGAGTACGATGCGGAAACGGGCCTCTACTACTTCCGGGCCCGCTACTACGATCCGGGGCTGGGCCGCTTCATCAGCGAGGACCCCTTGAGCTTCGAGGGCGGCGACGAGAACTTCTACCGCTACAGCCGCAACAACCCGGTCAGCCTGAGCGACCCCACGGGCCTGAGCATCGCCCCCTCGGAGAGCCGGGATCAGTACATGGTCTTCCAGGCCTCCATGGGGCTGCGCACGCGGCCGCAGGATGTCCTGCCCGACTTGCTGGCCCAGGCCGCCGTGCAGTCGGCGGAGCTGCGCAAGAGCTGGTCCCGTCTCAAGGAAGACGGGTTCTTCAAGAGCGCCGGGCGAGTCGTGAGCGGGGCCTTCAACGAGCTGATCCTCCAGCCTCTGATGGCCGTCTACGACGTCGAGCAATTCGTCGTGCACGCCGTCCGCGGCGACTTGCAGAGCTACAAGATGGAGAGCGATCTGGGCAAGATGCTCACCGGCCTGGGACAGGATTTCTATGAGACCCGCAAGGCCTTGACCTGGGGCAAGAACGCCATTACCCGCGGCATCACGTCGACGCTGTTTGCGGCGCCCCTGGCGGCTCTTTCCACGCTCGGCAAGGGCCTCATGGGCATGGCGCAGGGGATGGCGACGATGCCCTTCCAGTTCGTGCAGGCACTGTGCACGGCCGATCTGGAGACGGTGGGCGCCTTTGCGGCCCAGTTGATCGAGGGACCCGTCAATTCGGCGATCGACGCGGGTCTGGGCCTCGCGACCAAGGGTATCCTGGGAGCCGCCGGGGGCATCGGGAAAGGTTTGCAGACCGGTTGGTCGAAGGGCACGGCCTTCGCCCGCAACGCCTTTGAGAACGCCGGCAAGGTGGTCAAGAGCACCAAGGCGGTCGCCCAGGCCCTGGAGCTGGGCAAAGCCCTGCAGAAGTACGCCGGCAACATCGGCCCGACCTCCACCCTGTTGCGCTCGCTCTGGAACAAGGCGGGCCAGAAGATCGCCGCCGCGTTCGACGCGGTCAAACAGCTGGGCGTCAAGACCGCCGAGTGGGCCGGCCAGCAGGCCCAGATGAGAATGGGCCAACTGGCGGACCTCTGGGAGTCCGCGCCGCTCGCGGGCCGCGGCAAAGCGCGGACTTCGGTAGCCGGGCTGGACAACTACATCATGTCGAAGAAGGAACTGGGCGAACTCCTTCTTGGACCCCTCAGCGGAACCGTCACCCGGTCCGCCAAGGCCACCGATGCGGCCGCCGCCCTCGCCAAGCACCTGGAGGCCGCGAAAAACATGGCGGTCCAGAAAGGGGTTTCCACCATCAACGTCGCCAAGATCGAGCAGGCGATCGAAATCCTGGAGTACATGTCAGATCCTTCGAAGAAGGGCAAGTATGTTGACGCCGTCGAGAAGGCACTCGGCACGAAGATCGGGACGATCGACGTCGGGCGCAAGAGCGGCGGGGTCACCGCCGGCGATGTCTCCTTGGGATTTACGAATCCGGCCGAGGCTCTCAAGGACAGACAAGCAGGCGTAGGATTCTACGACACGTTCGACGCCGACGTCTTGATTGCTGCGATCGAATCCCCGGACGATGCTTTCCGGAGAGGTTATCTTGCCGGGACCAAATGGGATATGCCGAGCAGCATCGAGCTGAAGAAGAACTTGATCGCCTCCGATGTGGCGGAAGCGCTGGTCCATACGTTCGAACATGAGATTGGCCACTCGGGATTCCATAAGACGGAGTTCGCGAAGTTCGAGCTCCAGAGGCTCGGCCCGAATGCGTCGCAAGTTCAAAAGCTGTCGGCTAAGCCGAAAACGCGGGCCGACTATCTGAAGCAATACAACAGCGATGTGATGAACAAAGCAAGGTCGGAGTATGCCGCCGAGTTCTTCGCCACGGGTGATGCCGAGAAGGCTCTCGCGCATGTCAAGAGCTACAACCTCGGTATCGATGATGAGGCTCTCAAGGGACTTACGACGCTGACGTTCCCGACGTTGCATCCCCTCGTTCTGGATGATTCGCTGGTTGGTGGGACGCACGCTGGCTCGAGTGGGATAACCGGCGAGGACCTGATGGCCCTGGGTGAGGAGGCCCTCGCGCTGTGGGCGGCCACCAACGGGGGGCTGATGGGCGATCCGGGGACGATCACGTTCCATCTGGCCGATCTGCCGGGTTCGATGCTCGGTTTTGCGACGGCCGGTGCACTCTGGATTGACGTGGACGCGGTGGGCTACGGCTGGTTCGTCGATGCCAGCCCTTCGGACCACGAGGAGTTCACGACCTACGTCGCCGGCGGCGAATTCGCCTCCCAGCCGGACAGTCCGGCGGAGGGCAAGGTCGATCTGTTCACCGTGCTCACGCACGAGCTCGGGCACCTGCTGTTCGGTTTGCCGGACCTGGGTGAGGGTCTCCGGCCCCACAGCATCATGAACTACAGCTTCTCGCTCGGGACGCGGCGTGTGCCTCTGCACGACGAGGTGGCGGACCTGCAGGGCCTCGGCTTGGAGGCTTATGTCCCGCCGGACATTGACGTCGAGGAGCTCGAGGTCCCGGGCGCTGCCGTCCTCGGCTTCTCGGCCCTGAACGCGGACGTCGTCGCGTCCGGCGCGGACCCGGCGACCGGGATCGCCAACGGCGGCTTCGACGTGGCAGATGCGGGCGATCCGGCCTTTGGCTGGAACGTCCACGGCGATGTCGAGACCTCGGCCGGCCACGCCGTGCTCCGTGAGGGCGATCTCCTGTTCACCGACCTCGGACAGGTCTTCGCCATCCCGGGCGACGCCGCATGCCTGCGCTTCACGCTGGCGGGCGTCGCCCTGTTCGGCAGCGCGAACAATCCGCCGGACGCGCTGGAGGTGGCCCTCCTCGGTGCGGCGGACGGCATGCCCCTCGTCGGTACGGTTGCGGGGATCGGCGGCGGTGACGCTTTGCTGAACATTCAGCGCGACGGCCGGGTCTACCTGAGTCCCGGCGTCAGGATCGTCGAGATGCCGGATCTGGCCTCCGGCGACGCGGTGCCGCTCGATTCACCGCTCACGGTCGAGGTTGACCTGGACGGCGTCGCGTCCGGGACCGTGGCGGCGCTGTTCATCGACGTCGTCGGTTTCGGCGGCGATGACAGCGTGGCAATGGTGGACGATGTCCAGATCGTCGGCCGGCCTGTGAACGAGCCGCCGGTCGTGGTGGAATGGACCGTCGTGCAAGACACGGGTGTCAGCGCGGTTGACCGGCAGACGAATGACCCAACGCCGCAGCTTTCTTTCGTCTTCTCCGAGCCCGTGTTCGGTGATAGCAGCGACATCAGCGCGGTCGATCCGCTCGGCGCCGCGGTGACGCCCGACAGCGTCGTGGGCTGGGGCGGCAGTGTCCTGGTGGTGACGTTCAGCACCCCGTTGACGGTGGACGGTGAATACACGGTAACCTTGCGCGGCACGTCAACCATCACCGATGATCTCGGCCTGGCACTGAACGGCGGGGACGACGAGGTGGTTCACTTCACCGTGGATACGGTCGCTCCGGTCGTCACTGTCGAGGTGCTGCTCACCACAGATACAACGCCGGCGCTGACCGGCACGGTGGACGATGCCGCGGCGGCGGTGCGGATCACCGTGAATGGCGTCAACTACCCGGCCCTCAATCATGGGGACGGGACGTGGAGCCTGGCGGACGATACGATCGGCGCGCCACTGGCGGATGGGGTCTACGAGGTGAGCGCGGCGGCTTTCGACCCGGCGGGCAATGCCGGCGCGGACGGCGCCACCGGAGAGCTGACGATCGATACCACGCCTCCCGAGATCACGGTGAGCGACCCGGTGGTCGTGGTGGAGGAATCTGGTACCGCGACCAACACCGGTGCTTTCAGCGATGCCGGCGCGGGCGGCGTGGACCTGGAGGTCTCGGTCGGGACCATTGGCGATCATGGCGATGGCACCTGGAGCTGGTCGTTCTGGACCAGCGAGGGCCCTGCCGAGAGCCAGACGGTTGTCGTCACGGCTACGGACCGGTTGGGGATCTTGGCTCAGGCCTCGTTCGAGCTGGTCGTGCGCAATGTCGAGCCCGCCGTGAATGCAGGAGCTGATGCCACGCTCAATGAAGGGGAGAGCCTTGTCAGATCGGGTTCCTTCACCGATCCAGGCGCCGATACCTGGACGGCCACGGTCGACTACGGCCTGGGCGGCGTACCGGTTGCCCTGGCGCTCGCCGCCGACCGGACGTTCCACCTCGACTGCACCTATGCGGTTCCGGGTACGTACACAGTCACGGTGGCTGTCGCCGACGGCCAAGGGCCTGCCGGCACGGCCACCTTCACGGTGACCGTGGTCAACGTGCCGCCGACGGTGGTGCTGGCCGATACGGCGACCTCCTTGCGGGAGGACACGGACACCACCGCCCGGATCAAGGTGGCAAACATCGTGGTGATGAACGATGCGTCAGGCGTGAATGCGCTGAGCCTCTCGGGTGCGGACGCGGCTCTGTTCGAGATCGAGGGCACACAGTTGTACCTCAGGGCCGGGACCGTTCTGGATTACGAGAGCAACTCGCAGTTGGAGGTGACGGTAGCCGTGGAGGATGCGACCGTGGGCCTGACGCCTGACGATACAGCGGACTTGGTGATTACGATCGTAGACACCACGCCGCCGACCGCCCCGCTGATCACCGGGATCAACGGGGATACCGGCCTGGTGGGCGATGGAATCACCCGCGACAACACCCTGGTGTTGGGCGGCGTGACGGAAGCGGACAGCACGGTCACACTGTACCAGGATGGTCGTTCGGTCGGCACGGCGGTGGCGAATGGCTCCGGGGCGTGGAGCTTCGACTACACGGGCACGATCCTGGCGGATGGCAACTACAGCTTCACGGCCACCGCCCGCGATGCCGCCGGCAACACCTCGGTTGCTTCTGCGGCCTTCGCGGTGGTCATTGATACGGCTGCTCCGAGCGTCACCGTTACTGCCTTGGTGACCATCGATTCCACGCCTCAGTTGACAGGCACGGTCAACGACCCGTCGGCGGCAATCCAGATCGGCGTGGCCGGCAAGACCTACACTGCCGCCAATCTCGGCAATGGGATGTGGACACTGGCGGATAACGCGATCGGTCCGGCCCTGACCTGTGGCACGTACGACGTGGTGGCCCGCGTCACCGATGCGGCGGGCAATACCGGCACCGACAGCTCCGCCGGCGAGTTGACCATCCAGGGACCGGAACCGACAGTTCCGACGGCCGTGGACTCGCTCGTAAGCGTCTCCCGCGGTCTGATGAGCTATGATCGCCGGACGCTGCAAACGAAGGTGCAGATGACGATCACCAATACCTCGCAGACACCGATTTATGGTCCGATCTGGATCGTGGTCAAGGCGATCAGCGATTCCTCCGTGAAGCTGGCAGGCAGCAGTGGAACCACCTCCGACGGCTACCTGTACCTCAACGTAACGAGCCTGTTGAGCGATGGTCGTTTGGACCCGGGCGAGACGATCACGACCTGGCTGTCGTTCGATAACCCCCTGCGGCGGCAGTTCAGCTTTGCCTGGAGCATTCGGGGCTTGTTGTCCCCCTGGCCGGGACCCTGAACGGCCTGAAGATGAGTATGACCTCCCTTCTGTCGGCAACGTTGCCGAGAGCTTCTCCATGGTCCGACACAGCGGCCATCAGCGGAAGTGACCTCTGCCGCGTGTAATCCCTTTGGTATTCGTCCCAGGCGTCATTGGGCCCCTGCCAGCGCGGTCCTGGCGGTCCAATGATCCGGGCTGGCCTGCAGGGCCAGCGAGAACTCCTGTCGGGCTCTGTCCTTCTCGTCCAGACCCAGTCGCCCCAAGCCGATCAAGCAGTGGGCGTCCGCCGCCTGGAGACGCTGCGTCAATGGGACATCCGCACCCGGCGCCGGATTGGATACTTTCGCGAGGGCTTGCGTACCGGTGTCAACGAGCTGCTGAAACAGGGCTTTCGCACGGTCGGCCTCGCCGAGCTTCCGGAGGGCCAGGGCTTGGTAGTAGACGCCCGCCGGAGTCACGCGCACGCCGGCGGCGATCCCGCCCATGGCACTGCGTCCGCTGAATTGGCCGGGCGGCAGATTACCGCCACCCCCGCCGCGTCGGCCGCGGCCGGTGGCCGGCACGGGGGCAGAAACCTCGGCGGCCTCACGCCACGACTGGTGGGCTTTGTCGGGGTCGCCGAGCGCCTCGTGTGCGGTTCCGACCCAGTAGGCGATCTCGCTCTGGCGCGGGGCCGTGTTGCCGGCGGACTCCTGGAGATTGGAAGGCGTCTGCAGGGCCGCCTGGTAGTCGGCCAGCGCCTCGTGGTAGCGCTGCGCGGCGAAGTGCTGATGGCCGCGCACCAGATGGGCGTTCACCCACGAGTCGCCGAGGGAGAAACGCCCGCCACCCTCCCAGGCGCGGAAGAGGCGAGACCGGAGCAGGCGCAGGGCCAAATCCGCCTTGCCGGCGAAGATGGCCAGGTTGATCTCGCGGGCGATCACCTCATCGCGGTTGATGACATCCTGGTGCGCTTCCAGCAGGGCCAGACGCTTTTCGGGCGCGACGCCGTTCTCTTCGTAGAGCTTGTCAAGCTCATGGAAGACCATCGCGTTGCCGCCGCAGGAGGCGGCTTTTTCGAGGGCGGCCAACGCCTTGTCCCGCGGATTGGGGTCCCCAAACCCAGAAGTTCGCGTTTGGGAGCCCTGGCCTTGGCGGCTGTAAAGGAGGGCAAGGTTGCGGTAGACGACGGGGAAATCGGCCCCGAGGGAGGCCGACTTCTCCCAGAGAGCGACCGCGCGTTCGGGCTGCCAGTCGTAGAGGAGGTTGCCAAGATAATAGGGGGCACGGGAGTCGTCCGGGTTGGCGGCCATCGCGGCTTCCAGAACCGCAATCAGCTCCATCTGGAAGGGAAAGACATAGTCCGTGGGCGCCCCAGCGGCCCTTGCGAAATACTCGGCTGCCTGACGGGGCTGGCCGAGTTTCTGGGCGAAGTAACCCAGGTAGTAGAAGACCAGAGGCGAGACCCCAGCTTTATCGGCAGTGCCCGCGACGACCTCTTGGAGCAGCGTTGTGCCGTCCTGCCACAAGCCCGCATTGAGATAGTCCGCGGCTAGTTCCAGGGCCGTGGCGGGATGGGCGTGGCAGGCCCGCCGCAGCCGCTGGGCGCTCTGGGGTGTCTTGCCGGCCAACCACTCTTCGGCCAGTGCGCGAACATCCAGAGGATCGATCTTACTGATCACGTGGGCGACCCCCTGTGCCGCATCGGTCTGTCCGCCATGTCGCAACAACGCCGCTTTGAGCGCCAGGGCACGAATGTCGTCACCGTTGGCATTCAGAGAATTGTCGGCATAGGTGAGGGCAGCGCGGAAATCCCCGCGGCCGGAGGCGATCTGCGCCATTTCGAAGTAGCCGGCGTTGCGCCAGGCACCGGACCACGTGGCCTTGGCGAACCGCTCAAAGGCCTCGTCCATCTTGTCCTGTGCCTTCAGCGCCAGCCCCAGGTAGTAGAAGGGTTCGCCGTCCTTGGGCGAGGTGTGACGGTCCGTGGCCCGTTCGAGGGCCCTGCGAAGATGCTGTTCGGCCTCGGCGAAGCGACCCGCCTTGATGGCGCGAATGCCCAGGGCGGTGTTGACGCGGACGTCGCCGGGGTCGCGCTTCAGAGCCTCCTGCCAGTACGGATCGGGCTTGGCATTGGGGGCGTGGAACTGCTCGACCCGCAAGCCGGCCAGGTAGAGCTCCTCATTCGTCTTGATGTCCGCCGCCGACGGGAAGTTCGTCACCGCGGCAGGTTGGTCCTCAGGTTGCAGCTTGACCGGAGAGTACGCGACGAGTTCCCGGCCCTCCGTCGCGAGAGAGGCACGCAGGCCATGCTCGTCCGCACCGGCAGGCAAGGCCACTTCCTTGACATAGGACTTGCCGGGGTGGATGGCGACAGTCTCCTGCAGGAGGACCTGGTCTCTGAGCTTGAGAACGGCACGAGCCGAGGGGTAAGCTGCGGTGGCGTGGAAGCCGACGAGGATTCTGCCGTCCTTGACCTCCAGGTTGACCGCGGCCTCGGTGTTGGCATTCTTGACGCCACCAATATCCCGGAAGGGGTACCAGAATTGCGTCCAACGGCGCGTCTCATGGGGCGTCATCCAGCTGTAATCCGGCTGGTTGTCGGAGTAGGCGCCGACCATCAGCTCGATGTACGGACCGTCGGAATCGGTCAGCAGCGTGTCCTGCCGATGACCGTTGGGGCTGTCGCCCCAGGTGAAGAACTTCTTGCCTGGGACTACCGTGTGGTCCGCGATGCTCAGGGTGCCGGCCTTCCGGCCGTGATCGTAACCGGCGGAGAAATCGTCGCGGTAGTTCCAGGCGAAGACGGAGCGGCTCCCGGGGATGTTCTTGTACCAACTCAGATCGACGCCGTTATTGATGGGCCAGGGCGTGAAGTCACGCTTGCCGTGGCCCGTCCCCCACTGGGTGCTCGGGGGGAAGATGATCTGGTAGTCCTGGTTCACGTGCACGGCCACATTGGAGAAGCACAGCATCGACGTGGGCATGGGCGTGCGATTGATTACGCGGAACGAGGCTTCCAGACAGGATCGGCCGGGGCGCAGCGTGATGCCGACGGCCCAGCGCATCCGGTCGCGCAGCTCCAGCTCGCCCACCCAGACGGTTCTGGAACCGTCCGCCGATTCCTCGATGGTATACTGGACGGGGAGAAAGGACGTGGCCCGGTGATGATGCGGGACATCCCATTCGACGCCGCCGGAGATCCATGCGCCCAGCAGACTGATCAGGGCGGGCTTGATGACGTGCTGGCGGTAGAAGAAGTGGTAGCCGTTGGTCTTGTCGATAGCCTCGAAGATCTTCCCGCCGCTCTCGGGCAGGAGGCCCACCTTGAGGTACTCGTTCTCGAGATAGACCATTTGGTAGGACTTGTCGACCTTCTCGGTGGTGAGGTTGTCGTACACGGGGTAGGGATAAATGCGCTGCTGGGCCCCTTGCGAGGCGCCGCCGAAGTAGAACTGCGGATTGGGGTCGGGCGGACCGATGAGGTAGGTCGGAATGATGACCGCTTCTTCCCAGACACGGACGCCAGACGGACCATCTGTCACCCGGGGTTGATTCTGGGCATTCAGCGCGGCCTGTCTTGCCGGGACACCGGTGAGCGTGAGGATCAGGAGCACGATGGCAGAGGAACGAGAGAGAAGCAGCTTCATGGGTATCTCCTTGGCAAAAGTACCCTGCATGATACCGAGTCCGACCCAGGAGGAGAATACAACCGCCACGAGTTAGTCCCGGGCCGGAGCCGGCACCGGCCTGTCCCGCTCGACGCCGGTGGGATCCTTCGGGTCCATCTCCGGCGGCCATGGCCAGGCGCCTTCGCCGGTCTCCTGGGCCCGTTGCTGGGCCTCATCCGGGGTGGGCGTGCCCAGGCGCATCGCATTCAGGTCCAGCCACAACATGATGCGACGCAGGTCCTCCGGCGCCACCCACTGGGTGTGCGTAGCCAGAAGAGCCTTACCCAAACGGGAATGGGCAAAGCCGAACTTCAGGGGTGTGGAGCGATAGCCGCCGTAGGGCCCCAGCCCATCGTTGTTGTTGCTGGCGTCGAACCAGTAGCAGTAGTCGGAGAGCCTGGATTTGCCCTGCGGATCGGGAAACGTGGGCGCGGGCAGATTGTACTCGAAGCTGAACGGCGGCTCTCCCTTCTGGGTGTGGCAGGGAAGGCAGGATTTCTGGAAGATGGGCCGGACCAAGCCGAAGGTCACCGGAGCCGGTCCACCGGCCTCGGGTTCCAGAGGGGACGGAGGGCGGCGAGCGGCCAGGGGAACGGCCGCGGGCGCCTGCATCGTTTCCCATTTGTCTTCGTGGCAGCCGACACAGGAAAGCTGCTCGCCGGGATGGACGTAGGTGAGCGACCGCATCGTCTGCACGGCCATGCCCTTCTCGTCCAGCAGTTGAAAGAGCAGGGCCTTGTTGACCGGCGCTTCGCAATAGACGCTGCCGTCGGCCTCGACGGGAACCGTGCCCAGGGAGGCGCGACAGATGCCACCCTCACTCCAGCCGGTGAAAGGCTTCTCCACGTTCGGCGAAGACCACGGCCGCGGAAAGAGCTGCACCAGCCGCATCCTCTTGACGGTCACCCCCGGCGGCCACGGGCGATCGGTGCGATAGACATCCGCCACCAGGATCGTGGCCCGCTGGTGCTCCGGCAGGCCCGCCCGCTCACCCTGGAAGGTGGCGGTGGGAACAACCGGAGGCATGGGACGGGACCGCAAAGGACGCGCCGACAGATAATAGCCTCCGCCCGCCAGATGGCAATCCGTCAGCAGCTCACGAGTGCCGAAGGCATCGAGCAGATAGAGCTTCATCGGCACCTGGGTGTACTGCTCCTGCAGGCCGCCGTGCCCGCTTCCGATCGGTCCCCACGGAATCAGATAGAACGTCTCGTTCAGGGGCCAGGGATCGAAGTAGGCGCAATCGTCCTTGATGCGCACGAACGAGATCCCCTGGTAGAGACCGCGCTTCGTGTAGCGACCGCACTCACTGGGGAAAGGCAGCCCCTGGGGCACGATGACTTTCACCTGCGCGACCTTGCCGTCATCCGGCACCGTGGGGTCGATCAGGATGGGGATGCCGTAAGGCGGCGCATGGTGCGTGGAGGCGATGGCCATGTACTTCGAGGAGCCGGGGACGGCCCGCATGAAGTACTCGGCAAAGGGCCGGTCCCCCCTGCCGTCCCGGGGCCGGTCGCCGGGGGCACTCGGTTGGGGATAATTGCCGTGGAACGAGCGGGGATCGCGACCATCGGGATTGCACACCCACAGATGGTGCGCAGCAGAGAAGTCGCGGTCGATGTAATCCCAGCGCATGTAGATCAGCCGCCCATCATTGTCCACGCTCGGATACCGTTCGTTGGTCTCATGGAAACTGATCTGCACCTGATCCGTGCCGTCAGCGTTCATCGAGTGCATGACGGCCTGCGGCGTGGCGGGGCCGAAGTTGCAGCGGACCGTCAGCTTGACACGCGTGGAGACAAATACGATGCGGCCGTTGGGCAGCCAGACCGGATCCAGGTCATCGAACTGGCCGTCCGTCAGTTGGCGCAGATCGGAGCCATCCACGTTGACGCTCGCGATCGTCAGAGCCCTTGGTGACGGCTGGAGCCAGGCAAAAACCACCTTCCTGCCATCGAACGACAGATCGAACGACCGCACGACCGGGCTGACCTCCAGGATTCTGCGACCCTGGAACGGGCCGTTCTCGAAACGCGAGTTCTCCAGCAGGTTGCGTACAGCGACGGGACCCGTTTTGAGCCCGGACAGAAGGTACAGGCCGCCATCCCGAAGCACGGAGCTGGCCCAGGCCTCCTGGACGTGCCCGTAGCGGCTCGACCACCGATTGAAGATCAACTGATCGAAATCCAGCAGCGGATTGGCCAAAGCCACCGCCCGGCCGATCGCCCGCGCGGCCAGGTAGATCTCCTGGTCGTCCGCCGCGGCGGGGTTCCGGGACCGAACCGCCACCAATTGCTTTTCCAGAGCCCCAAGCGGAGGCGCCCCAGGCATGCTCTTCAAGTGTTCCAGCAAGGCCGCCGTGCGACGCAGGGCGACATCCGCCGCCGTTCGATCGCTCTCCCACAGGAGGGACTGGATATGAGCCACATCCGTACGCGGCTCGCCCGTCTTGAGCAGGGCGTAGCGATTCTCCCGCTTGCTCAGAGCCGCCTTCAGGCTCGCATAGTCATCCTCCCAGCTTTGGCGAACGTCCGCGGATGCCTCCGCAACGCCCGCCGAAAAGCCGGGGCCGGTCCCGGAGGATTCTGCCCACGCCGCGGCCCAAAGCGACTGGACGACGACAACGGCCCAGAACACGGCCGGATGCGCCGGTCCGGCGCGGCAGCCAACGAAAGGAACGGATCCTCGAATCATATAGCGTTGTGCCTCCGGCCATTATTACCTCGGCAGATATCGAGGTGCGACATGTGACGCCCACGATGCGTGCTGGGGCCAATACAGCGAGCGATGTCTTTCACGGATGTCCCTGCGGTTTCCCCAAATGCTGCTGGAAGAACTTCAGAGCGGCCGCCCAGGTCTCCTGGGCGTATTTGTGCGGGCCGTAGGACAC
>JALORE010000179.1 GCA_025459125.1 Planctomycetota bacterium | reverse complement strand
CCGGCCAAGCCGACGCTGGATGCGGAAGTGGCGTACGAGAACTCGCTGTCGCTGCGTAAAGAGGAGCCGCAGGACCGGCGGATCACGCCCTGGGAGGTCCGCAAGGCGGCCTATTGGGCGGTATTCGCGGGCGGCTTCGGCCACACCTACGGCCACCGGTCCTTCATCCAGTGGACCCGCCAGGGGGAGAACACCGGCCGGGGCGGCGATGTCCCCTGGTACGAGATGCTGGAGGCGCCCGCCGCGAACCAGATGCGCCACCTGCGGGCCCTAATGGAATCGCGGCCCTTCCTCTGCCGCGTCCCGGACCAGGGGCTGCTGGTCGGCGACGCCGGCAAGGGCGACGAGCATATCCAGGCCACCCGCGGCGACGGATACGCGTTCATCTATGCGCCGACCGGGCGCAAATTCACGGTGAAGCTGGCCGGCATCTCCCAGGCGAAGGTCAAGTCCTCCTGGTTCGACCCGCGCACCGGCCAGACGACGTCGGCCGGCGAATTCGAATCGCAGGAACCGCGGGAGTTCGTTCCCCCGTCCAGCGGCCCGGACCACGACTGGGTGCTGGTACTGGACGATGCGAGGCAGGCTCGCAGTGTGCCCGTCAGGGCATATCCGGAAACGTCGGAAGGTGTCAAAGCGAGTGCATCGGCCGAGGCCCGGCTTTGGTCGGTCCATGAGATCGAGCTGACGGCGCAGGGTGAATACGCGAATCCCTACACCGGCGTCGAAGTGATGGCGCGCTTCACGGGGCCCGGCGGTCGCCAACACGCGGTGCGCGGTTTTTGGGACGGCGGGCGGACGTTTCGCGTCCGTTTCACGCCCCCGCTGCGGGGCCAGTGGATGTACGAGGTCCAATCTGTGCCGGCGGATGCGGGCCTGACGCATCGTGGCGCTTTTGAAGTCACCCCGCCGGCGCGAGTCAGCCACGGGTTCTTGCGCCGTGACGCCCGCTACCCGACGAGCTTCGTTTTCGACGACGGTACGCGCCACTTCATGTGCGGCACGACCTACTATCACCTGCTGCTCAACGCCCGGGCGGGCGACCGCTGGCAGGCGGCGATCGATGGGGCCGTCCGTTACGGTATGAACAAGGCCCGGTTCTCGCTCTATCCCAGTCCCGCCCAAGGCGGTGTCGGCCGCTATCCCCTCTCGACGCCATTTACGGACGAGGGACTGATGCATCCGGACTTGGACCACTGGCGGGCGGCCGACCAGGTCGTGCGTTACATGGCCGCACGGGGTTTCCTGGCGGACGTGATCCTCTTCTGGACCAAGCCGAAAGGTTCGGAGAAACTGCTGCGCGAGGACGAGCGGTATCTGCGTTATGCCCTGGCGCGGCTGGCGGCGTTTCCCAACGTGATCTGGTGCATGGTCAACGAGTGGAATTACTCCGAGGTGCCGCAGGACTACTGGAATCGCCTGGGCCGGCTCGTGCGCGAGGAGGACCCGTGGAGCAAAGACGGCGACTTCGTCCGGGTGCTGTCCATTCATCAGCAAACCCGGCCCGACTGGAACTTCGCCGACCAGATGTGGCCTTCCCATGCCATTCTCCAGCTCGGCGTTCGCAACCGCGGGCCGTCCGTGCGCATCGGCGATGAGTGGGTCGAGGCCGGCCAAGGCAGCCGGCGCTTCCGGCACGGCGATGAATGGGGCAACCACTCGATCGTGCGGAACTGGACGGGCAAGTATCCCGTCGTCAACGACGAGTTCGGCTACATCGGCGAGCCCCAGGATGTCAGCGAGGACCGGCAGCCCGACGGCAGCTTCCAGCGTTTCACCCGGGTGAAGCATCGCCACACGATGTGGGCCATCGCCGCCGGCGGCGGTTACGGAGCCACCGGTGACAAGAACGACTACGACGACGGCCGGCCCTACTTCAGCACGAACTGGCATGACACGCCGGAGTATGGCGATGTCCGGCAATTGGTGACGTTCTTCAGCAAGGGCGATCTCCAGTACTGGAAGATGGCGCCGCGTAACGAGCTGGTCAAGTCCGGCACGCGCGTGTACGTTCTGGCCGAGCCGGCGCGGCAGTACGTGATCTACGCCGCCGCCGGCGGTCCGTTCTCTCTCGACCTGGCGCCGGGTCGGTACCGCACCAGCCGGTTCGATCCGCGCACCGGTGAGGAAACCGCGTTGCCGGAGGTCACGGGTGGAGCCGTGCGCGAGTTCACGAGTCCGGATGCGCAGGATTGGGTCTTGCGTCTGACGGTGCAGGGCTTCGGCGCCCCGACGCGTACCGAGGTCATGCATAAGGACGCACTGCTCCGTGGGGCCAACGGCAAGCAGGATGGCGGCCGCTTCGTCGCCCAAGGGGGCTGGACGCCCGTCGGGCCCAAGGATCGGATTGTCTGGGAGTTGCCCCGGGCGATTCGCAACGGCTGTCTGGAGATTGATGTCCGCAACCTGAATCCCGCCGAGCAGGCCACCGTGGACAAGAGCAACATCCTGGGCATGTGGGAAACGCTCTGGAAGAACGGCGAGGACACCGGCCAGGCGCACCGCGATCACTGGGGCCTGCGGATCGGCAAAGGCTACCCGCAGCTCAAGATCAAGATCCACACCGCCGACATGTGCCGGCTCGACAAGCCCTTTGCGCCTCTCACCGAGGGGTTCGACCCGCAGCGGACCTACCACATCAAAGTCGAGTGGAACGAGGGCCGGATGCGGTTCTCGCTCGATGGCCGGGAGTTCCTGGCCTGGGAGAGCCCCGGCATCGACCCGATGGATACGCTGCGGTACATTCACCTCGGCAGCGATACCCAGTTCGACCACCGCGCCGGCTCGGCCGTCGCCGGACCCGTTTACTCCAACCTCACCATCACGGAATACCAGTAGGAGCAGTCTCTTGGCGGATGTTACTGTGAATCCATTTGACCCCGGGCTCATCTGGCGGCCGTTTCGGGCGGACTCGACGCGGTTCCAAGAGGTGTTCTCGCACCACGACGACTACGCCCGGCTCGTGCGGGAGACGGAGACCCTCGCGTACCTGATCCGCAGCTACTCGGTGTACTCGATGACCTGTGCCGCCCTAGGGCATCCCGGAGGCAGCTTCTCCGAGGCGGAGCTGCTGGCGGTGCTGTTCAATTACGTGCTGCGGTTCGACGCAGCGCAGCCGCAATGGGCGCAGCGAGATGTCTTCTACCTGTCCAAGTGTCACGCCTGTCCGGGGCTCTACGCGGCTCTGGCCCTGTTCGGCTACTTCCCGGTCGAGGACCTGACCCGCTACGGCACGTGGGGCTTTCACCTGGAGAGTCACCCCGACAGCACGCGGACGCCCGGCATCGAGATCTCCGGCGGCTCGCTCGGGCAAATCCCCGGGGTGGCGGTCGGGCGGGCCCTGGGCATCCGCCGGCGCGGGCCCGATGAAAGCGACCGCCTGGTCTATTGCCTCCTCGGCGACGGCGAGTGCAACGAGGGCTCCGTCTGGGAGGCCTTCATGGCGGCGGGCCACTACCGGCTCGACAACCTCGTCTTCGTCATCGACAACAACAAGGTCCAGGCCAAGGGTTTCGTCGCGGCGGATATGTCCATCGAGCCGCTGGCCGACAAGCTGGCCGCGTTCAACCTGCAGCCCTGGGAGGTTCGCAACGGTCACAATGTGGCGGAGATCGTCGATCTGTTCAACACGCTCCGCACGCAGCGGCGCGGCAAGCCCAACGTCATCATCCTGAATACGATCAAGGGCAAGGACATCGGCGCCTGCCAGCACAACCCCAACTGGCACACCAGCGCCCCGCGGAACAAGGAAACGGCGCAGGCGTGGCTGTGGGAACTCTGGCAGCGCAGCGGCCGGCGGCTGGGCGTCCCGGAGGGATTCCCCCGCGCGCTGGGCGCGGCGATCGCGATCGTGCCGCCGCTGCACGACAACCCGGACGAAGTCATTGAGAAACAGGCATGAGAGAAAGTGTGAAGTCTGAAGCGTGAAGTGAAATTTGGAACTCCTGACAGAATGAGCATTGGCCCTCTCCTGTCACCCCCGCGCAGGCGGGGGTCCAGAAAGGCCGAGACGCGGGTGGATTCCCGCCTGTGCGGGAATGACAGAAGGCCGCAGCCTTCCGCTGAACGGGCATGCTGTTGGGCGCTCGAAGACTTGACACGGCAAACTTGCTTTGGAGTTCGGCATGGCTCAATTTACGATACCGGCACGGGAAGAAACGAAAGAAATGCGCTACCAGATGGGCTACGCGCTGGCCGATCTGGCCAACGAGTATCCGGACATCGTGGCCGTCGATGCGGATCTGCGGAGCAGCTCCGGGCTGCACATCTTCGAGCATTTCCATCCTGACAAGCTCATCAAGGCCGGCATCGCCGAGCAGAATATGATCAGTCTCTCGGCGGGCTTGAGCCAAGAGGGTTTCATTCCCTTCCCCTGCACGTTCGACGCCTTCTGCCGGCGGTTCCTCGATCAGCTCTACATCTCGGTGGCCTACAGTCAGGCGAACGTGAAAGTTCTCGGGGCCTACGCGGGCCTCTTTACCGGCAAGGCCGGCGCGACCCACCAGAGCGACAAGGAACTGGGCGTGCTCCTGCGCGTGCCCAACCTGCGGGTCATCGAGCCCGGCTGCAATGATGAGATGCGCCAGGCGCTGCGGGTCGCGGTCGAGACGTCCGGGCCTTTCTACCTGCGAATCGTCCGCTGCGAGGTCGAGGACAACGAGATTGGCCCGGGGTATCAGTTCCGCCTGGGCCAGGGTGCGACGGTGATCGATGACGGCCGGGACATCGGCCTGGTCAGCACGGGTTACATGATCCGTGCGGCCAAACGCGCTGCCGAGAAGCTCCGGGTCCGTGGCGTCGGTGTCCGGCTCGATCATCATCCGAGCCTCAAGCCGTTCGACAGCGATTTGCTGTACGACCTGGCCGGCAAGGTCAAGGCCCTGGTGACGCTGGAGAACCACTGCGTCAGCGGCGGCCTGTTCTCGTTGGTGGCCGAGGCGCTCGCCAGGCGGGGCGTGCAAATCCCGGTCGGCGCCATCGGCACCGATCCGGAGGACTTCATCCACACCGGCCACGTCAACGACCTGTTGGCCCATTACCGGATGACGTCCGACGACGTGGCGGCCAAGGCGCTGGGGTTGCTGGGAGCAGTGGCATGAAGACAAGGAATAGAATGATGGAATACGGGACAGATGGAATGATGGGGATGAAGAACAGACTGCGTGTTCTTATCGTGATATTGTGCGGCAGCGTCCCGGCGGTGGGGGGGACGGGGCTCGTGCGGTTCGGCGAACCCTGGACGTCTCCTTACCGGGTGGACCCCAACCGGCCGTTCCAGGTGGTCAACGCGGAGGGGCGGCATCTGTTCCTTGTGAATAAGACCGCCTGGCTCTACTTCGGCTGCAAGCAGCCCGAGGCGGTGCTCGACCGGGCGGTGGCGCAGGGTGTCAACGTGCTGCGCGTCAGCCTGGAGGGCCAATATTACTATGAGACGGTGGGGATCGAGCTGTGGCCCTGGGGCGGCACCCGCAACAACCCTGTGTGGACGCAGTTCAACGAAGCTTACTGGAGCGAAGTGGAGCGCCGGATTCGCCTGGCGGGCGAGCGGGGCATCGGTTTCGATGTGACGCTCTACTGCACGCTGCAGCCGACGGCCGACCAGATCGACGCCCAGCGTGCCTATTGGTCCTGCGCCCTGCAGCGGCTGGGCAAATACGCCAACATCCTGACGTGGGAAATCGCCAATGAGTACCTGGGCAACGAGGCGTTCCAGCGGGCCGTGGGCGAGTACTTCCGGGCGAACGACCCCTACGGCCGGCCGGTCTGTACCTCCGATGGTACGACCGACGACGCGGCCTGGCCCGACCGGACCTGGATCGACCTGGCGATCAACCACACCTGCACCTCGTCCAGCGCGAAGCACGATCTGCGGGACTGGTACCTGGCCCTGGCCCGCAACACGCGGTCGCACGGCAAGCCCGCCTGGTGCAACGAGTCGGGCCGGGAGAACCGGCACGGCAACAATGACGGCGTGCATCGCCGTAAGCAGGGTTGGCTTTGGTGCGCCGCCGGCTGCTTCTGGACGTACCATTCCTGGGACGGTTGCGAAGGCATCGACGACGTGAGCTACCGCGGCCCCGGTGCGGAATTCCTCAAGCCCATGGCCGAGTTCTTCCGGGCGTTGCCGTTCTGGGAGCTCAATCCCAACTACACGGCCCTAACGCCCGGCCAGGTGGTCCCGACGCGCGGTGCTGCGTTGGAGGCCTCCGAGCTGGATCTCGTCTGGGCCACGCTCGCGCATCCGGACCGCTCCGTCGTCGCCATGTACCTGGGCACCCGCGTGACGGGGCAGGCGGTGAAGGGCGGGACCGCCCAACTGCGACTGCCCAAGGGCGATTACCGGATCACGTTCCAGAGACCGGCCGATCTCGAAACGCTCGGGACGCTCGACCTCAGCGCGAGCGGCCTGGGTGCTGTCGCGACCATTGCCTTGCCCGATTTCACCGACGATCTGGTGGTGACCGTCAAACGCCCGCAAGCGGCCATCCGCACTCGCATCCCGGGGACCCAATGATGACTACGAATCCTTTCGGCGTCGATCCCGTCCAGTTGTTTGGCGACTACATGAAGGTTACCGGCGTGCCGAGCCTGGCTCCGGCGCAGGGGCCGGACCCGCGGCTTTCCGGCAAGAAGCTCGGGGTGGTCAACGGCTCCTCGTGGGTGAGCCTGTGGTCCACCTACTTCGGCCGGCTCATGCTGCCGGGGGTCAAGATCGTCAACGTCGGCAACGAGGCGGTGCAGCTCAATTTCATGGACGCCCATCACCGCGGCCGGCCCTGTCCGCCGCAGATCAACATCGACCTGTTCTGCCGCTACGCCCGGGACGTGTTCGACCTGGTCGGGGTCGATGCCATCCTGATCTCCTGCTCCACGATGAACCGGGCCTTTCGGCAGGTCCGCGAGCATATGCAGGCGGTCGGCGTCCCGGTGGTGCAGATCGATGAGGCGATGATGGAGGAGGCGGTCACGACCGGGGGCCGGATTCTCGTCATTGCCACGCACGGGCCCACGGTCAAGAGCACCCAGAGCCTGCTGCAGGAGACCGCTGCCCGGCTCGGCCGGTCCGTCGATTTCGTCGGCGCCACGGTGGAGGATGCCTTCGACCTCCTGGGCCAGGGCCGGATCGCGGAGCACAACGCCCTGATCGACCGGACCATTCTTTCGGTTCAGAAGGAGCAGCCCATCGATATCGTCGTCCTGGCGCAGCTCTCGATGTCGGTCTTTTCTTTCTACCGTCCCGACCCGGTGGCGGCGTATGGCATCCCGGTCCTCAACAGCGGCCAGACGGGATTTCGGCGGGCCGGGGAGGTGCTCGCCGCCGGCCGCGTCGATTGACAAATGCCCGCACTTTTTGATATACTCGCTTTTGAAACATAATCATGTCACCAGGATTCTTTTCGGAGGTAGGAGGACGATCATGTACCAGAGGGCAATTTTCGCAGCAGTTTTGATGGCACTTCTGAGCTTGATGATCCCGGCGCTCGCTACGGCGGATATCACGACCGGCCTGGTGGGCCACTGGCCGCTCGACGGGGACGCCCAGGACGCCAGCGGCAATGGTCACCACGGCACCGTCAACGGCGCGGTGACCTTCGTGGCCGCCCGGGATGGAAGCCCGGCGTCGGCCGCCAGGTTCACCGGTACAACGAGCGCCCATATCAATCTTGGTCAGCCGCCGGCCTTGCTGATCAAAGGGGCGATGACCGTCTCCGCCTGGGTCCGCGCCGACACGATGGCGCAGACCGGCCGGATCATTGCCAAGCAGGGGCCCGCCAGCGGCCGGTCCTGGGGCCTCAACCTCGAAACCGATCGGTTTGCCCGCTTCGACGTGGGGACAACGCCCACGGCGCGCGTGCGGGCGGATTCCGAAGCCTTGTCCTTTGCTGCCACCGAGTGGTTCCATCTGGCGGGCGTGTTCCGTCCCGGCGAGGCTGTGGAGATCTATGTCAATGGCGCCCTGGCCAAGCAGATGCCTACCACCGTGACCGTCCAGTGGATCGAGAACAACCTGCCGATCAACATCGGCCGGCGGCCGGAACCCGGAACCCCCTGGCGCGGGGACATCGACGAGGTGCGCATGTACGCGCGGGCCCTGTCGGCGGCCGATGTGAAGGATGTGTTCGCGTATGTCGCCAGCCCGCGCGTCAAGGCGTGGGAGCCGCAACCGGCGAATGGCGCCGTCGGAGTCAGCATTCCGCTGCTGCAGTGGAAGGCCGGCGTGACGGCCCTGGTCCACAACGTCTACGTCGGCACGAAGCCCGAGCTCGGCCCGGCCGAGCTGGCAGGTGCCAGCCTGCCGATCACGACCTATTACTACGCGGCGCCGCTGTTACCCGGGACGACGTACTACTGGCGGGTGGACGAGGTCGAGGCGGATCTGAAGACGATCCACACCGGGGATGTCTGGAGCTTTGTGACGCAGGCGGCGACCGCCTACGCCCCCAAGCCGGCGGATGGGGACGGAAACGTCTCGGCCGCCGTGACGCTCACGTGGCAGACGGGCAAGAATGCCCTCAAACATCACGTGTATCTCGGTGATAGTCTGGATGCGGTCACGCAGGGGGCCGCCGCAGCGGACAAGGGCGAAGTGGAGCTGAAGGTCACGAGCTTCACCCCAACAGGCCTGCTCGATGCGACCACGTACTACTGGCGGGTCGATGAAGTGCTGGTCGACGGCACCGTTATGGCCGGTCCGGTCTGGAGCTTCACCACCTTCCTGCCGATCGAAGATTTCGAGAGCTACACGGATGAGGAAGGCGGCCGGATCTACGAGACCTGGATCGACGGCTGGACCAATGGCACTGCCTCAACCGTCGGTTACATCCAGGCCCCGTTCGCCGAGCGGGGGATTGTGCACGGCGGCAAGCAGTCCATGCCTTTTGACTACAACAACCCGAAAGCCCCGTTCTACAGCGAAGCCCAGCGGGAGTTTGCGTCCACGCCGGACTGGACGAGCAACGGTCTCAATACGCTGGTCCTGTACGTGCAGGGCAAATCGGGTAATGGGGCCGCGCCGTTGTATGTGGCGGTGGAGGATTCCTCGAAGCGTGTGGCCGTGGTGACCCACCCGGATACGGCGGTGGTCAAGGCGACCACGTGGGTTGAGTGGCAGATCCCGTTCAGCAGCCTGACCGCCTCGGGTGTGAACCTGGCCCGCGTCAAGAAGGTGTACATCGGTGTCGGCGATCGCAAGAACCCGGTGGCGGGCGGCAAAGGTCTGCTCTACGTGGACGATCTGCGTGCGATCAAGGGCAACGTCGGTCCGTGACCCGCAGGGGAAGAGGGGAGAGGTCAGAGTACAAAGGGCGGCGAACACGTGGTGTTCGCCGCCCTTTTCTTACGCGGAATTTCGAGCGAATCAGACCATATCCTTGAGGCTCTTCAGCGCGCGAATCTTGACGACGTTCCGCGCCGGCTTGGCCTTGAACATGACCTCTTCACCCGTGAACCGATTGATGCCTTTGTGCGCCTTGACGGCGGGCTTGCGCACCAAGACCAGCTTCATCAGGCCGGGAACGGTGTAGACGCCGGAGCCGCTGCGGCCGAGGCTCTTTTGAATCTGCCCGGTCATCGCTTCGAACACCGCGCTCACCTGCTTCTTCGTCAGTCCCGTCGTCTCGGCGATGCCGGCCATGATCTCACTCTTGCTCATCGGCTTGCCGGCGGCTTTTTCGGCCTTTTTCTGTGCCATATACGTGGCCTCCTTGCTTTGACTAAAACAGAAAAATTGTCCAGTACGCTACACGATCTGCCGGGCTCACACCCGGATGAGCGGCATTTATATAGGTCTTCGCGGGCCCTGTCAAGCGAGAATATCAAGAAAACCGCTTAAAATAAGCGATGGCGTTGCCTGTCACCGGTTCCCCCCGCGTGCGCGAGCCCTATTTTGCAGGGTCCCGCGCCGCGCGGGCCTCCCGGAGCGACCCCGTTTCGCCGGGCCAGTTCTGCCCAGAGGGCC
Source organism: Planctomycetota bacterium (assembly GCA_025459125.1). Taxonomy (GTDB): domain Bacteria; phylum Planctomycetota; class Phycisphaerae; order Sedimentisphaerales; family Anaerobacaceae; genus PLanc-01. Next base: position 4,249 of record JALORE010000179.1, on the reverse strand, counting down.
TGCGGCGTGGTATAATCAATGCCATGGCCGCCACACGCAGAGTCCTGTTGATGCTGGGATGTTCCCGGGCCTCGGAACGGGGGTTCTTGCGGGGCATCGCCCGCTATTCCCGGTTTCACGGCCCGTGGATCTTCTACCGGGAGCCGCCGTTTTACCGCATGCCGCCGTATCGCCGGTGGCCCAAGGGCGCGAAGGTCCCGGTGTCCCCGCGCCAGCGCGGTTTCGATGGCCTGATCGCCTTTGCCGCGAATCGCGTGCAGCTCGAGAGTTTCATTCCCCGGGGGTTTCCCGCGGTGGTGCTGCCGGTGGAAGAGAAGATCCCCGGCTACTGCAGCATTGTCGAAGCGGCCGACACGGTCGGCCGGACGGCGGCGGAGCACTTCCTCGATCGCGGCTTCACGCGTTTCGCGTTCTGCGGGTTCGACCATCTGTACTGGTCGCGCGTGCGCCAGGAGGGCTTCGTGCGCCGGCTGGCCGAGGCGGGCTTCCCGGTGCACCTGTACGAGCCGCCGGGACCGGCCGTCCGGACGCCGGAGACGGAGCAGACGTCGATGGCGGATTGGCTGCGGTCCCTGCCCCGGCCGATTGCGCTGCTGGCCTGCAATGACGACCGGGCGCAGCAGATCGTGGAGGCCAACAAGACGGCGGGGATCCGCATTCCGGATGAAATCGCCATCCTGGGGGTGGACAATGACGACATGATCTGCGAGCTGACGCATCCGCCGCTGTCGAGCATCGCGCTGAACTGCGACGAAGCCGGCTACGAGGCGGCGGCGCAACTGGACCGCCAGATGCGCGGGCAGAAGGCCTCGGTCCCGGAGATCCATCTGCATCCCACGCACGTGCAGACCCGCCAGTCCACCGAGGTCTCCGCGCTCGACGACGCGGTTGTCGCGCGGGCGATGCACTTCATCCGGACCCATGCGGGCGAGGTCCTCTCGGTGGACGACGTGGTGGAGGCGGCCGCCGCGTCGCGCCGCGTGCTGGAGCGGCGTTTCCGCCGGACGGTGGGCGCCGGGATCTACCGGGAGATCCAGCGGGCGCGCCTCGAGCGCGCGTGCCGGATGCTCGTGGAGACGCACTGGTCCCTGGCGGACATCGCCGGGCGGTGCGGTTTCTCCGGGGTCGTTCATTTCGGTGTCGCCTTCAAACGGCAGATGGGGCACACGCCCCAGCAGCATCGGCGCAGCTCCACGCGGCTGTCCGGCGTCGCGGCGGCGCCGACCGACCCGCTGCGCCCGGAGGAGCGGCCCGGTCGGAAAATCGAAAGAAGAAGACGCAAAATCGAATAGATCTGGTGACGGCGGCGGTCGAAAATGATAGTGGCTTGTTGTGCCAAGACGACCCGTTGGGCCAGTCCGCGGGCGCGAGGCATGTAGACAACGGCCGCAGCCGGCAGGAGACTTCGGAGCCAGAGCCATGGACAGACGGGCATTCACGCTGATCGAGTTACTCGTGGTCATTGCCATCATCGCGATCCTAATGGCCGTTCTGATGCCCGCGCTGAAGGTGGCCCGGGAACAGGCCCGGAGCATTCAGTGCCGCGGCAACGTGCGGACGCTGACCCTGGCCTGGCTGCTCTATAAAGACGATGAGGACGGCAAGCTCGTCTGTGGCATGCCCGAATGGGCCGACCAAGGCGCCTGGATGCAGATCCCGCCCGGCGCCGCCGGCTCCACGCTCGAGCAGAAGAAGGAGTACATCAAGCGCGGGACGTTGTGGCCCTACGTGAAGAAGGTGGAAGTCTATCGTTGTCCTTCCGACCGCCGCCAGAACAGTCCGTATCACCAGTTTGCCTACAGCACGTATTCCATCGCCGGCGGCATGAACGGCGTGAATCAGAAGGGGGGATGGGAGATCATCCCGTGCATCAAGTACACCGACATCCGCCAGCCGTCGGACAAGCTGGTCTTCATCGCCGAGTGCGATCCCCGGGGCTACAACAATGGGTCGTGGGTCATTCAGCCCAAGACGAAGCAGTGGGTCGACCCCATCGGGATCTGGCACCGGGACAACGCCAGCGTACTGGGTTACGCGGATGGCCGCGTCGACATGTTCCGCTGGCACGGCCAGGGATTCATCGAGTGGAACCAGAAGGCCCTGTGGAATCCGGCTACGTTCACATTCTACCGGCCCCCGCAGGACAATGAAGAGATGGACGACTTCCAGGCGGTTCTTCAGATGTACGCCTACCGGTCACTTCAGTAGCAGCCCTCGCCGCCCGGACGGCCCGCAGCCGGCGCGGCACACGAAGTACTGGTGTCGGTTTGGAAACGTGGGCTCCGGGATGCAGAAGCGAAGTGAGGAGCGGCCGTGGCAGAGTGCTTGGCCAATGTCCCGGTGCGGTTGATCACCGTGTGACGATGCCGAGGACGTATCTTGCTGGGTGTTCAAAGGAAGCCCGCCCGAGGTGGGCTCCTCAGGTGCGACCCTTTTTGGGGAGATTCTTAGTGAGCAGGCGACTGTGGCATTCCGTAGCGTTGGTGCTGCTATTCGGGCTGCTGGCATCGAACCTTGCCAGCGCCAAGATGGTGGGCCGGTGGAAGTTCGATGACGGGGCAGGCACCGCGGCGGTGGATTCCTCCGGGAGCGGCTACCAGGGCACGGTCAATGGCACTCCCCAGTGGGTGGCCGGGCAACTGGGAGGGGCGCTGCGGTTCAACGGCTCGGGCAACTACGTCAACTGCGGGGTCATCCCCATCGCCACGAACGGGACGGGGGCGTTGTCCGTGTGCGCCTGGGTCAACCGGGCGGTGGCCGGGGACAACAAGCTGTGCAGCAACCGCCAGGGCAACAACGCGGCCGGTGGCGGTTTCACCTGCGCCGTGTACAACAACCGGATGGAGATGGACCTTTCGGATGCCGCGACGCGCGTTCTCAGCCGGGATGCCACCCGCCCCACGGTGCCCGATATCAATACGTGGGTACACCTCACCTGGGTCTACGATGATGCGGCCAACACTCTCAAGCTGTACATGAACGGCGTCCTCTCGACCACGGCCGCGGTGACGCAGTCCATTGGGGTGTCCACGCAGTTCTTTCGCATCGGCTCCAGTTCCCCCAACCTGGCAAACTACTGGAATGGCATGGTGGACGATCTGCGGCTTTACGATCATGCGATCAGCGATGCGGAGATCGCCGATGCCATGAAGGGACGGGGCGCGGGGGAAGGATTGGCCACCACGCCGGAGCCGGCGGACCAGGCCACGGACGTGCCGCGCGAGGTCGTCCTGAGCTGGACGGCGAGCGAGTTCGCCCGGACGCATGACGTGTATCTCGGGACGGTCTTCGCGGATGTCAACAGCGCCAGCCGGGTTGATCCGAAGGGCGTGCTGGTCAGCCGGGGTCAGGCGGATGCCGACTATGACGCCGGCCGATTGGACTTTGGGCAGACCTATTACTGGCGGGTCGATGAGGTCAATGCCCCGCCGGACAGCACGATCTTCAAAGGGGCCGTCTGGCAGTTCACCGTGGAGCCGTACGCCTACCCGATCGGGGGCACGGCGATCACCGCGACGGCCTCCAGCTCCAGCGCCGAGATGGGACCCCAGAAGACCGTCGATGGGTCGGGCCTGAGCGGCGCGCAGCACGGCACGACGCCGACGGACATGTGGCTCAGCGGCGCGAGCCCCGGGGGAGCCTGGATTCAATATGCATTCGACCAAGCCTATATGCTGGACCGGATGCAGGTCTGGAACTCCAACCAGCTTCTGGAATCGTTCCTGGGCTTCGGCGCCAAGGCGGTCATGGTGGAGTATTCCGGCGACGCGACGACGTGGACGAAGCTGGGCGATTTCGAGTTTGCCAAGGCCCCGGCGGCCGCCGGCTACACGGCCAACACCCACCCCGGCCTCCGGCGCAACCGGCGTGCTTCCGGATGCCACGCTGAGCTGGCGCCCCGGGCGCGAGGCGGCGTCGCACCAGGTGCTGCTCGGGACCGATCCGAACAACCTCAGCGCGGTGGCTACAGTGAAGGGGCCCAGTTACGCGGCGGACCTGAACCTGGGGCAGACCTATTACTGGAAGATCGTGGAGGTCAACGAAGCCGAGAACCCGGCCGCCTGGCCGAGCGAGGTTTGGAGCTTCTCCACGGTCCCATCCCTCGTGGTGGATGACTTCGAGAGCTACACGAACGACATGGACGCGGGTCAGGCGATCTTCCAGACCTGGATCGACGGCTATGAATCCCCGGCCAACGGCTCGCAGGTCGGTTACGGCCAGGCGCCCTTTGCCGAGACGGTGATCGTCC
>JALORE010000437.1 GCA_025459125.1 Planctomycetota bacterium | reverse complement strand
GTGGCCTCCAAGTCGGCGGCGCTGATCGTCCTGGCACGGCTGGTCCAGTTCCTGCTGTCGTCCATGGCGCCGGGACTGCGGGACTTCGTCATCCTGGCTCTGGCGATCGTTGCGATCGTCACGATGACCCTGGCGAATCTCTCCGCCTACTGGCAGACCAGCGTCAAACGCCTCCTGGCCTACTCCTCCGTCGCCCACGCCGGCTATATCACCTGCGGCGTCCTGGTCTTCTCTGACTCCCTCGGCATCGCGGCCATCGTCGCCTATGTCCTGGTCTACCTGCTGATGAACCTCGGTGCCTTCACCGTCGCCGGCCTGGTCGAGGCCCAGACCGGCAGCGACCACTTGGACCAGTTCACCGGCCTCGGAACGCGCAACCCCCGGCTCGCCGCCGCAATGGCGCTGTTCCTCTTCTCGCTGGTCGGCCTGCCGCCGTTGGCGGGCTTCGCGGCCAAGTGGATTCTCCTGTCCGCCCTCTGGCAGGGCCGGCTCGCCTTCGTCGCTGTCGCGGTCCTGATCAATACCCTGTTCAGCCTCTTCTACTACCTGCGCATCGCCCGGGCCATGTACTTCAGGAGTAGTCCGTCGTCAGTTCCCAGTGGTCAGTCGGTTGCCCCGGGTCAACCCACCGCTGCCGACCCCCCCCTGGTCACAATCGAGGTGCCCGGCCCCGCCGGGCTGGTGCTGACCGCCTGTGCCGTGGGCCTGCTCGGGTTGTTCCTCGGCTGGGGCCTGCTCAACCACTTCAGCCTGAGCCTCTTCGCCGTCGCCCATTAAGGGCCTCTCGTGGTGCACCCCGACGGAATTGGCCCACACGTTTGGCGGGTGGCATGTGTGTGGCGTGGTATCTACCGCGTCACGATGAAGCACAAGTCGCCGGGTGCGTTGGGGTCTTCCCCCGGCTGCTCGAGGCCGCCGTTGTCCTGGCCGTCCGTGTCTGCGCTGTAGAGGATGTACCCCGATGGCCGGAGCCGGTACCGGATGGGATGACCATCGAAGGGGTCGAGGGGCACTGCGTCCAGGTATTGCGGCACGAGGGCACCCAACGCACTTGGCGGTGCCCCGTTCGCCAGGCGGTAGCGCTCCAGCGCCAGAGCCGACCGGGCCAGATCCAGATGTGTCCGAGACACCAGGTCATGTTCGGCAATCCCACCCATCCCGGGCACCATCGCTTTGACGGCCGCGTGCAGGCCCGAGAGACCCCGCACGTCCCGGCGAATCCCGTGGAAACGTGCCATGCGCTGGGCTCCGGGCAGACGGGCCGCGTCGACACAGGTCTCCATGTGATGCAGGATATCGGCCAGGACTCGCTCTTTCGTGCCGGGCAGCCGGTGGACCAGCCCGCCGGGACGCCGACCCCACGTCGAAAAGAGCTGTCGGCAATTCTCGATCATGAGGCACCGCTCGGTGATCATGGTGTCGACCAGAGACGGCGCATCCCCCGTCGTCGCCAGCACGTCACCCAGCTCGCGCAGTTGGCAATCCGTGGGAGCGGCCCGGCTCAGAATCCGCTCCAGACTCAGCAGTGCGATCGTGTTATAGCGATTTCCCGCCAGCGAGTTGACCGCCAGCGGCTGCCGGCGCAGGGCTTCGCCCAGCCGCCATCCATCCTTGACGCAGTCCAGCGCGGCTTCGACCTGGCCCCGATGGGCACAGAGGAGGGCTTGGGCCTGCAGCAACCGCGCGCAGTCGCCAATCGTACTCAGATGCGGCCACAGCTTGCCGTAGTCCCAATCATACCGGCAATGCTCGATCTCGGCGGCCTCGTGCAGCAACGCGAGACATCCTTCGTTGGCCGTCCGCCATGCCGAAATCGCCTGCACGAGCCGCTCCGGCAGGGGTTCCCCCCGTGGGAGCAAACCGGTCGGGGTCCAGGACGGCACCGCGGTCCAGTCCTTCGGCGGCACAAAGGCGGCAAACGCTCGCAGATAGGTGTCCGCGGCATTCGGAACTCCCGCCGGCGGCCGGTGGTACGCGGCCAGTTCGGCAAAGCTCGTCGGTTGCCCCGCCGCCCGCAAGGCTTGCAGCCGCCGCTCGTTCTGGCCCTTTTGCAGGGCAACATAGAGCTGAGTCGATCCCACCAGCAATGCGAGAGCCGCTAGGGCCAGGTGCCGGCCTTTGCACCTGAACCGTCGGGTGTGCTCTTGTGCATTACCATCCAGGGTCCGTACCCCCGCGGGATTCCACCAATCCGTCGTGATACTGTCTTACGACGTTGCCGCAATTGTACGGGAACGCGGTCGGATCGCAAAGAAGATCTGCACGATACCACCGCACTAACGCGTCACAATGAAGCACCAGTCGTAGGGGTCGCCGCGGTTGGCCTCGGTCTTCTCGATGCCGCCGTTGTCCCGGCCGTCCGCATCAACGCTGTACAGGCGATAGCCGGGCCCCGTCCGCTGGTAGCGGATCGGCTGGGCATCGAAGGGATCGAGCGGCACCTGGGCCAGGTACTGCGGCACCAGGTCTTCCAGTCGCTCGGGGAGCTTGCCGCTTGCCAGCCGGTACCGCTCCAGGGCCAGAGCCGTCCTGGCCAGGTCCAGGCCGGCCCGGGTCCGCAGATCCAGCTCAAGCACGCGGGTGAATACCGGCGCCGCGGTCTTGGTCATGACGTGCAGGAATGAAAGCTCCTCGATCTCGCGGCCGATCCGGCGAAACTCCTTCAGCCTTGCTGCCGGCGGCAGCCTGGTCGCCTCAATATGAGCCTCCATGTAGTACAACGTGTCAGTCAGCCATGCTCCCTTCATCCCCGGGAACATCCGCAGCGGGTGGCCCTGTGGTCCGAGCGGTCCCAGCCGCGACGGGTCCCGGCAGGTTTCGAGCATGGCACAGCGCTCCGTAATCATGACCCGGGTGAAATCCAACGCCTGGGCGGTCCGCGCCAGTGCGGCGTCGAGCTCCCGCAGGTGCCCCTCCGTGCAGGCGGTCAGGCTCAGGCTTCGCTCCAGGCTGTTCAGAGCCACGGCCAGGCACGAGATCCGTACCAGATATGCGACCAAGGCCGGTTCACGCTGCAGGGAATCGGCGAGTCGCAGCCCATCCAGGATGCCCGTCATTGCGGTGGCAGTGTCCCCCCGGGCCGCAGGAAGGACGGTGCCGAGGTGCAACAATTGTGCGGCACGCCGGATGTCCTGCATCGGGGCCAATATCCGCGCATAGTCATAATCGTACCGACAATGCTCGATGCCCGCCGCCTCGTGCAAGAGCGTCAGGCACGGCCGGTTGGCTGCCAGGCACGTTTCGATGGCCTTGGCCATTGGCCCGGGCAGCGGTGTCCCCCGCGCGGGCCACGCAGCCTTGCCCAGGGCCGGCACGTTCGCGTCATTCCCCGGTGGCACGAAAGCCGCGAAGGCCCGCGTGTACACTTCGGCCGCATTCGCGACCCCGGCGGGCAGCCGGGTGTATTCCGTCAATTCGGCGAATGTTGTTGGATACCCCGCCGCTCGCAGCGCTGCGATGCGCCGCTCGTTTTCGTCGCCGTGGGTCACGACGTACAGGCCGATCGAGCCGACCAGTACCACGACAGCCGCGACGATCAGGTGCCAGCCTTTAAGCGTGAAGCACCGCTGTCGCTCTCCACGTCTACTACCGTCCGCCATGGCTCATACCTCCAGCTGCCCAGTCTTATCCGCCTCTGGCGCGGCGGGAGTCCTCCGCCTTGGGATCCCCCGGCACGCGTATAAGGTATTGACGCCGCGTGGACTGCCTACCCATGCCGCCAGGAAATGCCTGCACCACGGGCGACATCAATGAGGCCAAAGACCCTCGTTCGTAGTGTGTCGATAAGGGCATATCTGATAACGCCTTACGGCGTTACTACCAACAAGCTGCCGATGGGCGCCTCAGACGCGACGCGTCGCGTTTTGGGACTCTCGTATTTCCGCGTGGCCCCCTGGCCTTCCCCGGCCCTGCCGGGCGCCCGGTCCCGATGACGGTATCTCTCATTATACCCGCGTGTGTCGGGGGCCCCAAAGCGATAAACTCGAACCGCCGGAGCGGGGGATACCACCATTCGCGGCGGTCTGCTCCGCCCGGGCAAAATCGCGGTTGCCCCTACTCAACGGACGGACTTTCGGGTAGGATAGGGGCCTATTGGGTGCTGAATGAGATAGCACCCATCATCGCTTTGGATAAGGAGTA
>JALORE010000016.1 GCA_025459125.1 Planctomycetota bacterium | reverse complement strand
GAAACTGGAATCGGAACGCTTCGCGAACTGATCGAGTCAATATTCGTGTGATTGGTGTGATTCGTGGTTCAAGAACATCGTGGTGCGAATCCCAGTACGAGGTATCGATGGGAATGGGTGGATCACCAGGACTCCATCGTGGAGCAGGTGGGCGAGGCACAGTTCCAGCCACGCGCGACAGGCGATCCACCCCTGGTCGGGGCCGGCGGGTGGGAAGGCCAGGACTGATGTTGGATGATGGATTGTTGATGATTGGGTTTCAGAGACAGGAGGTAGGAGAACATGAGAGCGGCAAGAACATCGCATGGGTTGTCGGGAGTTCTTCTGGTGGTCATTACGGCGGTCTGGTGTTCGCCGGCCGAGGGCAAGGTGATCCGGGTGGACGACGACGGGCAGGCGGATTTCCAGAGCATCCAGGCCGGGATCGAGGCGGCCGGACACGGCGACATCGTCCTGGTCGCGCCGGGGACATACTTCGAGAACATCACCCTGAGGGATGGCGTCAACCTGATCGGGTCCGGGCCGGAGGTAACGATCATCGACGCCAAGGGATCCGGCGATGTCGTGGACGCCCGGGCCAACGAGGCGACGATTGCCGGATTCACGCTGAGAAACAGCGGCCAATCCGCCTCGGCGCACATGAACTGCGGGGTCTACGTGGAGGGAAACTATGGGCCGGTCGTGAAGGGCAACGTCATCCTCGGCAACAAGATCGGCATTGGCCTGTGGTACGGCGCTCATCCCGACATACGGAACAACGTTGTCGAGAACAACTCCGACGGCCTGTACCTTTTCGGCGCAGAAGACAAGCCGACCGACCCGAACATTATCAATAATACGATCGTGGGCAATCAGGGGGACGGGATTGTGCTGCGCGAGAGGGTCTCGCCCGCGATCACAAACAACATCATCGTGGGGCACGCCGTAGGCATCAATCGCAACTACGTCAGTGGGACACCCGGGCTGAGCTACAACGATCTGTGGGGCAATGAGGTGAACTATTTGCACGACGGCTATGCCGACGACGCGATGGCCGGTCCGGGCTCCCTGTCCGTCAGCCCACGCTTTGCCAAGGGCGGCTATCATCTCCAGTCGCAGGTCGGCCGATACGATCCGAACCGTCACACGTGGGTGTTGGATGCTATTAGCAGCCCCTGCATCGACGCCGGCGACCCGAACAGTCCCGTGGCCTTTGAGCCCGCGCCCAACGGCGGCGTGATCAACCTGGGCGCCTACGGCGGCACGGCCAAGGCCAGCAAATCTCCCTCCCGCCGTCATGCCAGGTACGGCGGCGGCGCCGGTGAGCCGAACCATCCTTACCTGATCTACACCGCCGAGCACCTGAACGCCATCGGGACCGAGCCGAACGATTGGAGCAAGCACTTCAGGCTGATGGCCAGTATTGACTTGTCCGGTTCCTCGTATGACACCGCGTTGATCGCTCCGGATGTCGACCCGTGTGACGCCGCGTGCACCGGGACGCCCTTTGCGGGTGTCTTCGACGGCAACGGTCACGCGATTTCGTGCCTGACGATTAATGGCGGGGATTACCTTGGTCTTTTCGGCCAGATCGAAGCCGCCGGCGTAGTGGAGAACCTGAGACTGGAGGACGTGAACATAGTGGGAACCGATTACGTTGGAGCCGTGGCGGGCTTCAGTAGGGGTCAGATCGCGACCAGCCGTGTCACGGGGACCCTCACCGCCAACAAGCGTGTCGGCGGTCTGGCGGGAAGGAATTGGGGCAGCATCACCGCCGCGTGTAACGCCGCAATGATCGTTGGGAGCGAGGACGTCGGTGGTCTGGCCGGTGGAAACTACGGCCGCATCGCAGACAGCTACTGTACCGGGACTGTTGCGGCGACTCGCGATGTCGGCGGCGTCGCGGGCGAAAATTATGGCGTCATCGCCACCAGTTACAGCGCCGGCCCGCTCACCGGGACGACTCGAGTCGGCGGAATCGCGGGCTACAACTCGCCGGAGGCGAGCATCACCGCGTCCTTCTGGGACACCCAGGCGACAGGCCTGACGACGAGTGCCAGCGGCACGGGCAAGACTGCCGCCGAGATGCAGGCCGCCAAGACGTTCCTGGAGGTCGGCTGGGACTTCGTGGGCGAGACGGCCAATGGCACGGAGGAGATCTGGTGGATTCTCGAAGGCAAGGACTACCCGCGCCTGTGGTGGGAAGCGCCTGGGAAATGACCGTCGCGCGGTGGCGTCCCGGATCGGATCCGGGATGACAAGGCTGCGGGGCTTGTCGTTCGGAGTTCCGCCTTCAGGCGGGCAAGATTCCTCTCATCCGCTTCTCTCGCAGGAAGCGGCTCGGAGGATTCGGACCCGCGTGAACGCGGAACTCCGAACGGGCGAAGCGAGCCGCGTAACCGCGGCACGTCGGCCGGTTCTCTACCGTGTGCCTGGTCGCCGGGGGGCGGCGCGCTCATTTTTCCTTGCGATCTGGGGCGGCGAGGCAGGATGCGCTAAAGGCCCCGTTCTCCCGGCGTCGATACAAAGGGTGGTTCCGGGTTCCCAGTACTGAGAGCCGGGGGGGCATCCCGCTCGAAGCTGGGGTCGCGGAGCCGCAGACAGGTGCAGCCATGTCCCGAGCACAACGGCAATCGATCGTCGCAGACCTTCGCGAACTGCCCCTCGGCGGGACCGTGGTGGACTTCCTCGATTATCTGACCGTGGAGGCGGGCTTGGCGGACAACACTATCCTCGGTTACGGCCGGGACCTGCGGGAGTTCCTGCGGGCCTGCCGGGACGAGGGGATCAAGGACATCCGCCAGTTCACGCCGGTGCTCGTGCAGAAGTACATGTACACGCTGGCCGGCACCGACAAGAGCGAGAACTCCGCCAAGCGGGCCCTGGCGGCCCTGCGGATGCTCCTGAAGTTCGGCAAGCTCCGCCATCTCATCGAGGACGACGGCACCGAGGTGCTCGAGAGCCCCAAGCTGTGGCAACGCCTGCCCACGGTCTGCAACAAGCAGCAGGTGCTCCATCTGCTGGAGGCGCCGTCCCCCGAGGAACCCTACTACCTGCGGGACAAGGCCCTGCTCGAGCTGCTCTATGCCACCGGCGTGCGGGCCAGCGAGGTGGCCGGCCTCAAAACCACCGACGTGAACCTGGACATTGGGTACCTGCGCTGTTTCGGCAAGGGTCACAAGGAGCGGGTGGTCCCCGTCGGCAAGATAGCGATCTCGGCCACGCGGGACTATCTGCGGGACCTGCGTCCCCGGCTGGTCCGGCCGCCGAGCGGGGCGTTCCTGCTGTTGTCACGAACAGGCCGGCCCCTGTCACGTATTGAGATCTGGAGACTTGTGAAGAAGTACGCGGTGCGCGCGGGCATGCCGCGCAACGTGACGGTCCACACGTTGCGTCACTGTTTCGCCACGCACCTGCTCAGCGGCGGCGCCGACCTTCGGAGTGTGCAGGAGATGCTGGGACATGTCGACATCGGAACCACGCAGATCTACACCCACGTGGACCACGAGCGCCTCCGCCAGATTCACAAGAGGTTTCATCCGCGGCCCTGACCGCCGGGGGGCAAGGTGTTCCGGGCGGCGCGCCGGTGTCACGAGGCCGGCCGGGAAAGGAAAAACTTGGCAAACTGCGGGCCAGGCGATTGACTCTCGCACGGGGACCGCGTTATCATGAAAAAGGACGAAATCGGCAGGGGACCCGGTCTTGAGTGCTTGGTTTCCAGGGGGTAGAGCTTTCCCGGCTCCCGCCTGAGACCCGCGTCTCACCGCCGGCCGCTCCCGTGAAGGTGATCCGGATGAATGCACCACGGCTCCATATTCTCCTGCGGCTTGTGCTGGTGTGCGGGCTGACCGCGGCCGGTTTCCGGATCGGGCAGCAGGTCGTCCGAGCCCAGGAGTTATCCCCGCCGGAGGCAATGAGCCCCGAGGCCGCCATCGACGTGCAACTGCGGATCAACCGCACGACCCTGCTGGAGGGCAAGAGCGACAAGGATCGCATCGATGTCGCGACGCTGTTGCTGCTCAACGACAAGCCGGCGGCCCGCGAGATCGTGCTGGACGTCCTGCGGCGCACGGACACGCCGCAGGCCCGGGCCGCGGTCTGCGAGGCCCTCAATCTGGCCCGGGTCAAGCAGACGCCGTTGCAGCAGCCGGAAGATTTCATCAAGCCCCTGATCGCGATTCTCACCTCGGTGGACGATTCGTTGCTGGCCAAGCCGGCGGCGGAAGCGACGCTCATGTTCGGGTATAGCCAGGTGCAGCCGGACCTGGAGAAGGCCGTCACGGATCCGGCGCTGTCGGTGAATGTCCGGATGAACATCATCTACGCCCTCCGCCGGCATCCGGATACGCAGGCGGTGGCCAAGCTCGTCAGCCTCGTGGAGAGTCCCGAGCTGCCGATCGCGGAGGCGGCCCAGAACGCTCTGGCGGCTGTGGGGATCGCGGTCAGCCCGGACCCGGCGGCCCGGCGGCAGATGCTCGCGGAACTGACCCAGCGGGGCGCGGGCGTCTTCCTGCGCAACCGGCTGGCTCACCAGGAGAACCGGGTGCGGGAGCTGGAGACGGACTTGGCTGCCTGGCAGAAGCGTTTCCTGACCGCGTTGACCGGGCAGTACGACTCCGTGGCGGACGAGAACGCGCGGAGCGTCTTTCTGACCCAGCAGCTCACGTCTCCCGAGAGCATTGTCCGGTCGTGGGCCTTGGACAAGTTGCAGGAGTTGCGGAAGGGGACCGGCAAGCTGAAGTTGTCGGAGCTGGAGCCGACCCTCCTGAATCTGATCCCGGACCAGAGCCGTCAGGTCCGGTTGAGAACGGCGCGCCTGCTGGCCCTGATGGGGGAGCTGAACGTGGCGAAGCCGCTGCTGGCCCAATTGAAGGTCGAGCCGGATGAGCAAGTCCGGCGGGAGATCCTCGTGGCGCTCCGGGAGGCGTGCTATGTGGGGTCTCTGGCGGCCACGGGACGCAAGGTCCCCGATGAGGTGCGCAAAGAGACGCTGGAGTGGGCCGTCGCGTTCCTGCGCGGGACGGACGCGGAGAAGGTTCGGATCGGCGCGGAAGTCATTGGCAAGCTCCTCGAGCAGGACGGCTTCAAGCCGGAGGATGTCGAGAGATACCTCAAGAGCCTGTCGGACCGTTACAGCCAGGTGAACGGGGGGACGGAACCGGCCGTACGGGCGTACCTGCTCAATGCCATGGCCGGACTGTGCGTTCAGAGGAGCACGTGCCGGGAGCAAGCGATCAAGTCCTATAACGGTTTGTTTGAGCAGGCCCTGGCTGATAAGGTGGAGGTGGTCCGCCAGAGCGCAGTTCATGGGCTTGTTAATATAGATAAACACGGCGCTCTGCGTAAACTGCGCGAGACCATGACCAGTGATTCCAGCCCGACGATTCGCCAGGAGCTGATCGATCTGGCCGGCGAGGTTGGCGGAGCACAGGATTTGGATTGGCTCGCCGAGAAGCTGGGCGTGCCGGGCGACGAAGGACAACGGTCCTGGCAGGCCACCGTGAAGATCTTCCAGCGCCTGGATGTGGCCATCCTGGCCGGTTGGGCGGCCAAAGTCGAATCGCTGGGTGCGGCAGGAAAGATCGCGGTAGAGCAAAGGATCGCCTACTGCAAGCTGCTGGAGCAGCGGGCGCAAAGCGAGAATCGCACGGATTTGCTCAAGGGGGCGCAGACGAGTCTGGCCAAGCTGTACCTGGACGGCAACAACCTGAAACTGGCCTCCGAGTCTCTCCGGACGCTGCTGGTCCTGGCAACCACGGAAGACGAACGGCAGTGGGCCCAGGGGCAGCTTCTGGGCGTCTATCTCGGTTTGGCCGACGTGGAGCAGGCCCGCGAGCTTGTCTACAAGTGCTTGCAGGAAAAGAACTTGGATTTGGAGAAGGGCTTCCTGGTCAAGACGATCGATGAGCATCTGAACAGCCCGGCGACGGCGGACCCGAACGCGGTGATCGCGGCGCTGCGGCAAATAAAGCCACCGATGCGTGATGCCCAGGCGGTGCGAGCGTGGGAGGCTCTGCTGAGTCGCTGGTCCGAGGCCTTTGCCAAAGCCAAAAAGGGCGAGGAAAGCTACCGAGTCAACTGAGCTCGTCGGTGGTTCGCAGGCGGCGGAGACGCGCTGGAACTGGGATGGTGCCCTGGGGTGGGAGGCCAGGCAGGTAGGAGGCTTTTTTTGCATTTTTTGTTTTTTCTATTTGCACTTCCCCGGCCTCTACCATATATTCATCGATTTATAATTCAAAAGTACTAGGGCCAAGAGAGAAAACCTTGCCGCCAGTGTGGAGATCGATGTGGATGAAGGAGTCATCCGCGGGTCTCCCGGCAAGGTATTACTGTCTCTACACAGACTGCCCCTGTGGCGGACAGGCCCGGCAAGAAGACTGGAACGCTGCTGTAGCTCAGTCGGTAGAGCGCGTCCTTGGTAAGGACGAGGTCATGGGTTCAAATCCCATCAGCAGCTCGATGCAGATAAGCCATGGGGCGGCCGGTGCGCGATAGCAGGCGGCCGGACCCTTGGGATCAGAAGATGGCAACAAAGGTGACATTCAAGGACACGCAAATCGCTGCTCAACTGCACATTTGGAGGTTTAGTTGAAGATGGCTAAAGCAGTATTTGAACGGACCAAGCCGCACGTGAACGTGGGAACGATCGGGCACGTGGACCACGGCAAGACGACGTTGACGGCTGCGATGACGAAGGTGATGGAGCTCAAGGGCTTGTCGAAGTTCAAGTCCTACGACGAAATCGCCAAGGCTTCCGAATCCCAGGGCCGTCGCGATGCGACGAAGATCCTTACCATAGCCACGGCGCACGTGGAATACGAAACCGAGAACCGGCATTATGCGCACATCGACTGCCCGGGCCACGCCGACTACGTGAAGAACATGATCACCGGCGCCGCCCAGATGGACGGTGCGATCCTGGTGGTCAGCGCCTACGACGGGCCGATGCCCCAGACCCGCGAGCACATCCTGCTCGCCCGCCAGGTGAACGTGCCCAAGGTCATCGTCTTCCTGAACAAAGTGGACCTGGTCGACGATCCGGAGCTGCTGGACTTGGTCGAGCTCGAGATTCGCGAGCTGCTGAACAAGTATAACTTCCCGGGCGACGAGACGCCGGTGATTCGCGGCAGTGCCATCGCGGCGATGAAGGCCGAAACGATCGACGATCCGGCGTGCGCGTCGATCGTCGAGCTGCTCAAGGCCATGGATGAGTACGTTCCGATTCCCAAACGCGAGACCGAGCTGCCGTTCCTGATGCCGGTCGAAGACGTATTCAGCATCAAAGGCCGCGGCACCGTCGGTACGGGCCGTGTCGAGCGGGGCAAGGTCCACGTCGGTGAAGAAATCGAGATCATCGGTCTGGCCAAGGATACCCGCAGGAGCGTCGTGACCGGCGTCGAGATGTTCAACAAGACCCTGGACGAAGGGCAGGCCGGCGACAACATCGGCGTGCTGCTGCGCGGCGTCGAGAAGAAGGACCTGGAACGCGGCCAGGTGATTGCCAAGCCTGGCAGCATCACCCCGCACACCAAGTTCCACGCCCGGGTGTACGTGTTGACGAAGGAAGAGGGCGGGCGGCATACGCCGTTCTTCCCGGGCTACAAGCCCCAGTTCTACTTCCGGACTACGGATGTCACCGGCGGAGTGCTGGCGCTGATGAGCGAAGACGGCAAGACGGCCGAGATGTGCATGCCCGGCGACAACATCACGATGGACATCGAGATCATCTCGCCCATCGCGATGGAAGAGGGCCTGCGGTTCGCCATTCGCGAAGGCGGACGCACGGTCGGTGCCGGCGTCGTCACGAAAGTCATTGCCTGAGTTGAGGTCGTTGCCGCGGCCCGCTCGGGCGGGCCGCCGGTCGAAATACACGCACTATGGCGAAAAAAAAGAAAAGCAAGAGAGAGTACGTCTGGCTCGAGTGCAGTGAGTGCAGCCAGCGGAACTACCGAACGGAAGTCAGTGTCGCGGAAGGTGCACCCAAGTTGGAGCTCAAGAAGTACTGCAAGAGCGAGCGCAAGCGGACGGTGCACAAGATCCGGCGCAAATAGCGAGCAGCTTCGGCTTTCCTCGAAAGAACCGGGGCCATACGCCAGTAGCTCAACTTGGTAGAGCATTGGTCTCCAAAACCAAAGGTTGGGGGTTCGATTCCCTCCTGGCGTGCTGTGGGCTCGAGACCGTGCCGGGGCCGGATCGAACCACGGATTGAACGGGATTTTCGACTATGCTGACGCAGATTTATAAACCGGGGCAGGCAAAGTATACACGACTGGGCAGCGGGTTCGCCGTGGCGGCCACGGTGACCATCGGCTGCTGGCGGCTGTACGACGTGCTGACCGGGTCCGATGTGAGCTTGTGGATCGCGACGATGATCCCGGCGGCGATTCTCGTCGGATTGTCGGTGCTGACGTACTGGCTGCTGAACAAGCCCGCCGTCGCGGATTTCCTGATCGCGGCGGAAGGGGAGTTGAAGAAGGTGAACTGGTCCAGCCGCAAGGAAGTGGCGGTCTCGACCTTCGTGGTCATCATCGTCGTGTTGGTCATGGCGACCTTGTTGGGCATGACGGATTTCGTTTTTCAACTGATTTTCCAGAAGCTGATCGGGTGAAGCCGGTCCGGCCGCAAGGCTGGGGATCGGGAAGAAGAGCTGCCGGCACAGAAGCGGCGGCACGCAGCGGTCTGGGCGAGAGGCACGTGGGCACGAGCCCGAAAGGATGTCATCCGCGGTGCGCGGGTGCGGATTGAAGCAGATGCGATGGTACGTTCTTAGAGTTGCGGCGAACAAGGAGATGCAGGTCCGGGAGGCCCTTGCGCGCAAGGTCGAGCAGGAGGGACTGTCGGACGTGATTGGCCGGGTCGAGGTGCCCACGGAGCAGATCAAGCGCATCCGGAGCGGCAAGCAGACGGTCCACCGGCGCAAGCTGTATCCCGGCTACGTGTTCATGGAGATGGAGACGACCGACGACGGCCGGGTGCCGGAGAAGGCCTGGTTCCTGATCAAGGGCACCACCGGCGTCGGGGATTTCATCGGCACCGAAGGCATGCCCACGCCCATGCGGGACACGGATGTCGCCAAGATGCTGCTGGAAGCGGAGAAGCCGGAAGAAGCGCCCAGCATCAAGGTGGAATTCCAGAAGGGCGATCACATCAAGATTCGCGAGGGGGCGTTCGAGAACTTCGAAGGCGTCGTCGATTCGATCGATTCGGAACGGGGTATCGTCAAGGTCATCGTGACGATCTTCGGGCGCAGCACCCCGCTCGACATCGAATACTGGCAGATCGAGAAGGTGTAGGAATTTACGGATTATGAAGTGTGAATTGTGATTTGCTGTCGCCCCGGTGGGCGGTCCGGCCGCGCCGGCGGCCTTAAACCCTGAATCATAATTCATAATTCATAATTCAGAAGGGTAGAAGATGGCAAAGGAAATCACGACTCAAATCAAGTTGCAGGCCCCCGGCGGGCAGGCCACCCCGGCCCCGCCGATCGGACCGGCGCTCGGCCAGCATGGCGTCAATATCGGGCAGTTCGTTTCCCAGTTCAACGAGCGCACGCGGGAGATGAATGGAACCATCGTGCCGGTGGTGATCACGGTCTACAGCGACCGGAGCTTCAGTTTCGAAGTCAAGAGCCCGCCGGCGGCGGTGCTGCTCAAGCAGGCGGCGGAAGTCGCCAAGGGCAGCGGCACGCCCAACAAGGAGAAGGTCGGCAAAGTGACGGCCGCCCAGGTCCGCAGGATCGCCGAGACCAAGGCCAAGGACCTGAACGCCTACGACCTGGACAAGGCCGAGAAGATCATTCGGGGCACGGCCCGCAGCATGGGAATCGAGGTTGTCGATTGAGGACCCGGTCCTCCGTCGCGTGTTCGAGAGAAATGAGATACAGGATATGAAGCCGAGGAGCAAACGGTATCAGAAAGAGGCCCAGCAGTCGAGCGAAACCCCGCTGAGCCTGGACCAGGCGGTTGACAAGGTCAAGTCGTTCAAAGGCGTGAAGTTCGACCAGACCGTCGAGTGCGTTTTGTGGCTCGGGATTGATCCGAAACAGACGGATCAGTTGGTGCGCGGCTCCCTGTCGCTGCCGCACGGCGTCGGCAAGGAGAAGAAGGTGATCGCCTTCTGCGACGAGTCGCTGGTCGAGGCCGCCAAGAAGGCCGGGGCCATCGAGGCCGGCGTCGACGAGCTGGTCAAGAAGGTCATGGACGGCTGGGCGGACTTCGACGTGGCCATCGCCTCCCCGAAGGTCATGGGCAAGGTCGGCAAGCTCGGGCGCGTACTCGGTCCCCAGGGCAAGATGCCTTCGCCCAAGAACGGCACGGTGACCGACGACGTGGCCACCGCGGTGGCGGAGTTCAAGGCCGGCAAGATCGAGTTCCGCAACGACGCCGGCGGCAACGTCCACGCCGTGGTGGGCAAACAGAGCTTCGACAAAAAGAAGCTGGTCGAGAACATTGAGGCGTTCGTCAACCATATCAAGAGGATCAAGCCCTCCGGCGCGAAGGGTTCCTATATCCGCAAGGCCTGTCTGTCGGCGACCATGAGTCCGTCGGTGCAGGTGAACCTGTCCTGAGGCCGGGCCCGCGAAGGGATTGCGACCAACGATTGACTGCGGGCGACCGCCCGAGCGGGCGGCCCGCTCCTGGGAGATACGATGAGCAAGTACATCAAACAACTCGTGCAGGCGCAACTGGCAAAGAAGGTCGGCGACGAGACGATCGATGACTTTCTGGTGGTCAGCATGAAGGGCGTGGGGGGCATCGACAACAACGTGATGCGCGGGGCCCTCAAACAAAAGGGCATCCGCGTGCTCGTGGTGAAGAATTCGCTGTTCGCGCGGGCGCTGCGCGATCGGAAGATGGAGGGGGCCGCGGCCCTCTTCAGCGGGCCGTGCGCCGTCGTGTACGGCGGCGACAGCATTGTGGACATGGCGAAGGAGATGATCGCCTGGACGAAGAAGGTCAAAGCGATCGAGATCAAGGGTGCCTTTACCGACGGGACGCTCTTCGACAGCAAGGGTGCCGAGGCCTTGTCGCGCATGCCCAGCCGGGCGGAACTGCTGGCCCGGGATGTGGCCTGCGTGCTGGCGCCGGGCGCACGCGTGGGCGGCGCCTTGCTGGGACCGGGCGGCCGCATTGCCGGGTGCCTCAAGAGCATCATCGAAAAAGCAGAGAAACAGGCGGCATAAGCATGTCTTTAGTCACCCGTGCGCCACGGGTGTGAATCATCGATACTTACCAAGGGCCAGGGTGGCTGTCCCGCAAGGGTCAAACGAGACGACGGAGTCTCGGCTACCATCCGGCACAGTTGAGATAGGAGTTTCTTTCCATGGCAGACGAACGAACGTGGAGCGATCAGGTCAAGGAACTGGGCGACAAGATCGTCGGATTGACCCTGATGCAGGCCAAGGAGCTGGCGGATTATCTGAAGGAAGTGTACGGCATCGAGCCGGCCGCCGGCGGGGCCGTGATGGTTGCCGGTCCGGCTGCCGCGGGCGCTGGCGCTGCGGCGGAAGCCGCCCCCGAGAAGTCGACCTTCGACGTGATTCTCACGGGCTTCGGCGACAAGAAGATCCAGGTCATCAAGGAAGTCCGGGCCCTGACCGGGCTGGGCCTCAAAGAGGCGAAAGAACTGGTCGACGGCGTGCCCAAGCCGGTGAAAGAAGGCGTGAGCAAGGAAGACGCCGAGGCCGCCAAGAAGCAGTTGGAAGAGGCCGGGGCCACCGTCGAAATCAAATGAACCTGAACTGTCTCTTGTGAGTAAAGATAAAAGTGAGGCCATGACATCGGGTTTCACGGACGCGAGATTGACGGTCTTACCATAGGAGCATTTGATGGCTGTGCGGACATTTCGCAGTTTCGGCAGGATGCAGGATGCGGTGAAGATCCCCGATCTGGTTGCCATCCAGAGGGAGAGCTACGCCAAGTTCCTGCAGATGGACCTCCCGCCGACCAAGCGGGCGGACCTCGGTCTGGAGGCGCTGTTTCGGGAAATCTTCCCCATCGAGAGTTACGACAAGAAGATGACCCTGGAGTACCTCTACTATGAGCTGGAGAAGCCGCACTACACGTCCCTCGAATGCCGGCAACTGCGTCTGACGTATGCCTACCCTCTGAAGATCCACTGCCGCCTGCGCACCGAGAGCGGTGCGGACATGGCGGAGCAGGCGATCTACCTCGGGGAGATGCCGGTGATGATCGGCGGCGGTGAGTTCATCGTCAACGGTGCCGTCCGCGTGCTGGTAAGCCAGTTGCACCGCAGTCCCGGCGTCGACTTCCTGATCGAGAGCAAGGAAGGCGACCGCGTGCTGCACGGGGGCCGGATCATCCCCGAGCGCGGAAGCTGGATCGAGATCGGTGTCACGCAGAAGGATATTCTGGTCGTCAAGATCGACCAGTCCAGCCGGATTCCGGCCACGGTGTTCCTGCGGGCCATCAACCCCGACTACAGCACGACCGACGCCATCCTGCGGCTGTTCTTTACTCCCAAGGTGCTGCCCACGAACAAGCTGACGTCGACGATGTGGGCGGTGGGCCCGATTGTGGATACCACGACCGGGGAGATCCTCGTCGAGGCCGCCGCCCAGATCGGCGACAAGCTGGACGCCATCCAGCAGAGCGACATCAAGAAGGTCGAGGTCATCGAGGATGTGCGTGACACGATCATCCTGAACACGCTGGCCCAGGACGACACCCAGAGCCACGATCAGGCTCTGCTGAAATTCTACATGCGTCTGCGGCCGGGGAACCCGCCGAATCAGGAGAAGGCCGAAGCCTTCTTCGCGGAGAAGTTCTTCGATTCCAACCGGTATCGTCTCGGCAAGGTAGGCCGGTTCCGGCTCAACCGCAAGTTCGGCCAGTCGGTCGACGAGAACGAGATGACGCTGCGTCCCGAGGACTTCCTCAACACGATGAAGTACATGCTGGCGCTGCGGAACAACGAAGGCGAGGTCGACGACATCGATCACCTCGGCAACCGCCGGCTCCGGACCATCGACGAGTTGGCGGCCGACGAGATCCGCAAGGGTCTGCTGAAGCTGCGCCGGACCGCCCAGGAGCGGATGAGCATCAAACGCGATGCGGAAGAGCCGCCGCGGGTGGCGGATCTGATCAACTCCAAGAGCGTGGCCAGCAGCATCAACTTCTTCTTCGGACGCGGCGAGCTGAGCCAGGTGGTGGACCAGACCAATGCCCTGAGCCAACTCACGCACGAGCGGCGTCTTTCGGCCCTCGGGCCGGGCGGCTTGAACCGCCGGCGGGCGGGCTTCGAGGTCCGCGACGTCCACATCAGCCACTACGGGCGCATCTGCCCCATCGAGACGCCCGAAGGCACGAACATCGGTCTGATTTCCTCGTTGGCGATCTTCACGACCATCGACGCCTACGGCTTCCTGCTCAGCCCCTATCGCAAGGTCAAGAACGGCAAGCTGACCGGCGAAGTCGCCTATTTGCGGGCCGATGAGGAAATGCGGGCCATCTTTGCGCCGCCCAGCGTCGTCGATCCCAAGACCAAGGCGATCGCGGAAGAGCTCGTGCTGGCCCGCAAGGCCGGCGAGTTGGCGCAGACCACGCGCGACGAGGTCGAGTACATCGACATCTCGCCCAAGCAGATCGTCGGGGTCTCCGCGTCGTTGATTCCGTTCCTGGAGCACGATGACGCCAACCGCGCCCTGATGGGCTCGAACATGCAACGCCAGGCCGTGCCGCTGCTCCGGAGCGAGCCGCCGCTGGTCGGCACGGGCATGGAGGAGATCGTCGGCAGCAACTCGAGCATGGTGGTCAGGGCCGACCACGCCGGCACGGTGACCGAGGTCGATGCGACCCATATCGTCATCAATCACACGGATGAGTACCCCCTGGACAAGTTCATGGGGCTCAACGAGCGCACTTGCCTGAACCAGAAGCCCGTGGTCAAGCTCGGGCAGAAGGTCGACGCGGGGCAGGTCATCGCCGACGGCGGCGGGACCTCCAACGGCATCCTGGCGCTGGGCAAAAACGTGCTGGTCGGGTTCGTGTCCTTCGACGGCTTCAACTTCGAGGACGCGATCATCGTCAGCGAGCGGCTGGTCAAGAACGACAGCTTCACGAGCATCCACATCGACGAGTTCACGGCGGAAGTCCGCGAGACGCGGCTGGGCAAGGAAGAGTTCACCCGGGATATCCCCAACGTCAGCGAAAAGGCCCTGCGGAACCTGGACGAGCGCGGCGTGGTCCGCGAGGGCACCCGGGTCTGTCCCGGCGACATCCTGGTGGGCAAGGTCGTTCCCAAGAGCAAGGTGGAACTGACCCCGGAAGAGAAGCTGCTGCACGCGATCTTCGGCCGGGCGGGCGAGGACGTGAAGAACGACTCGCTCGAGCTGCCCAGCGGCTACGAAGGCGTGGTCATCAAAACCGAAGTGTTCACCCGCCGGGGCGTCGGCGGCGAGGACCAGAAGAAGGTCCTGGCCGAGGAAACCCGCAAGTACGAGGGGGAAGCCCGGACCAAGGAATGCTCCATCTTCCGCCAGATGGTCGGGGCCATTCACGACAAGTTCGAGGTCACCATCATCGACCCGAACACCAAGCAGAAGGTCGGCGTCAGCGAGGATGACGAGGTCGTCTACGAGCAGATCGAGAACTTCGACATCAAGTGGGTCAAGCCCGCGGCGGCGCGCGACGACGTCCAGGCGATCGTCAACAAGTTCTGGGCCAAAATCACCGAAGCCGAGGAGGAGAAGAAGCGGCGCATCGAGCGGGCCAAGCACGGCGACGAGCTGCCCAGCGGCGTGTTGCAGATGGCCAAGATCTACGTGGCGATCAAGCGGACGCTGTCGATCGGCGACAAGATGGCCGGCCGGCACGGCAACAAGGGCGTGATTGCCAAGATCATGCCGGAAGAGGATATGCCGTTCCTTGAGGACGGCACCGCGCTGGATATCCTGTTGAATCCCCTCGGCGTGCCGAGCCGTATGAACGTGGGCCAGATTCTGGAAACCCACCTGGGCTGGGTGGCCCAGGTCCTGGGCTTCCATGCGGTCACGCCCGTCTTCGACGGCGCCACGGAGGAGGACATTCAGGATCTGACGGAAGAAGCGAATCAGTTGATGAAACGCCGCAAACAGGAGCTCCAGTCCCGGGGCGAAGCGCCGCCGACCGGCGAGTTCTTCATTCACGTCCCGAAGACCCTCAAGACCCAGCTCTACGACGGCCGCACGGGCGAGCCGTTCGACCAGAAGGCGACGATCGGCTACATCTACATGATGAAGCTGCATCACCTGGTGGATGACAAGATCCACGCCCGGGCGACCGGACCGTACAGCCTGATTACCCAGCAGCCGCTGGGTGGCAAGGCCCGCACGGGCGGTCAGCGCTTCGGCGAAATGGAGGTCTGGGCGCTGGAAGGCTACGGTGCGGCGTACACCCTGCAGGAAATGCTCACCGTCAAGAGCGACGACGTGGAGGGCCGTACGAAGATCTATGAGTCGATGGTCAAAGGCCAGAACACGCTGGAGGCCGGCACGCCGCTGTCCTTCGACGTGTTGTGCAACGAGATCCGCGGGCTGGGCCTGAACATTCAGCTCGAGAAGAAGCGCCTGGGACGGACGGCTCTGTAGATTCGATGGTTGAGGAAGAGTCCATAAGGGGGCTTTTGCATGTTGGGTAATATCTACGATCGCATTAACGACTACGGGTCGGTCAAGATCTCCCTGGCCAGTCCGAATGACATTCGGAGCTGGTCCTTCGGCGAGGTCCGCAAGCCCGAGACGATCAACTACCGGACCTACCGGCCGGAAAAGGACGGTTTGTTCTGTGAGCGCATCTTCGGGCCCGAGCGGGACTGGGAGTGCGCCTGCGGCAAGTACAAGGGCACGAAGTTCAAGGGCATCATCTGCGACCGTTGCGGCGTCAAGGTCACCCACAGCCGGGTCCGCCGCAAGCGCATGGGCCATATCAACCTGGCCGCCCCCGTGCTGCACATCTGGTTCTTCAAGTCGATCCCGAACCGCCTGGGCACGATCCTGGGCATGAAGAGCTCGGACCTCGAGAAGATCATCTACTTCCAGGATTACGTCGTGACGGATGCCGGCACGACCGGCCTGAAGGCGGGACAACTCCTCAGCGAAGAGGAATATCGCGACGCCTCCAGCAAGTACGGCAACTCGTTCAAGGCCGCCATGGGCGCCGAGGCGATCAAAGCGCTGCTGGAAGGCTTGGACCTGGATGTCCTGGGCGCGCACCTGCGCAAGGCCATCGCCAAGACCAACAGCAAGCAGAAGATCCGCGATCTGACCAAGCGGCTCAAGACCATCAACGAGATCAAGAACAGCAATAACAAGGCGGAATGGATGGTCCTGGAGGCGGTGCCGGTGATCCCGCCGGACCTGCGGCCGCTGGTACTCCTGGAGCGGGACAACTTCGCCACGAGCGACCTGAACGACCTGTACCGGCGCATCATCAACCGCAACAACCGCCTCAAGAAGCTGATCGATCTCAACGCGCCGGAAGTCATCATCCGCAACGAGAAGCGCATGCTGCAACAGGCGGTCGATTCGCTCCTGGACAACGGCCGGTGCCGCCGGCCCGTGCTGGGCAGCAACAACCGGCCGCTCAAGTCGCTCACCGACATGATCAAGGGCAAGCAGGGCCGGTTCCGCGAGAACCTCCTGGGCAAACGCGTGGACTATTCGGCCCGCTCGGTGATCGTCGTCGGCCCCGATTTGCAGTTGTACCAGTGCGGTCTGCCCAAGAAAATCGCGCTGGAGCTGTATCAGCCGTTCATCATCCGCAACCTCAAGCAGCACGGTTACGCGGACACGATCAAGAGCGCCAAGCGCATGATCGAGCGCCGCGACGAGCAGGTCTGGGACATCCTCGAAGAGGTGATTCATCAGCACCCGGTGCTGCTGAACCGTGCCCCGACGCTGCACCGCATGGGCATCCAGGCCTTCGAGCCGGTGCTGGTCGAGGGCAACGCCATCATGCTGCACCCGCTGGCCTGCAAGGGCTTCAACGCGGACTTCGACGGCGACCAGATGGCGGTGCACCTGCCGTTGAGCATTGAGGCCCAGGCCGAGACCCACGTCCTGATGATGACGACGAGCAACATCTTCTCGCCGGCGAACGGGGCCCCGATGGTCGGCCCGTCGCAGGACATGGTGATGGGCAACTACTATCTGACGGTCATGCTGGATGACCTCCGGCCGGCCGGCAGCGCGCCGGCCAAGACGGCCCGTCCGCCGCGCGTGTTCCGCGATGCGCATGAGGCCATGATGGCCCACGATATGGGCAAGGTCTCGCTGCACGAGAAGATCCGGGTGCGGATCCCGCATCGGCTCCTCAAGGAGAAGCCGGGTGAGGCCAAGACGATCGCGCAGGACGGCAAGCTGTACGTGGTCGACACGACCGTGGGGCGGTGCATCTTCAACGACATTCTGCCCAAGGGCATGCCCTTCTACAACATGACCATGGCGCAAAAGAAGCTCAGCCAGGTCATCAGCGATTGCTTCGTGTATGCCGGGGGCGCCGCGACCGTCGATCTGCTCGACCGGATCAAGGATCTGGGCTTCCGTAACGCGACGCTCGCCGGTCTGAGCTTCGGTCTGACGGACCTGAAAGTCCCGAAGAAGAAGCCCGAGATCATCACCGACACCGAGAAACGCGTGGGCAAGATCCAGAAGAACTATGAAGACGGCGTGCTGACCGAGCGGGAGCGATACAACCAGGTGATCGATGCCTGGACGAATGCCCGCGTGGCGGTGACGAACGAGATGATCCGCGGCCTGAAAGAGGACACCAACGACGACGGCACGCCGTACCTCAACCCGATCTACCTCATGACGGATTCCGGGGCCCGCGGCAGCATCGACCAGATTCAGCAGCTCGCCGGCATGCGTGCCTTGATGGCCAAACCCAGCGGCGAGATCATCGAGACGCCCATCAAGTCGAACTTCCGCGAGGGCCTGACGGTGCTCGAGTACTTCAGCTCGACCCACGGCGCCCGCAAGGGGCTGGCGGATACCGCTCTCAAGACCGCCAACTCCGGCTACCTGACCCGCAAGCTCATCGACGTCGCCCAGAACGTGATCATCATCGAGCGGGATTGCGGCACGTTGCAGGGCATCACCAAGACCAGCATCAGCCGCGGCGATCAGGTGGATATCCCGCTGTCGCAGTTGATCGTGGGCCGGACGGCGCGGGACAACATCCGCAACCCGATCACTGATGAGATGATCGTGCATGAGAACGAGGTCATCACTCACGAGATCGCGCGCAAGATCGAAGCCCTGGGCCTGGACGCGATCCGGGTCCGCAGCCCGCTGACTTGCGACAGCCCGTTCGGTGTCTGTGCCAAGTGTTACGGCTGGGACATGAGCACCGGGTTGCTGGTCGAGGAAGGGGCGGCCGTGGGTATTGTGGCGGCCCAGTCCATCGGCGAGCCGGGCACGCAGCTGACCTTGCGTACCTTCCACACCGGCGGTGTCGCCTCCCGCGCCATTCTCGAACGCGAGCAGGAAGCGACCCACACCGGCAAGGTCCAGTACCGGGATGTCAACGCGGTCGCGCTCAAGCGGGATGACGGCACGACGGCGATCGTCGCGCTCAAACGCAACGGCGAAATCGCGCTGCTGGACCAGAAGGACCGCGAATTGGACAAGTTCAAGGTGCCTTACGGCGGCATCCTGCTGGTGCCGGACGGCCAGACCGTCAAGGCCGGCACGATCCTGTTCCAGTGGGACCCGCACCGCACGCCGATCCTGGCGGAGGTGGGGGGGCTCATCCGCTTCGTCGACATCATCGAAGGCGAAACGGTCCAGACCGAGGAGTTGCGCGTCAAGACCACCAAGAAGGCCAAGGACGCGGACGCCCGCGTCGTCGAGCGACCGGTCGTGATCGAGCACAAGGGCGACAAACACCCGCAGATCATGATCGAAGACGCCAAGGGCAAGATCCTCGATGTCCACTATCTGCCCGCCGGGGCGCGCATCGAGGTGTTGGAAGGCCAGGAAGTCCAGGCCGGCCAGTTGCTCGCGCATCAGCCCCGGGCCACGGGCGGCACGCAGGACATCACCGGCGGTCTGCCGCGCGTGACCGAAGTCTTCGAGGCCCGCAAGCCCAAGGACCCGGCCGCGATGGCCGAGATCAGCGGGCGCGTCGAGCTGCGCAGCGACAAGCGCAAGGGCAAGATGACAATCACCATCCGCAGCGAAAGCGGCATGGAGAAAGAGCACCACGTCCCGCGCGATCGTCACCTGAACGTGCACACCGGCGACCTCATCGAGGCGGGCGACGCCCTGACCGACGGTCCGCTGGTGCCGCACGATATCCTGCGCATCAAGGGGGAAGAGTCGCTCCAGCGCTACCTGATCGCGGAAATTCAGAACGTGTACCGTTCGCAAAACGTGAACATCAACGACAAGCACATCGAGATCACCATTTCGCAGATGATGCGGAAGGTCGAAATCGATTCCGTGGGCGACAGCTCGTTCCTGCCGGGTGAAGTGGCGGACAAGTTCGTGTTCCGCAAGGAAAACGATCGGTTGACCAACAGCATCAAGATCGTCACGCCGGGCGATGTGACGGACCTGCAGGAAGGCCAGGTCGTGGACAAGAAAGAGCTGGCCCGGCTCAATGAGAAGGTCGAGGCGTTGGGCGGCGCGGCGGCCAAGGGCCGCAAGCCCAAACCGGCCACCGCCAAGACGCTGCTGCTGGGCATCACCAAGGCCTCGCTCTGGTCGGACAGCTTCATCGCCGCCGCCAGCTTCCAGGAGACCACAAAGGTATTGACGGAAGCAGCCCTGGCCGGTAAAGTGGACGAATTGCACGGCCTGAAGGAGAACGTGATCCTGGGACATTTGATCCCGGCCGGCACGGCGTTCAAGCCGCACCTGGAGATGCGGGTCAAGCATCTGGTCGAGGCGCCGCTGCCGAAGGAGTTCGAAGGCATCAAGGAAGAGAAGCCGGTCGACATGGAGGCCAAGGCCGAGTCCCGGATCAAAGAGGTGCTGGGCATCGAGTAATGTATGATTTATGATTTTTGATTTGCGGGTCGAGGCCGCGGACGCGGCAGGACTCGTCCAACCGAACGACGGCAAATCAAACATCAAACTTCGAGAATCAGAGGATCTATGCCGACGATCAACCAGTTAGTGCGGAAACCGAGAATCGCTTCCAAGAAGCGCAAACGCATGTCCGATATCAGCGGCTCGCCGCAAAAACGCGGCGTATGCCTGATCGTCCGGACGCAGACCCCGAAGAAGCCGAACTCCGCTCTGCGAAAGGTGGCGCGTGTGCGGCTGACCAGCGGTAAAGAAGTGACCGCCTATATTCCGGGCGTCGACCACAACCTGCAAGAGCACAGCACGGTGCTGATCCGCGGGGGCCGCGTGCGCGACCTGCCCGGTGTGCGGTATCATATCGTCCGCGGCGTGCTGGACTGTGCCGGCGTGGCCGGCCGCCAGCGCGGCAGAAGCAAGTACGGCGCCAAAAGGGCGAAGTGATTTATGATTTATGGTTTATGATTGATGATTTGTGGTTCGAGGCCGTTGCCGCGGCCGGGCCGCTCCCATGGATGCCGGCAAATCACAGTTCATAATTCGTAAATCATAATTCGAAGGAGTGCTATGGCTAAGAAGTTCACGGCATCCAGCCAGGAATTGAGACCGGATTCGAAGTACAACAGCAAGCTGGTCTCCAAGTTCATCAACTGTATGATGTGGGACGGCAAGAAGAGCGCCGCACAGGACGTTTTCTACGGCGCCATGGCGATCGTGGCCGGGAAGATCAAGGACGTCTCGCCGCTGGAGGTCTTCGAAACCGCCATCAACAACGTCAAGCCGGCGCTGGAGGTCCGCAGCAAGCGGGTCGGCGGTGCCAGCTACCAGGTGCCGATGCAGGTGAACCCGAAACGGCAGCAGTCGCTGGCGTTTCGCTGGATTCTGCTGTCCGCTCGCGGCAAGAAGGGCAAGCCCATGGCCGAGCGACTGGCCGCCGAGTTCGTCGACGCCTACAACAAGCAGGGCGGCGCCATGACGACACGGGATAACGTGCATCGCATGGCGGAGGCGAACAAGGCGTTTGCCCACTTCGCCTGGTAAAGCCCCAAGCAGTCTTACTGCCACGGTCGACTCTGGTGAGGATCGTGGCAGTTTTTTTATGTAGAGTGGACTTCTGCGAAGGGACGTTGGGCCGGCCGTCGAGGTTGGAGAAGCACCGCGCCGTGCAACGGGCCTCTTCTCGAATCGGGCCCAGCGTTTGTTTCACAGAAGTCCGCTGCATAAGCGGATCGCGCGTGTTAGTATGGGTAGTCTGGACAAAATAAGAAACATTGGGATCATGGCGCACATCGATGCCGGCAAGACGACCGTCACGGAGCGCATCCTCTACTATACGGGCAGAACGTATAAAATGGGGGAGGTCCACAATGGTACCGCGGTCATGGACTACCTGGAGGAAGAGCAGAAGCGGGGCATCACGATCACTTCGGCCGCGACGAAGTGCCCGTGGCGGGGGTTCGACGTCAACCTGATCGATACGCCCGGGCACATCGACTTCACCGCGGAGGTGGAGCGCTCGCTGCGGGTCCTGGACGGGGCCGTCGCCGTGTTCGACGGCAGCGAGGGCGTGCAGGCTCAGAGCGAGACGGTGTGGCGCCAGGGTCAGAAATATGCGCTGCCCTGCCTGTGTTTCATCAATAAGATGGATAAGACGGGCGCGGACTTCGAGATGAGCGTCCAGAGCATTCACGACAAGCTGCTGGCCAACGTGGTCCCGGTGGAAATCCCGATCGGTGCCGAGGACTCCTTTACCGGGATCGTCGATCTGATCGCCATGAAAGCCGTGTTTTATGAGACCCAGGAACTGGGCGCGAAGTTCCGTGAAGCGGACATTCCGCCGGAGTTGGCGGAAAAGGCCAGGAAGTATCGGGCGCGGATGCTCGAGATGGCCGCCGAGTACGATGAGGAGTTGATGGCCGCCTTCATCAACGACGTGTCGCCGCCCGAGGCCGCCATCCGGCGGGCCCTCCGTAAGGGCACCCTGGACAACAAGCTCAACCCGGTCTTCGTCGGCTCGGCCCTGAAGTACATCGGGGTCCAGCGGCTGCTGGACGGGGTTGTGGACTACCTGCCGTCTCCGCTGGAGAGGCCGACGATCACAGGTCACAAGGCCCAGGACGAGGCCAAGAAGATCCCGGTGAAGTGCGATCCCGAAGGGACCCTGGTGGCCCTGGCTTTTAAAATCATCACCGATACCCACGGCGATCTGTATTTTCTGCGTATTTACCAGGGGACCCTCAAGACCAACAGCCGCGTCCTGAACCCGAACCGGGACGCCAAAGAGAACATCATGCGGGTCTTCGAGATGCACGCGAACGACCGCCGGATCCTGGATTCCGCCCGGTCCGGCGACATCGTGGCGGTCGTCGGTCTGCGTCATACTCTCACCGGCGACACCCTCTGCGATCCCAAGAAGCCCATCGTCCTGCCGAGCATCACCTTCCCGCAGACCGTCATCACGATGTCGATTGAGCCTCGCTCGGCGGCGGACCGTGCCAAGCTGGGCGATGCCATGGAGGCTCTGCGGCGGGAAGATCCGACGTTCTCCTACAAGACGGACCCCGATACCGGCCAGACCGTCATCAGCGGCATGGGCGAGCTTCACCTCGAGATTCTCCAGCACAAGCTGGTTAAGGACATGAAGGTGGATGTCCGGGTGGGCAAGCCGCGCGTGGCCTACAAGGAAACGATCACCCGGCCGGCCTTGGCCGAGGGCAAGTTCATTCACCAGACCGGCGGGCGGGGACAGTACGGTCATGTCGTGTTGGAGGTTCAGCCGCTGCTGGACGAGCAGGGCTTGGCCGTGGGGCGCGTCGAGTTCGAGGATCGCGTGCCGTCCGATAAAGTCCCCTATGAGTATGTCGCTCATGTGGGACGAGGCGTCCGGGAAGCCGCCGGCAACGGTGTTCTGGGTGGCTATCCCGTGGTGGGTGTCAAAGCCACCCTGGTGGATGGTTCGCATCATCCGGTGGATTCGTCGGATCTGGCCTTCGAGCAGGCCGGGTCGATCGCCTTTGAGAGGGCGTTGAAGGAAGCCCGTCCCGTCCTCCTGGAGCCGGTCATGCGGGTGCAGGCCGTGGTCCCTGAGGCCAATTTCGGCGCCATCCAGGCCGACCTGCTGGCCAAGCGGGGCGTCATCACGGATTGCCGGGTTCACGGCGCCATGCGGGTCATCGACGCCAAGGTGCCTCTCGTCGAGCTGTTCGGCTATTCCAGCGATATTCGCAGCCTGACCGCAGGACGCGGCAGCTTCACCATGGAGCCGATGACCTATGAACGGGTACCGGACCAGGTGGCCAAGCAGATTCTCTTCTAAAAAAATGACGCCAAATTGAAAAATTTTCGCAACGGGCTCGTTTTTGCCCGTTGACAAGCGGTTTTTCTCGCGATAAATTCGTCCTTTTTCAGCTGTAGCGAGCATTGTCATGGATGACTTTGCGATACGAGTTACGCTGTGGCATATCTGTGATTGCCATCAAGGATGGCGCAACGGGTATCTGTGTAGCTTAGGGTGGGCAAAGTAAGGTGGCTTTGCCGGGGTTCCACGTGGAGCCCGACCCTGACTCTTAAGGAAGGCCATGCGGCTCCGGACGCCGGCCGGTCGTTGTGACCCGGCCGGGAGGGGGCCCGCTGGGCTTTCCTGCCTCAACCAATGAGCGGTCTTGGTCAGCAGGGAGAGAGTATCTGCTCTCAACTGGCCGGCCCAAATGGTAGTAAGTGGCAGTCTGGGCGTGATTGATAACCACGTCCGATCCGGCGGTGAAGGGCCGGATCGCGGCCGATGCAGAAGCAGGTTCCGAGGAGCAATATGGCTTCCGAAAGTGAAAAAATAAGGATCCGGATGGAAGCGTACGATCACCGTGCGCTTGATGCCTCCGCCAAGGAGATCGTGGAACACGCCCGCAGGACCAACGCGCGGGTGAGCGGACCGATCCCCCTGCCGACACGGATTGAGCGCTACACCGTGTTGCGGAGCCCGCATGTGGACAAGAAGTCGCGGGAGCAGTTTGAGCTGCGCACCCACAAGCGGCTGATTGACATCCACGAGGCGAATGCCCGGACGGCCGAAGTTCTGAACCGATTGGTCGTCCCGGCGGGCGTATTTGTCAAAATCAAGGCGTAGGAACGTAGGATCTGAGATTATGGCGATGTTGCTTGGCAAGAAAGTCGGCATGACGCGGGTCTATGACGAGGCCGGCCGCTTGATTCCGGTCACGGTGATCCAGGCCGGCCCATGCACGGTGACCCAGATCAAGACCAGCGAGACGGACGGCTACAATGCCATTCAGCTCGGCTTCGAGGACGTAAAACCCTCGCGGCGTACCCAACCGGCGATCGGGCATGCCCGCAAGGCAAGTACCGACCCCAAGAAGTTCGTCCGCGAGTGGCGGCTGTCGGGCGATGCCAAGCTGGAGTACCAGCCGGGGGACTCCCTGACGGTGGCGGTCTTCGCCGGCACCAAACTCGTGGACATCATCGGAACGAGCAAGGGCAAAGGTTTTGCCGGGCCCATGAAACGCTACGGCTTCAAGGGCTTCCCCGCCTCGCACGGCACCGAGCGCAAGCACCGGGCTCCCGGGTCCATCGCGGCCCGTGCGATGAACGCCGGTATGGGCGGTGGTCTCAAACGCGGCAAACACATGGGTGGGCACATGGGCGATGCCCGGGTGACGACCAAGAATCACGTGCTGGTGGCCGTGGATGAGGAACGAAACCTGCTGGTGGTCAAAGGCACCGTGCCGGGCCCCGCCGGCGGCTACTGCATTGTAAAAACGGCCAAGAGTCTTGGCTCTGCAAGTGGAACTTGAGATGATTGAGTTGAGTGTCTTCAATACGAGTGGGCAGCCGGTAGGTACGATCCAGGTCGATGAGGCCGTGCTGGGCGGGCGCATCCGCTATGCTCTGCTCAAGCAGGCGCTCGTGATGTATCACGCCAATAAGCGTGTGGGCACCGTTGCGACCAAGAGCCGCGGCGTCGTCGCCGGCTCGACCCGCAAGCTCTTTCGGCAGAAGGGCACCGGCAACGCCCGCGTGGGCAACCGCCGGACGGGCAAGCGGGTGGGCGGCGGCATGGCCTTCGCCAAAGTCCCGCGGGACTTCCGCCAGGCGATGCCCCGCAAGCAGCGCCTCCTGGCCCGGGACTCC
The DNA here is from genome assembly GCA_025459125.1 of Planctomycetota bacterium. GTDB lineage: Bacteria > Planctomycetota > Phycisphaerae > Sedimentisphaerales > Anaerobacaceae > PLanc-01. The sequence goes on along the minus strand of JALORE010000016.1, from coordinate 15,933 downwards.
GCCGTGCTGGCCAAGCTCCGCTCGAACAGCGTGGTCGTGGTCGAGGGCTTGGCCTTCGAGAAGCCGCGGACGAAGGACTTTGCCAACGTCCTGAAAAACCTCAAGATCGAGCGCAGTTGCCTGGTGGCCACCCACGAATTCGATGAGAACGTGTACAAGTCGGTGCGGAATATCCGCAAAGTGGACGTGCTGCCGGTGGCCGACCTGAACGCGGCGGACATCGTCAATCATCGCCAGGTGCTGTTTACCAGGGACGCGCTGACGTCTTTTCTCGATAGAAGGGCTGACGGTCCCCAGAACGCGACCGCCTAGGGTTACCCGCAGCGCGCGGGTGTGGATTGAAACGAACGATGGATGATTATAGCGTAGTAATCCGGCCGATCGTCACCGAGCAGGGAATGCACTTCGCCAATGTCAAGGGCGCGTATTCCTTCGAGGTGCACCGTCAGGCGAACAAGACGGAAATCAAGAACGCGATTGAGAAAATCTACGGCGTGAAAGTGGATAAGGTCCGCACGGCCAACCACAAGGGCAAACGCCGGCGCCGGGGCCGCCGGATGGGAGTCACCTCCGCCTGGAAGAAGGCGGTCGTGTTCCTGGCGCCCGACCATCATATTGACTTGTTCTGATCCGGTGGATCGTAGAGAGAGATCGACGTATGGGTATTCGCATCTACAGGCCGACCAGTCCGGGACGCCGCAACAGTTCGGTGAATGATTGGGCTGAACTGACGACGGACCGACCGGAAAAGACGCTGTGCAAAAGAATCAAAAAGAGCGGCGGCCGCAACCATAGCGGCAAGGCCACCGTGCGCTTCCGCGGCGGCGGGGCCCGGCGGATCTACCGCACCATCGACTTCAAGCGGAACAAGGACGGCGTCCCCGCCACGGTCGCGACGGTGGAATACGATCCGAACCGCACCTGCTTTATCTCCCTGCTCCAATACCAGGACGGGGAAAAACGCTACATCCTGTACCCCATGGGCATCGCGGTTGGCGATGTGCTGGAGAGCGGCACCGAGGTCGAGCCGAAGGCCGGCAACTGCATGCCGCTGGGCTCGATTCCCGCGGGTCTGGAAGTGCATAACATCGAGATGACCGCCGGCCAGGGCGGCAAGCTGGTCCGCGGCGCCGGCGGCGCCGCCCGGATCGTCGCCAAGGAGGGCGATTGGGTTACCGTCGTCCTGCCGAGCGGCGAAATGCGCATGGTGCGCCGCGAGTGCCGGGCGACCATCGGCCGCCTCGGTAATCCCGATCATCAGAATATCAGCATCGGCAAGGCCGGACGCATGCGCCACCGCGGGCGCCGCGGCCACGTGCGCGGCAAGGCGCAGAACCCGGTGGATCATCCGCTGGGCGGCGGCGAGGGGCGTTCGAACGGCGGTCGTCATCCCGTCTCCCCGACGGGCGTGTTGGCCAAGGGCGGCAAGACCCGCAGTCCCCGCAAGGTCAGCAACAGCCGGATCATTCGCCGACGCAAGAACAGACAGGGCCAGATGGTGCTCTAAGGCACCGAGCCCCGGGTCGTTCGAACGAACCGGGCGCTAGAGAGAGACACAGATGGGAAGATCGCTGAAAAAAGGACCGTACGTTGATGACAAGCTGATGGCGAAGGTCGGTCGGCAGGTCGCGGAAGGGTCGCGCGAGCCGATCAAGACCTGGGCCCGCCGCTGCACGATCGTGCCGGAGTTTGTGGGATTCACGTTTATGGTCCACAACGGCAAGGCCTTCAACAAGGTGTTCGTCACTGAAGACATGGTCGGGCACAAGCTCGGGGAGTTCTCGCTCACCCGGACGTTCCGCGGACATTCGAGCAAGAAGATCAAATAGCCATGCAAGTCCATCGGGCGCCGCAGGGTGACCGATCAGACGTGGGGCATGAAGTATGTTAAGTGCGAATAAACTGAAGCTGGTAGCCAAGGAGAAAGGGGTCACGGTCGAGGGCCTCGCCCGGAGCATCGTGCGGGGCGGGCTTGATCTGCAGGATGCGATCGCGGCCTTGAAGAACTGGCAGCGTGGCCTGATGCGGCCGTTGCCGAAGACCGAAGACGTGCAGCGGCTGGCCGAAACGTTGGCCGTGGAAGTCGCCGAGATCAGCGACTGGCATTCCTTCTATCGTTACGCGCCCATGGCCGCCCGCAAGGTGCGCCTGGTCGCGACCCTGATCCGGGGCCGGCCGGTGCAGGAGGCCATGGACCTGCTGAAGTTCACGCGCAAACGCGCGGCCCCCATGGTGAACCAGGTGCTCAAAGCGGCGGTCGCGGATGCGGATGAGCACCAGGCGGACGTGGACACGCTCTACGTCAAGGAGGCCCGGGTGGATGAGGCGGGTATTCGGATCGGGACGAAGCGCTGGATCCCGAAGGACCGCGGCCGGGCCCATCCCATCCGCAAGAAGGCGTGTCATATTCATGTGACGGTCAGCCAGGAGTGAGATCGGCGTAAGAGAAGGTAGAATCGAGATACGGGACTATGGGTCAAAAAACGTCTCCAATCGGGTTTCGCACGGGGGTCACGCTCGGATGGCAGAGCACGTGGTTCGCGCCCAAGGCCAACTACGGCGATTTTCTCGTCGAAGACCAGAAGATCCGGCGGTACATCGATGGCCGCTTCAACCGGCAGATGCCCAAGGGTGCGGTCGCGAAGGTCGAGATCATCCGGACGCGCAATGAAGTCAACGTGACGATGCATAGCGGGCGGCCGGGCGTCGTGATCGGGCCGCGCGGCGGCGAAGTCGACAAGCTCCGGGAGGAGCTCGAGGGACTCACCGGACGCAAGGTCACGGTCAACGTCATCGAGATCAAAGAGCCCGATTTGAGCGCGACCCTGGTGGGGGAGGCGATTGCCGAGCAGCTCGCCAAGCGGGCTTCCTTCCGCCGGACCATGAAGCAGTACTGCGAATCGGCGATGAATGCCGGCGCCAAGGGCGTCAAGATCACCTGCAGCGGGCGGTTGGCGGGGTCGGAAATGGCCCGGACCGAGACGCAGAAGATGGGCAGCATTCCCCTGCATACGCTGGACGCCGATGTCGATTACGCGACGGCTACGGCCCGCACTACCTACGGCGCGATCGGGATCAAGGTCTGGATCTACCGGGGCAAGTTTGGCGAAGAGCTGGTGCCGAGCGAGCATCGCCAGCGGCGGCGGCCGCCGCGGCGCATGGGGCCCGGTGGGCCGGGTGAGGGTCAGCCGCAGCGCGGGGCGCAAGGCGCGCCCGACGGGGAACGGGGCGGACCCGCCGGGGGGACCGGGTCGCAGATGCCGGGGCAGTCCTGACAAGTCGTGGCCCAGTTGCTTTGAAAGAGGTTTCCTATGGCAATGATGCCAAAGAGAGTCAAATACCGCAAGAGCCAGCGCGGCAAGATGAAAGGCACCGCGCAGCGTGCCAACTACGTCGCGTTCGGCGACTACGGGTTGCAGGCGCTGGAGATGAGCTGGGTCACGGCCAAGAACATCGAGGCCGGCCGCGTGGCGGCGACCCACTATCTGCACCGCGAAGGCAAGGTGTATATCCGCATCTTCCCCCACAAGCCGGTCAGTTCCAAGCCGCTGGAGACCCGTATGGGCAAGGGCAAGGGCGAGCCGGAGTTCTGGGTGGCGCGGGTACGGCCCGGCATGGTCTGTTTCGAAATCGGCGGGGTCACGGAAGAGGTCGCCAAGCAGGCTCTCTCCCGCGTGGCGCACAAGATGCCGATCCGGATGCGGTTCATCAAACGCGGACGCGGGCTCTGAGAGAGGTACAACGTGAAAGCCAAGCAGTTAAGGGAAATGACCGCCGACGAGCTGCAGAGCTCCCTGGCCGACCTGGAGAAGCGTCTGTTTGAGCTGCGGTCGCAGGCGGTGACCGAGAAGCTGGAGAATTCCAAGAGCATCATCAACGTGCGCCGGGACATCGCCCGGATTCGAACCGTGTTGCAGGAGCGAAGCGCGTAGCCCCCCCGGGGCGCGGCGCAGATATGGCCGATATGGAAACGACGAAACGAACCAAGACGTTGACGGGCGTGGTGACCAGCAAGAGCGGCACCAAGAGCATCCGGGTGGAGATTGAGTTCCGGGTCAAGCACGCGAAGTACAACAAGTACATTCGCCGGCGGACGAGGCTGGCGGTGCACGACGAAGGGAACCAGTGCGGGGTCGGCGACGTGGTCGAAATCGTCGAGTGCCGGCCCTACAGCAAGACCAAGAGTTGGCGCGTGGTCCAGGTGGCCCAGAAGGCGATCCAGGCGTAGGATCGAGGACGAGATAGCATATGATTCAGCCGTTTACCATGGTGGATGTCGCCGATAACTCCGGCGTGAAGGTGGCCATGTGCATCCGCGTCAAGCGCGGCACGAGTGCCAAGGGGCAGTTCACCCGCTCCATGGCCGGCGTCGGCGACGTGATCTGGGTCGCGATCAAGAAGTCGCTGCCCACCTGTCAGCTGGACGACAAGAAGGTGCACAAGTGCGTGGTCATCCGCACCCGCAAGGCCGTGCGGCGGCCCGATGGCAGTTACGTGCGGTTCGACAGCAATGCCGCGGTGATGATCGACAACGAAGGCAACCCGATCGGCACGCGCATCTTCGGCGCCGTGGCGCGGGAGTTGCGCGAGAAGAACTACATGAAGATCATCTCCCTGGCCGGCGAGGTGGTGTAGCGGATTCCAGTAGAACAGAAAGAGGCTTTTCGCATGGCCATACACATCAAAAAAGGAGATCTGGTGCAGATCATCGCCGGCGACCAGAAGGGAGCCACCGGACGCGTGCTGCACGTGTATCCGGACGACAACGTGGTGATCGTCCAGGGGCAGAACATCGCAAAGAAACACGTGCGTCCTTCCCGGCGTAACCCCCAGGGCGGGCGCATCGGCGTGGAGCAGCCGATTCACATCAGCAATGTGCTGCCGGTGAATCCGAAGACGTCTCAGGGCACCCGTGTGCGCTACGTGCGGGGCCAGGACGGGAGCAAGCGGCGCGTGACGACCGACGGCACGGAACTGGGTGTCGTCAAGCGGGCGCGATAGCCGAAGGTCGGCCGCCCCAGAGGGCCGCACCAGGGAATGAAGAAAACTATGGCGCGTTTGAAAGAACTGTACAAGAAGAAGATCGTTCCTGAACTGACGAAGGAGTTCGGCTACGGGACCATCATGGCCGTGCCCCGCGTCGAGAAGATCGTGGTCTCCATGGGTGTGGGCAAGGCCACGCAGGACAAGAAGTACCTGGAATTGGCCCGCAAGGACCTGGCGATGATCTGCGGCCAGCAGCCGCTGATCTGCAAAGCCAAGAAGAGCGTGTCCAACTTCAAGGTCCGTCAGGGCCAGGAGACGGGGCTGAAGGTTACCCTGCGGGGCGTGCGGATGTATGAGTTCCTGGACCGGCTGATCAACCTGGCCATCCCGCGGGTCCGCGACTTCCGCGGCCTGAATCCCAATAGTTTTGACGGCCGCGGCAACTATTCCATGGGTGTGGCCGAGCAAAGCGTCTTCCCGGAGATCAACCCGGCCAAGGTCGAGTTTCAGCAGGGCATGAACATCACGTTTACGACGACCGCCCGCACCGATGAGGAGGCCCGTCGCCTGTTGGCCCTGTTCGGCATGCCGTTCCGGGGCCCGGGCACGGGGAAGGCGACCGCGTAAAGGGTCGTGGAATCACCATACTGGAGTGCGTTAATGTCGACGAAAGCGCTGGAAAACAAGGCGAAGGCGAAACCGAAGTTCCGCGTCCGGCAGTATACCCGCTGCGAGTTGTGCGGCCGGTCGCACGCCGTGTACCGCAAGTTCAAGGTCTGCCGGATTTGCTTCAGAACGCTGGCGAACGAAGGAAAAATCCCGGGAGTGAAGAAGGCCAGTTGGTAGCGGCCCGGTGGCCGAGACCTGCGGCACGCCCCCCCGCACAGGCGGGCAGGGCTTCCCAGCAACGAACAGGACAGAGACTATGAGTTGGAGCGATCCCATAGCTGATATGCTCACGCGAGTTCGCAATGCGAGCCGCGTGGGCCAAACCGAGGTCAATGTCAAGGCGTCGAAGATCTGCGCCGGCATTGCTGCTGTCCTCCAGCAGGAAGGGTACATCGAAGGCTACGACCGCATCGAGGACGGCAAGCAGGGCGTTCTTCGCGTCCGGTTGAAGTACGATCCGGAGGGTGCGCCCGCCATCACGGAAATCCGGCGGGTGAGCAAACCCGGCTGTCGGATGTACGCGGGCGTGGACGAGCTCCCCAAAGTGCAGGGCGGCTTGGGGATCGCGGTGGTGTCCACGAGCAAGGGAATCGTCAGTGATCGAAGCTGCCGCGAGAACAAGGTCGGCGGCGAAGTCCTTTGTACGGTAAGCTAATGAGTCGGATAGGAAACAAACCGGTAGCGGTGCCGAAAGGCGTGAAGGTCGAGCAGAACGGGCAGATCGTGAAGGTGACGGGCAAGCTCGGGACGGCCGAGCTGACCTGCGACCCTTGTCTGACGATCAAGATTGTGGACGGCGGTCAGCGGATCGACGTGCTCAATCCAGAGCCTGCGGTGCGTCGCAACAAAGAGCTGCACGGTACGACCCGGGCCCTGCTCGCCAACATGATGGTCGGCGTCACCGAAGGCTACCAGAGGAAGATGGAGATCTACGGGACCGGCTACAACGTCAAAGAGCAGGGCGGCAAGCTCGTGCTTCAGGTCGGATTCGCCCACCTGGTGGAAATGCCCATCCCCAAGGGGGTGAAGGTGACGATCGACGTGGCGGCCACGCGCGGCAACGAAGTCCCCGCGAAGTTCACCCTGGCCGGGGTCGACAAGTGCGTGGTGGCACAGTTCGCCGCGGAGATTCGCCGGGTCAAGCCGCCCGAGCCGTACAAGGGCAAGGGCATCCGGTACGCGGACGAGCACATCCGGCGCAAGGTCGGCAAGGCGTTTGCTTCAGGCGCAGCATAACAGAGAAACTGGCTCATTATGAGAACTGAGAAACTGAAAAAAGCGGCGCTACGGCGCAAGCATCATGTGCGGAACAAGGTTGTGGGGACGGCGGAGCGGCCGCGGCTGTCGGTGTTTCGCTCGCACCGGCAGATCTACGCGCAACTGATCGACGACGGGGCAGGCGTCACCCTGGTGGCGGCCAGTTCCCTGGCCAAGGTCCTCCAGGAGCAGTTGCCGCGGGCGGGCAACAAAAAGGCGGCGGAGGTCGTCGGCGAGGCCCTGGCGAAGCAGGCGCTCGACATGGGTATCAAGTGCGTCTGTTTCGATCGGGGTTCGTACAAATACCATGGCCGGGTCAAGTCCCTGGCCGACGCCGCCCGCAAGGCAGGTTTGGTTTTCTGACAACGCCCTTTGAAACTGGGAGACGAAATTGACAGCAGAACCGATCAGAGCACCCGAATTTGAAGAGAAGCCACTGGAAGACACGGTGGTGAAGATCTATCGGTGTGCGAAAGTCGTGAAAGGTGGCCGTCGCTTCAGCTTCGCCGCTCTGGTGGTCGTCGGCGATCGGGCCGGCTCCGTGGGCATTGGCTACGGCAAGGCGAACGAAGTCCCGGCGGCGGTCGAGAAGGGCATCAAGGACGCCAAGAAGGTCCTCTACAAGCTGCCGCTGATCGGGACCACGATCCCGCATCAGGTCATCGGCAAGTACCGGGCGACGCGGATCATCCTGGCCCCGGCCAGTCCGGGGACGGGCGTCATCGCCGGGTCCAGCGCCCGCGCCGTGCTCGAGTTTGCCGGCGTCCGCGACGCCCTGACCAAGGTCTACGGCAGCACCTCCGCCAAGAACGTCGTCAAGGCGACGATCGACGGGTTGCTGAAACTGCGGAACAAGGATATGGTCCAGGCTCTACGAGGCGTGGCACTTTCATAGTGGCAAGCAGAGCCATGTGGGTGAGCTGAATGTTAAGTCATGAGATCACTTCGGTTGTAGGCAAGCACAAGGCACGCAAGCGTGTGGGACGCGGCCGGGGCAGCGGCTTGGGCAAAAGCTCGGGACGCGGCACCAAGGGCAGCCGCAGCAGGGCCGGCGCCATGCGCTATTCGCTCTATGCCGGCGGGCAGATTCCCCTGTTCCGGCACCTGCCAAAACGCGGGTTCAACAATAAGAACTTCACCGCCCGTTTCGAGGTCGTGAACGTCTCGCAGCTGGAACGCTTCGAGGATGGCGCCCAGGTGGGCGTCGAGCAGCTTTCTCAGGCGGGGCTGATTCCCGCCGCTGCCAGCCGGGTGAAGATCCTGGGCGATGGGGAGCTGACCAAGCGGCTGCAGGTGGCGGCCCATCGATTCAGCAAGGCCGCGGAACAGAAGATCTGCGACTGCGGCGGCACGGCGACGAAGATCGCGCTCGAGGTGAAACCGATTAAACGCAAACGCGGCTAAGCGTCTCCCGTCTGTGTCGGATCGCGTGAGACGGTGCCGTCTGCGGAGAGCAAGCAGTGATAGGAACCATTGCCAACATCTTTCGAATCCAGGACCTGCGGAAGAAGATCCTCTTTACCGTAGCGCTGCTGGCCATTTATCGCGTCGGGTTTCACATCCCGATTCCGGGGTTCAACCAGGATGCGATCCGGCAGGCGGCCTCGAGCCGGGACACGGATAGTCCCCTCGGTCGGGCCGCGGACTACCTGGAAATTTTTACGGGCGGCCGGTTCAGCCAGAGCAGTCTGTTCGGCCTCGGAATCATGCCGTACATTACGGCCTCGATCATTTTGATGCTGCTGGGGGAAGTCGTTCCCGCCTTGAAAAAACTGCGGCAGGAAGGACAAACCGGCTATAAGAAGATTCAGGAGTATACGCGCTATCTCACAGTCTTGGTCTGCATCATGCAGGCCTTGATGTACCTGCGCCTGCTCGTGGGCGTCAGCATGGGCGAGGAGCGGTTTATCTACCCGGGCATGGAGACGCAAGCCATGCTCCTGGGCGTGATCTGCATGACTGCGGGAACGATCTTCCTGATGTGGCTGGGCGAGCAAATCGACGAGTACGGGATCGGCAACGGGATCAGCTTGATCATCATGGCCGGCATCGTGGCCCGGACGCCCTGGGCGATCTGGGAGGTCGTCCGCCAGGCGAATTTCCGCGTCAATGCTCCGGCGGGCAGCATGGGCCCGGGCAAGATCATCTTTCTCGCCCTCGCTTTCGTGTTCGTGGTGGCCGGCGCCATCCTGATCACCCAGGGCCAGCGCCGCATTCCGATCCAGCAGGCCAAGCAGATGCGCGGGCGGCGCATGTACGGCGGCAGCCGTCATTACCTGCCTCTGCGCGTCAACCATGGCGGCGTCATGCCCATCATCTTCGCCTCCAGCTTCATGATGTTCCCTCCCATCATCACGGAGCAGTTGGCCAACGCCTTCCCGCGGGCGATCGTTCTCCAACGGATCAACGGGGCGATGCAGTATGAGGCGTACACGTACAATGTCCTCTATATCGTTCTGATCATCCTGTTCGCCTATTTCTGGGTGACGGTGCAGTTCCAGCCGCGGGAGATGGCGAAGAACCTGCGCGACTCCGGCAGCTTCATCCCCGGCTTGCGGCCGGGCCACCGGACCGCGGAGTACCTGGAGACCGTCATGGCGCGCATCACCTACTTCGGGGCCGCTTTCCTCGCCGGAATCGCGGTCATTCCGAATATCGTGGCGTTCGGCATGGGCGTTTCACCGCGGATCACGGCCTACCTGGGCGGCACGGGCTTGTTGATCGTCGTCAGCGTCTCGCTCGACTTGGTCCAGAAGATCGAGGCAAACCTGCTGATGCGCAGCTACGAGGGCTTCAGCTCATCCGGCCGAATCAAGGGAGCGTACGCATGAGAATTGTCTTGCTGGGTGCACCCGGCGCGGGCAAAGGAACGCACTGTAAACGGATCGCGGACCGTTACGGCCTCGTGCATCTGTCCAGCGGCGACATCCTGCGACGCGAGAGAGCCGGTGGCACGGAGCTGGGCAAGAAGGCACAGAGTTACATGGACGCCGGGGCCCTGGTTCCGGATGACCTGATCGTCGAGATGATGACCGGGGCCATCCGCCAGGCTGCGGCCGGCTACGTCCTGGATGGGTTCCCGCGCACGGTGAACCAGGCCGACGTGCTGGATCAGGCGCTGGCGGCGCAGGGGACCGGGATCGACATGATCCTGAACCTGCGGGTGGATGACAGTGTGGTGGTCGAGCGCATCACGGGCCGGCGCAGTTGCCCGCAGTGCGGCGCGGTCTACCACGTGAAGAATATGCCGCCCAAAGTGGCGGATGTCTGCGACCGGGACGGCACGCCTCTGGTCCAGCGGCCGGACGATACGGAAGAGGTGGTGCGCCACCGCCTCGAAACCTATTACCGCCAGACCGAGCCGGTGGTGGACTACTATCGGGCCGGACACGCGGTGGACGACATCGATGCGAACGGGGACGCGGATGTCGTCGCCGAGGTGATCTTCCGGAGGGTGGACCCGCCGGCGAAAAAGGGCCCCGGGCGTCGGGGGAAGAAGTAGCTGCACCCGGCGCGAGTATGAAGTCACGTAGATGGCTATAACGCTTCGAAGCCGCAGAGAAATCGAGTTGATGCGTCAGGCCGGGGCCGTCGTAGCCGAGGTTCTTTCAGAATTGCAGAAGGTCGCGAAGCCGGGGATGACCACGGCCGCTTTGGATGCCATCGCGCTGCGGATGACCGCGGCCGCGGGCGCCGAAGCGCTGTTCAAAGGCGTGCGCAATGCCCAGGCCCGCCAGCCCTTTCCCGGGGCCATTTGTGCCTCGATCGACGACGAGGTGGTGCACGGAATTCCCTCGGACCGGGTGGTGTTGCGGGAAGGCAGCATCTTGAGCCTCGACTTCGGTGTCCGGTTGAACGGTTACTGTGGCGACGCCGCCGTGACGGTTCCGATCGGAAGGATCGCCGAGGGGAACGAGCGGCTGCTCCGCACGACGCAGGATGTGCTGGCGATCGCGATCGACCGCGTCCGTCCGGGTGTTCGCTGGAGCGAAGTCGCGGGCCGGATGCAGCGCCACGCGGAATCCGCCGGCTTTTCCGTCGTGCGGGATTTCGTCGGGCACGGGATCGGAACCAAGATGCACGAGGACCCGAAGGTCCCGAATTTCGTCAGCGACGAGCTGCTGGCGGACGACATTGTGCTGGCGGAAGGCATGGTGCTTGCTGTCGAGCCCATGATCAACGCCGGCACTTACGCCGTTCGTACGCTGGGTAACGGCTGGACCGTGGTGACGAGGGACGGCCGGTGTTCGGCTCATTTTGAGCACACGCTTGCCGTCGTGAAGGGCGGCTGCGAGGTTCTGACGCGGAAGTAGTAAGGAAATAGGTGGTTTGGCACCACGAGCCGGATGGCAGGGACCGGTGGCCGCGGGGCTCCGCGGCGGCCGGCGAAGGGTGCCGATCGATTGATGGGCATGGGAAAGAAAGACGCAATACGACTGCAGGCCAAGGTGACCGAAGCTCTGCCGAACGCCATGTTCCGTGTAGAGCTGGAAGGCGGCCATAAAGTGCTCGCCCACGTGTCCGGAAAGATGCGGATGAATTTCATTCGCATCTTGCCGGGTGATCTCGTCACGGTGGAGATGTCGCCGTACGACCTGACACGCGGGCGGATTGTGTTGCGCCATTGACATGGGCGCGGGCGCCGGGCCGCGAGGCGCGACGGAACCCGCCGGGCATGGAACAGAATATGAAGGTAAGAAGCTCGGTCAAACGGATATGTGAGAACTGCAAGATCATTCGCCGCAAGGGCGTGGTCCGGGTCATCTGCTCGAACCCCCGCCACAAGCAGCGCCAGGGGTAGTCTGGCCGAGGAGCGTGTCGAATGGATCGCCGGATGCCGAATGAGATAAGGGAATTGTTATGCCGCGTATCGTAGGTATTGATATTCCGGACAATAAGTCGATTTGGGTCTCCTTGACGTACGTGCCCGGGATTGGCCGGCACACGGCGGAGCAAATTCTCAAAGAGGCCCAGATCGAGCAGATGACCAAGGCCAGCAAGCTGTCGGAAGATGAGCTCAGCCGTATCGCGCAGATCATCGACCGCAACTACGTCGTCGGGGGCCAGCTCCGGCGCCAGGTGGCGCAGAACATCGCCCGCCTGCGGGACATCGGCTGCTACCGGGGCATCCGGCATCGCCGGGGTCTGCCGGTCCGCGGCCAGCATACGCAAAGCAACGCCCGGACCCGCAAGGGCCCGCGCAAGACCGTGGCCGGCAAGAAGGGCGTCAAAGAGGCGCGCGGCTAACGGACCGTTGGCGTCGCCCGGCTGAGGCCGGGGCGACAGGATTCGAGCACGCAAGTGCAGACAGAGTAAGAGACGCACATGGCAAAAAGCGCAAAACGAAAAATCAGAAAGAACGTGGTCCGGGCGATCGTGCACATCAAGGCGACGTTCAACAACACGCTGATCACGATCACGGACATGGACGGCGATGCGATCTGCTCGAGTTCGGCCGGCTGTGTCGGTTTCAAGGGCTCGCGCAAGAGCACGCCGTTTGCCGCGCAGCAGGCGGCGCAGAATTGTGCCAACACGGCCATGCGCAGCGGCGTCCGCGAGGTCGAGATCAAGGTCAAAGGCCCCGGCGCCGGGCGGGAATCGGCCATCTCCGCCCTGCAGGGGGCGGGCCTGCGCATCGCCTCGATCGAGGATGTGACGCCGTTGCCGCACAATGGTTGCCGGCCGCCGAAACGCAGACGAGTTTAGGACTCCCTGGAAGTTTGAGGAGATTCGATCGATATGGGACGTTACACAGGTCCATCCTGCAGAGTGTGTCGCCGCGAGGGCATGAAGCTGTTCCTCAAAGGCTCGAAGTGCGAGACGGCCAAGTGCCAGATTGAGCGGAGACAGCGAAGTCTGGCTCCGGGCATGCACGGTTGGCACAAGGGCCGGCTCAGTGAGTACGGCGTTCGGCTGCGCGAGAAACAGAAGGTCAAACGCTACTACGGTGTCTATGAGCAGCAATTCATGCGCTTCTTCCGCGAAGCGGCCCGTCTGCCGGGCAACACCGGCGAGAACCTGCTGCAACTGCTGGAGCGGCGCCTGGACAACGTGGTCTACAAGCTCAATTTTGCCCCGTCCCGCAAAGCGGCCCGGCAGTTGATCACGCATGGCCACGTCCATATCAATAACCGCAAGGTCGATGTCGGCGACTACGTGCTGGGCATCGGCGACAAGGTCACGCTCAAGAGCTCGGAGAAGAGCCTCAAACGCGTCAAACAGCAGCTCGAGAGCAATCCGAACTTCACCACCCAGGGCTGGTTGCAGTTGGACCGGGAAAAGCCCGCGGCCACGGTGGTGGCGCTGCCGACGCGGACGGACATTCAAATCCCCGTCGAGGAGCAACTGGTTGTCGAGTTCTGTTCGAGGTAAGCTTGGAAATCGAAATGCGAAATCACAGCATGCATACGACACGCGGGGAGCGTACTGGGGTTCCCAACCCGGGAGAAGGCATGAGGGGACCCCGTGCATCCGGCTGTATTCTTAGGGATGAACGTTCAAATCGGAGGCCTGTATGCGAGTGACATGGCGCGGTTTGGAATTGCCGACCCGTGTGGAAAAGGATACGGCGGTCTCCACGGATCGCTATGGCCGCTTCTTCATTGAGCCGTTCGAACGCGGTTTCGGCACAACCGTCGGCAACAGCCTCCGACGTGTGTTGCTCTCCTCGTTGGAAGGAAGTGCGGTCACCTCGATCAAGATTACGGGGGTGGACCATGAGTTCACCTCGATCCGTGGCGTCATGGAAGATACGACGGATGTCGTGCTGAACGTCAAGAGCCTGGTTATCCGGCTGACGGGCGCGGGCCCCAAGACCATGAAGGTCACCGCGAACAAGGCCGGTCCGGTCACCGCGGCCAGCATTGTCGCCGATCCGGCGATTGAGGTGGTCAGCAAGGACGTGGTGTTGGCGACCCTGACCGAGGATGTCAACTTCGAGATGGAAATGGTGGTGGAGAACGGCCGGGGCTATGTGCCCGTGTCCGACCGCATCAGCGACGCCGACCGCTTCGAGCAGGAGATCGGGCGGATCCATCTGGACGCGGTGTACTCGCCGGTGACCCGCGTGCGCTACCTGACGGAGAACACCCGCGTCGGCCAACGGACGAACTACGACAAGCTGATTCTGGAGATCTGGACGAACGGCACGATCACGCCGGAGATGGCCTTGGTCGAGGCGGCTAAGATCCTCCGCAAGCACATCAACCCGTTCGTGCAGTACTTCGAGGTGGGCGAGGAGACCGTGGCCGGCGAGGCGGTGCAGGAAGAGCCCGAGCCGCAGGTTGACCAGGAGCTGGAGGCCAAGCTCAACACGCCGATCCAGGAACTGGAGCTGTCCGTCCGGGCCAGCAACTGCCTGGAATCGGTCAAGGTCGAGACGGTTCGCCAGCTCGTCCAGATGACCGATGCCGACCTGCTGAAGATCCGCAGCTTCGGCAAAACGTCCTTGCGGGAAATCAAGCGGAAGCTGGCGGACATCGGTTTGTCCCTGGGGATGAAGGATGTCGCCAAGCCCGGCGAAGGGTAATACGAGAACGGTTTTGGGAGTCTCCCGTAGAAGAGGTGCTTTAAGATATGCGTCATAGAGTTGCAGGACGCCAGTTGAGCAGGAATTCGGCACACCGCCGGGCGTTGCGCCGGAACTTGGCCCAGTCGCTCATCGAACATGAGACGATTTCGACTACGATCCAGAAAGCCAAGGAGGTCAAGCCCTTCGTCGAGCGGCTGATCACGTTGGCCAAGAAGGGCAAGCTCCAGCACCGGCGCCGGGCGATCTCCCTGCTGGGCAACCGCCGGATCATGGCCATTGAGGACGGCGAGCCCGTGCAGAAGGGAACCGTCATTGGCAAGCTGTTCAGCGATCTGGGTCCTCGCTACCTCGAGCGGCCGGGTGGGTACAGCCGGATCGTGCGGCTGTCCCTGCGACGGCTGGGAGACAATGGTCAGTTGGTGCTGCTGCAACTGCTTGGTAAGGACGAGCCGGTGAAGAAGCAGCGCAAGACCGCCTCGAAGAAGCGTTCGCGTCGGCGGGCCAAGGCCTCCGCGCAGGCGGCCAAGCCGAGCGAAGCCCCGGCGGCGGCACCGGGGCCGGCTGCGGAAGCCCCGCAGAAACCTGCCGGAGAAGCTCCGGCTGAGCCCGGGAAGGAAGCCAAATAACAGCGCCTGCCGGGTGTTCGTGAAGGCAGGGCGGCCGAGTGGAGAGAAGGGCATGGACGGTTGCGTTTTCTGCAAGATGGTCGAGGGCCAGATCCCTGTGACCAAGCTGTACGAAGACGAGGCGGTTCTCGCGTTTCTCGACATCGGCCCGATCAGCGATGGACACGCACTGGTCGTTCCGAAGCGGCACTGCGCGATGGTGCACGAGTGCCAGCCGGAAGTGTTGGCGGACGTGGCGGCGCGGCTGGGAAAAATCGCGGAGGCGGTGATGACGGCACTGGACGCGGATGGCTACAACGTGCTGTCCAACAACGGCGCCGCGGCCGGTCAGGTGGTCGATCATTTGCACTTTCACATCATCCCGAGAAGGGTCGGCGACCGGGTCTTCACCCAATGGCCGTCCTACCAGTACCAAAAAGGGAAGATGGAAGAGATCGCGGCGAGGATTCGCCGTCATTTGGACTAGGCCGGCGGCGTGGCCGCACGGCAGATGGAGGCGGTTCAAAAAAAGAGAATAGGCGGCAGGCCCTGGTTGAACAGTTGAGGGCAGATCGCGTATAATGTGTTTCATTGGCCGCGGGGTAGAGCAGTCTGGTAGCTCGTCGGGCCCATAACCCGGAGGTCGGAGGTTCGAATCCTCCCCCCGCTATTGAGCTAACTGAGGCAGTCGCAACGACTTACGTGCGACTGCCTTTTTGCGTTTGGGCGGGCGCGTAGGGTGGAAAAACTCGTCCGGGCATAACACGAACGATTTCAGGCTGTTAGCTCTGAAATGGGCATGAAAGATGAGGGGTGAACGCGGGGGGCGGGGGGTGGCCATCCGATCTTGTGTCCGAGGTACACGAGGTAATCGCGGATTCGGGT
>JALORE010000178.1 GCA_025459125.1 Planctomycetota bacterium | reverse complement strand
GGCCAGGAGTACGTGCTCGGCGTCGGCGGTGTCCGGATGCTGCGCACCCTGGGGTACGATCAGATCGACCGCTTCCACATGAACGAAGGCCATGCCGCCTTTCTGGTTTTGCAGCTGTTCGACGAAGAGCTGGCCCGGTCGGGTGGCCGCAAAATCAAGCCCGAGCATATCGAGAACGTGCGCCGCCAGTGCGTTTTCACCACGCACACCCCGGTGGCCGCCGGCCACGACAAGTTCCCCATGGACCTGGTGTACAAGGTCGTGGGACGCCACCGGATCTGGGACCTGCAGCGGAAGCTCACCCAGGACGGCAACACGCTGAACATGACGTACCTGGCGCTGAACTTCAGCCACTATATCAACGGCGTCTCCCAGCGGCACGGCATGGTTTCGCAGGAGATGTTCAGCGGCTACCGGATCGAGGCCATCACCAACGGCGTCCACGCCGCCACGTGGACCGCACCGCCCGTGCGCAAGCTGCTGGACCGCTACATCCCCGCCTGGCGGGCGGACAATTTCAGTATCCGGTACGCGTTGAGTGTGCCCCCGGAGGAGCTCTGGGAGGCGCATCTGCGGTGCAAGACGAAGCTGATCCGCTACCTTGCCGCCGAGCACAAGGTCAAGCTCGATCCGGAGGTCTTCACGATCGGCTTCGGCCGGCGGGCGACCGCGTACAAGCGTGCCGATCTGATCTTCCGGGACGTGGCACGCCTGCGCCGGATCGCCGCGACCGCCGGTCGGTTCCAGATCGTCTTCGCCGGCAAGGCCCACCCCAAAGACGAGCCCGGCAAAGAGTTGATCCAGCAGATCTTCGCGGCCGGCAAACAGTTGGCGCCCGCGGTGCGGATCGTGTACCTGCCCAACTACGACATCGACGTAGCCCAGATCATGATCCCCGGCGTCGATGTCTGGCTGAACACGCCGCAACCCCCGCACGAGGCGTCCGGAACCAGCGGCATGAAGGCCGCCCTGAACGGCGTGCCTTCCCTGAGCATTCTCGACGGCTGGTGGATCGAAGGCTGCGTGGAGAACCTGACCGGCTGGGCCATCGGCGGCACACGCACGGGACGCACCGGCCGCAAGACCGATACCTCGGCCCGCGATGCGGCGGCCTTGTACGACAAGCTGCAGAACGTCGTACTGCCCATGTTCTATCACGACCGGCCGCGATACACGCGCATCATGCTCTTTGCCCTGGCCTTGAACGGCTCGTTCTTCAACACGCAGCGCATGCTGCAGGAGTACCTGTTGAAAGCCTATATGCAGTAGTTATGGATATCTTCTCGACAGCCTTGCTGCTGTTTCTGGTGATCGACCCCGTCGGGAATATCCCCGCGTTCCTGTTCGTGCTGCGGAGCGTGCCCGAGGAACGGCACCGGCAGATCCTGGTCCGCGAGCTGGTCCTGGCCCTGGGGGCCCTGATGGGTTTTCTCTTCTCCGGCCAGTACATCCTCGCAGCGTTGCAGGTCTCGCAGGGCTCGCTCGGAGCCGCCGGCGGGATCATCCTGTTTCTGATCGCCGTGCGGATGGTCTTCCCGGTCCCCAAGGGGGTCTTCGGCGAGGAGGCCGAGATCGGCGAGCCGTTCATCGTACCGTTGGCCATTCCCCTGATCGCCGGTCCCGCGGCGATGGCCACCCTGATGCTGCTGATGGCGCGGGCGCCGGAGAAATGGCCGCAGTGGCTGGTCGCCCTGTTTTTGGCGTGGTCCGTCTCCGGCGTGATCCTGCTGTCGGCGGACCGTCTGGCCAAGCTGCTGGGCCGCCGGACCTTGACGGCCATCGAGCGGCTGATGGGACTGGTGCTGACCGCCGTCGCCGTGCAGATGTTCATCGACGGCGTCGGCCAGGCCTACCGGGGCGTCGCCCCCGCCCCCTGACGCCGCCGGAAAGCCCTCGTACAGGAAATCCGCCCTCGCCGTTGGTAGTGTGCTCGTGAGAACACACTCGATGACGGTTGGTAGCGCGTTCGTAAAAGCATCCCCAGTAATGTCTTACGACGTCACTACCAAGCCGGCACCGTCAGAGCGCCAGAGCGCCAACTTTTGAGATATGGCGGTCTGAGGAGGATCTCTGAACGCCCGGGAAGCACTGATGAGTCCTGACGAACGAAACCGGTCATCGCACCCCTTCGTGGTTGGGTGCCAGACTGGCGCCTCGTAGACATGCTCGACTCTGGGAGCAGGACATGCCTGCGCCAAGCCGTTGGCATGGCACCCACCCGTGGATGGTGAAGCCATGCAGATCGGTCGCGGCGGGTGGCATCGTCAAGGCCGAAGGCCTGGGCGATGGTCCAGGGCACAGGCAATCCGCCGTCGCCAAGCTCCGCAGGCTCCGCTTGACGATGCCACCCATCATTTTCGACTGGAGGGAGTACTACGTTTGGGCTTGCGCTTTCTTCCGTTTCGAGGGCACCAGGCCGTAGTGCTCCCGGCACTCGCGCGCGCGGCCCAGGACCACGCGCTTACCCTCCAGCGGCCCGCGCTCGGCGGTCACGACCGTGCCCTGCTACTGCTCGCCCGCCCGCTCGAAGTAGATCACGACCCAGTCCTGCGTCTTGTCACGCGGGTGGGCCAGCGCCGTACTGGAGAACAGGACGGTGAAGTCCCAGCCTTCGCGCTTGGCCTTCAGGATCGGCAGCCATGCTTCACCCTGGGGGTTGAAACGTTTTGGTGCGATCTTGTGAAGCTGGTCCCGCTCGGCTTTGCGACGGTATTCGGCGTCGATCTCCGGCAGCAGCCTGACTGACGGCCGTGTCGGCCGTTTCTTCCGGGGCTCTTCGTCACGCAGGGCCTGCCGCAGCTTCCGTTGCGACGATTGGCTCAGCATCCCCGCCAGCGCCGTGCGGACGGGCTGGGCCCGTGCCGAACCGATCGCCGAGCACGGCCTGCCGGGCAGTCTGGCCCTGGTCGTCTTCAAGCTCAAGCGACGGAAAGAGCCGCCGGCCGAGGTATCCAACGGCGCCGGGCCCGGGGATGTCCCGACCGATGGGCATGCCGCCGTGCAACTCGCCCGGGAGCTGTCTCCCAACGTCGTTCTCATGGACGTCAGCATGCCCGACCTGAACGGGATCGAGGCCACCCGCGAGATTGTCCGCGAGTCGCCGGGCCCACGCGTGATCGCGCTGTCGATGCACTCGGCCAAGCGCTACGTGCGGGAGATATTCCGGGCCGGCGCTTCCGGCTATCTGCTCAAGGACTGCGAGTTCGACGGGCTGGTCGAGACGATCCGGCTCATCGCCGAGGGGCAGACGTACATCAGTCCCTCGATCAGCCAGATCGTCGTCGAGAGCTACATGCGCAACACGTCGGAGGACACAGAAAGCGCCTTCTCCGTACTGACGCAGCGGGAGCGTGAGGTCCTGCAACTGATGGCGGAAGGCAACAGCACCAAGCAGATCGCCATGCGGCTGTTCATCAGCCCCAAGACCGTCGAAGCCCACCGCCTGCGGATCATGAACAAGCTCGACATCGACAATGTGGCCCGGCTGACCAAGTACGCGATCCAGGAAGGCCTCACCCCGCCCGAGCCCTGCCTCTTGCCCGTCCACCCCTCCCGCCCCGCCGCGCCGCCCGCAGGCGGTCCGGCCCACGAATCCCACGCAAATCCCTCTTCAGAACCAATGCCAGCCGGGTGCTATGCCTACGGCTTTGCGCAGGCATGTCTTGCCGGCAAGTCGAGCATGTCTGCGAGGCGTAGACATGGCGCCCCGTTCCACTCCAGCCAAGATGGTACAGGCAAAGGCGGTGTGAAGCAGTCGTGTCGGGTGGCATCGTCAAAGCCGAAGGCCTTGACGATGGTCCGTGGCCCAGGCAAGCCGCCGTCGCCAAGCTCCGAAGACTGCGTTTGACGATGCCACCCGCGCGTACCGGCAAATTGACGGGATCGCGGCCTCCTGCTACAATGCGGCGGTGGCACGACGCAGCCACATCGTAGGGTACGACTCTCTGTGGAAGGGATTCAGTGGTGCTGGGGCTTTGCCGCAGATGCGAATACTCCTGACAAATGATGACGGTATTTTTGCTCCGGGCCTGGCGGCTCTGTACCAGCGGCTGGTCGAGCTCGGCAACGTGACGGTCGTGGCGCCCGTCGGGAGTTGGTCCGGCGCCAGCCACTGCATCACGTTCTTCGAACCGCTGGCCTGCACCAAGGTGCAGATCGGCGAGCTGTTCACCGGCTTCGGCGTCCAGGGCTCGCCCGCCGATTGCGTGAAGCTGGCCTGCATGCAGCTTCACGACGGACCCGTCGACCTGGTCGTCGCGGGGATGAACTACGGCGCCAATGTCGGCATCAACGTCTACTATTCGGGCACCGTGGCCGCGGCCATGGAAGCGGCGTTCCTGAAGGTCCCCTCGGTCGCCGTCAGCGTCGTAGCGGAGGAGAACACCGATTTCGACCGCGCCGCCGAGCACGCCTTGAAGGTGCTGCGTCAACTCCTGCCGCTGCAGCCCGGGGACGTCATGAATGTGAACCTCCCGCCCACCTCGCGCGGCCGGCCGAAAGGGGTCCGCGTCGTACCCCAGGCCACCTCGGGATTCCACGAGTATTACATCCCGCGCGGCAACAGCGGCAGCGAGATCGTCTTTCAACTGGCCGGCGGCGGCCATCGTGAGGAGAAGGTCCCGGCCGACACCACGGCCCTGGCGGAGGGCTTCATCACGGTGACCCCCCTGCGGCCGGACATGACCGATCACGACAAGACCGGGGCGCTGCAGACACGCTTTGCGGGCAACTGGGGACAAGGATGATTCTTGATGTGTGATGTATGATTTTCGATTTGGGATGCCTCTCAACAGAAATCATGAACTGTAAATCGTAAATCATAAATCGAAGGGTTTCTATGGCAGAGCAGAAGGCAAGCCGGATTTGTATCGTGACCGTGACCGGCCAGGACCGGGTCGGCATCGTCGCCAAGCTGGCCGCCACGATGGCCCAAGCCAACGCCAACATCGTGGATATCAACCAGAAGATCATGGAGAACTACTTCGTCATGACGATGGCGGTCGATATCGGCCAGGCAGTCCTCGACATGGGCCAGCTCAAGAAGAAGCTCGACCAGGTCGGCCGGCAGATGGGCCTCCAGATCATGATCCAGGATGAAAACCTCTTCAAGGCAATGCATAGGGTATAGGAAGTCTGAAGTGTGAAGTTTGCAGTTCAAAGTGAGAGCCGGCGCCGGGACGTGCGAGCCCTCTGACTTCACGCTTCAAACTCTACACTTTACACTTCAGACTTCAGACTTGTGACTCCCTGCATGGGGCAGGAGAATCCGAGGTACCGAGAATGCCGATCTCTCCCGAAGAAGTCTTCGAAACCGTCAACATGACGTTGAATCACCACTTCGACATCCGCACCGCGACGTTGGGCATCAACCTGAAGGACTGCGTCGATCGCGACCTCGATTGGCTCGTGCGCCAGGCGCAGGCCCGGATCGTCGAGAAAGGGCTCCTGCTCAATCACTGCGCGGACGGGCTGGTACAGAAGTACGGGATTCCCATCACGAACCGGCGGATCGCCGTCACGCCGGTGTCGCTGCTGCTGGAGCCGCTGCCCCGCCAGCCGATCACCGCGGTCCGGTTCGCCAAGGCGCTCGACGCCGCCGCCCACAAGGCCAACATCAATTTCCTGGGTGGCTTCGGCGCGATGGTCCAGAAAGGCACGACCGCCGCCGACGAGAACCTGATCGAGTCGATTCCCGAGGCCCTCGCCGCGACCGAGCGGGTCTGCGGGTTCCTGAACCTGGCCTCCACCGCCGCCGGCATCAACATGAACGCGGTGGTCAAGGTCGGCCACGTCATTCAAAGTCTGGCCCACCAATCGGAAAACGGGATCGGTTGCGCCAAGCTGGCGGTCTTTGCCAACGTCCCGGAGGACAATCCCTTCATGGCCGGGGCGCACCACGGCATCGGCGAGCCGGACTACTCGCTGAACATCGGCATCTCCGGCCCCGGCGTCGTGCAAAGTGTCGTCGCCCAGAACCCCGACTGTGACCTGACGCAGCTCTCGGAGATCATCAAGCGCACCGTCTTCAAGATCACCCGGGCGGGCGAGCTGATCGGCCGGGAGCTGGCGAGCTTGATGAAGATCGACTTCGGCATCGTGGACATCTCGCTGGCCCCCACCACCTCCACCGGCGACTCGGTCGCCGACATTGTCGAGGCGATGGGCGTCGGCCGGATCGGCTCGCCCGGCTCGACCGCGGCCCTGGCCCTCTTGATCGACGCGGTGAAGAAAGGCGGCGCCATGGCGTCCGGGAACGTCGGCGGCCTGTCCGGCACGTTCATCCCGATCAGCGAGGACGCCGGCATGATTCGCGCCGTCCGCTCGGGCACGCTGAGCCTGGACAAGCTCGAAGCCCTGACCAGCGTCTGCTCGGTCGGGCTCGACATGTTCGCGGTGCCCGGCGATACACCGCCCGAGGTGATTTCGGCCATCATCGCCGACGAGCTGGCCATCGGGGTCGTGAACCATAAGACCACCGGTGTGCGCATCATCCCGGTCCCCGGCGCCAAACCGGGCGGCATCATCCACTTCGGCGGCCTGCTCGGCTCGGCCCCAGTGATGAAGGTGGCCACCAAGTTCGTCTCGACCAGATTCATCCAACGCCGCGGCCGTTTCCCCGCCCCGATCCAGGCGCTGCGGAATTGATCCCGCCCACAGGATAGGCGATCATCAGGGCCGTGTGGCGAGCGCGAAGTCCCGAAGACGACTCTACGTGGGCGGCATCGTCCAGGCCGACGGCCTCGGTGATGGCCCTGCGTACGGGAAAGCCACCATCGCCAAGCTGCGCATGGGGACCCCAGACGCGATTCATCGCGTTTGGGCCCCTTGACGATGCCACCCGGCGTGCCGGCGGACTTTGCGTTGGTCCTGAATTTCGTCCGAGAACCTATTGACAAAAACGGCCGGTTTTCGGTATAGTGAACACGTCGGGTACGAATCGCTTCGGTATGAAGTTGCCAGCCTGCATATGCCGGGATGGGAGGATTTGGATGGCAAGGAGAGGGCTGACGCTGGTGGAGTTGTTGATCGTCATCGGTGCCATTTCCCTTTTGGCCGCCTTGTCATTCCCTGCGCTGCTGCGGGTCCGCAACCAGGCGCAGGGAACCGTCTGTACCCAGAACCTCAAGACCCTCTCCCTGGCATGGCTCCTCTACAAGGATGAGAACGACGACCGGCTCGTCGGCGGCCAGATCGGCAAGTACTCCTACGATTGGCTGCAGCGCCCCACCGGCGCCGGCACGATCCTGGAGCGGCAGAAAGAGGGCGTCCGTCAGGGGGCCCTGTTCCGCGGTGCCGGCGGCAACGTGGACGTCTATCGGTGCCCGGCCGACCAGCGGGTGCTGAACTCCTCTCAAATGGCCTTTTGCAGCTATTCCATCGCGGGAGGCGCCAACGGGGAGACTCTGCAGAACGCCTATGCGCCCGCCGTGAAATACTCCGACATCGCCCAACCCGCGACCAAGTGCGTGTTCGTGGAGGAGGCCGACCCGCGGGGATGGAACCGCGGCTCCTGGCTCATCAATCCCGCGCTCAAGATCTGGGTGGACCCCGTGGCGGTCTGGCATGGCGGCAGCCGGAGTGGCCTGGGCTACGCGGACGGGCATGTAGAGATGCACCGCTGGGTCGACCGCAGCACGATCGAGATGTCCCGGGACTTCGAGTTCGTTCGTCCCGTCCCGCCCACCGAAGGCCAGGACCTGCGTTTCATGCTCGCCGGCTTCCCGCAGAAAACCACGGATGCGCCGGTCGGCGGAGCACCCTGATCGGTGCGCAGCCCCGCGGCCCCCTCACTGTCCTCCGCAACGTTGCTCCTGAAGCCAGAGCACAACCCAGTGCCGGGCCTGATTCGGCGTCTGCACCTCGCCCTCCAGTTGCGCGACATAAAGCTCCTCGGCCAGCTGCCCCAGGGCCGGTCCCGGCACCGCGCCCAGGTGGATGAGGTCGTGCCCATTCAGCAGGGGTCTGGGCTTGACGTCGACGTCGCCGAGGTCCCGGATCCGCCGGCGGAGGCGGCTCAATGCCGCCAGACCTTCCCGCGCTCGGACGGCCTTCTGGACGGCCCGCTCCAATTCATAGAGGTCCCAGAAGTAGGGTCCCGCCAGCAGCTTCTTCAATTGAGCCAGTGACATCTCCGGGTCGAGCAGCCGGCCACGCTGCGCCAGCAGGAATTCGATGTGCCGGGCCTGTCGGCGGCTGAGCTTGAGGATCTCGCATCGCTCCAGGGAAAAATCCGTCGGGAAACCCGCGCCCCAGGCGGCCAGCGCCAGGGGGAAGCTCACCTTCCCGCGCAGCCGGCTCAGGACGCCGACGGCCTGTTCGGCTTGCTCCCCCGCGAAGCCGGGGAAGATGGCCTGTGCCAAACCGGTCTCGAGCAGCATCGCCGCGCCCCGGGCGCGGTTCGGGTGTGCCAGGATTCCCTCCAGCTCGATGGCGATCCGTTCCCCGCTGATGCGGGCGATCTGAAACGCGTTGCGTCGCACCGCCGCGTAGGTGTCGGGATCGATCGCGAAGCCCAGTTGCGTCGAGAAGCGGATGGCACGGAGCATCCGCAGGTAGTCCTCGCCGAACCGCTCCTGCGGAGCGCCGATCGTCCGGATGATCCGCCGGTCCAGGTCGGCCCGTCCCTGGACGTAGTCGATGACCTGTTCGGTCAACGGATCGTAGAACATGCCGTTGATGGTGAAGTCGCGCCGGCTCGCATCCTGGGCGGCACTGGTGAACCGGACCTCGGTCGGATGGCGGCCGTCCTCGTAACCGGCCTCCGAGCGGAAGGTCGCGACCTCTACCTGTTCGTGCCGCAGCAGGACGATCACCACGCCGAATCTCGCCCCGACCGCCAGCGTCCGCGGAAACAAGCCCATGACGTCCGCCGGCCGGGCGTCCGTCGCCACGTCGTAATCCTTGGCCGGCCGGCCGAGCAGCATGTCCCGCACGCAGCCGCCCGCGAGGAGAGCCTGGAAGCCGTGCTGCTGCAGTCGCCGTATGATCTCAGTGGCCGCTTGCTTGTTGCTCATCCGCCTGCGCCTGCAACAGCACGATGGACATCGTCCCCCACTGGCGCCGGTCCACCACGTGAAAGGAATCATACTCTTCCAGCGGGGCGGCCCGGCGGTGGGTCCGCACCACCACGACTCCCCGGGCAACGACCTGATTCCGCAGAATAGTCAGCAGTTCCGCCAGCGAGGAGTGCGTGCCGACCTCCTGCGTCGTCGCATAGGGTGGGTCCACAAAAACGAGGTCATGAGGTGGCTTGCCCGAGGCGATCGGCGCCCCCAGTCGAAAGGCGCTGGCGCGGACGATGCGGGACTGGGTCTGGAAACCGGCCTTGGCGATATTCTTCTCGAGGACCGCGAGCACCTCGGCATTGTTCTCGACGAACGTCACGGACTGTGCCCCCCGACTCAACGCCTCCAAGCCCAGCGAGCCGACACCGCAGAACAGATCGGCCACGCGGGCTCCCGCCAGAAGATCATAATTCCGCAGAACGTTGAACAGGGACTCCTTGATCCGGTCGGTGATCGGCCGCGTGGCGTCGGTTTCGGGACTGACCAGCTTCATCCCCCGCTTTGTGCCGGCAATGATCCGCATCGAACCTCTATGGGTAGGGCAAATTCTCGGTTTTGACCCGGACCACGGCCATTGTACCGGCCCCGTTGGAGGCAGTCCATCCGAAATCCCGAAGGGGTGCTCGATCGCGCTTCCTGGCCATGCCATCCCGACCGAATTCTGCCAGGACGACGGGGGAACGGGCATGCCGTCTCGCAGGCGGCATGCTCACAAGAAGCCCGGGGGCGGCGCGGGCCCGCAGCGCTGCCCCCGGACGAAATGCTCGACCGACGCCGGCGCTATTTCGCCGCGATCTGGATCTTCCGGGGCTTGGCCTCCTTGGCCTTGCCAACTCGCAGCGTCAGGACGCCGTCGCTCATCGACGCCGAGACGTCCTGTGCATCCACGTCCGCCGTCAGCGTGAATTGACGCCGGTAGTCGCCGACGTAGGTCTCCCGATAGACCGGCTCGCCCGTTTCCTCGGGATGCGCTCTGCCAATGATGGTCAGCATATCCTTATCGACCGTCACGTCCACGTCTTCTTTCGCCACGCCGGGCATATCGAGCGTCAGAACCACGGCCTCCTCGGTCTCCGCGATATCGGTGGCCGGCTGAAAGTACCGCGTCTGCTCTGCGCGGCGCACGGCGGGCGTCTCCTGCTCGTTCATTGTTCTTTGTTCCGTAGCCATGGTGATAGCCTCCTGGAATATGAATCTCTCACTCGACGGAGTCAGGACCTGATCTGGATCCGTTTCGCCTTGGCCTTCTGCGCCTTGCCCATCTGGACCCGCAGGATGCCGTCACGATACTCGGCCCGGACCGAGTCGGGATCGATGCTCTCGGGAAGGGCCACCGTGCGGCTGAACGGCCCGGCGGCACGCTCCCGCCGGTAGGCGCGGTTGCCGTTGGCCGGCTCATCCCGGCGCTGCCCCTTCAAGGTCACGGAATCCCCGAGCACGGTCAAGTCCAACTCGTCGGGTTTGACGCCCGGAATCTCCGCGACCAGCATGACGGCGTCATCCTTTTCGTAAAGGTTGATGGCGGGAAACGTGCCGCGTGGGACGCTGCGCAGACCCAGGGGGCGACGCATGCCATTCAGCGCCCGGTCCATCTCCTCCAGGGTCTTGGCCACATCAAAGAATGGAAACCACCGGTCAGCGAACATAACCTGTTACCCCCTTTCTTGCCCTTTGCCATGACCTCATCTCTTCTCGTCTACGTCATTTCGAGATTAGCAAAAGGCATGCCAGGCGCAGCCGTATGACTGTAGCTCACGTAGCAGGCATGACTTGCAGTCTCGCCAATTCGTGAACAGGCTGCCGTCGCGGCGGCGGATCGTGTCAACTTGGCAGGGCCGGACCGGGGACAGGGCGGGTCGCGCCAAGCGTGCGGATTATCGGGCAGAAGCCGTCCCGCCGGAGGTCTGAAAAAAAAGTGAGAATAAACGAGATTTCTCTTGCCAAGTCCTTGACTCGCCTGGTAGGGGGTGCTATAATTACCATAACCGCTAAACAACCAGCGTTGAATTTCTCGGGCACCACAGGCTGTAAGTGTCACCACTTGCAGCTTGGCCCATAGGTGCGCTTTGGGCACGAATTCGACGATGCGTTGTGCACAGAAAATCCCAACCAGCGATCACCTTCAATCATTGCAGGCGTCTGCGCGTACGTATTCTCAGACCAGGCACCTGTCACGCTCCGTGAGTGCACGCACGGAGCCTTTTGGGGGGCCGTCACTCTCTCGGGAAGGAGGAAGACCATGGACGACACTTTTTAGTCCGGCGTGCGTATGGTGTTTATGCAGGAGTCCCATCAGTCCGATGTTCCTTCCGATGGGAACCATGAATCTGTGTGCAGAACTTTAGGTACAGGAGTCCAACATGAACCGTATGAGTAATATCCCTGCGTGGAGATGGGCGGTCCTCGTCGCGGCCGTGTGCGTTCTCGGCACCGTGACGTACGCCGCGGAGCCCACCACCTTGACCAATGGAGTGGCCGCCACCGGAATCGCCGGCGCGGCCGCCAGCGAGAAGTTCTACAAGATCGACGTGCCGGCCGGCCAGGACAGCCTGGAGATCAAGACCTCCGGCGGCACCGGCGATGTCGACCTCTACGTGCGCCGCGGCACCCAGCCGACGACCACGAGTTACGACTACCGGCCCTACAAGGTTGGGAATGAGGAGACCGTGGACGTCAATAATCCGGCGGCCGGGACGTGGTACATCATGCTCCGCGGCTATGCCAGCTACAGCAATGTGACGCTCAAGGCCACCTATTCCGCCACGGTCTCGGTCAAAGCGCTCACCAACGGCGTAGCAGCCACCGCCATCGGCGCCGCCGCCAACACCGAGCTCTATTACAGCATCGAAGTGCCTGCCGGCCGGACGAAGCTCGAGATCATCATGTCGGGCGGCACCGGCGACGCCGACCTCTACGTCAAGAGAGACTCACTGCCAACCACCAGCAACTATGACTACCGGCCGTACCTCGTCGGCAACGAAGAGGCGGTCGCCGTCGACAATCCCACCGCCGGAACCTGGTACATCATGATTCGGGGTTACAGTGCCTTTTCGGGCATCACCCTGCTGGCCAGCCATGCCGGCAGCGGCGGCGGGGGCGGCACCGGCAAACCCCTGGAAGACAACGTGGCCGTCACCGGCCTCTCGGGCGCCGCGGGCGCCGAACTGCTCTACCGCATCGATCTGCCCGCGGGGCATCCCAGCCTCAAAATCGAAATGTCCGGCGGCACCGGCGATGCGGACCTGTACGTCCGGCTCCGGACCCCGCCGACCCAGACGGAATACGATTACCGGCCCTACCAGCAAGGCAACAACGAAACCGTAACCATCCCTCAGCCGGCCGCCGGAACCTGGTTTGTCCTGATCCGGGGCTACTCCAGCTTCTCCGGCGTCACCCTCCTGGCGTCCTGGGGCAAAGAGAGCGTTGTCATCCTGCAGGACAACGTGCCGGTCCACAATCTCGCGGGCGAGGTGGGTAATGAGAAGTTCTACCGGATCGACGTGCCCGGCGGACAGACCAACCTGACCTTCGAGACCTCCGGGGGCACCGGCAACGTGGACATGTACATCAAGAAAGGCGCCCGGCCGACCACCACGAGCTTCGATTACCGCCCGGCCGACGGCGGCAACAACGAGAGCATCAATATCAGCAGCAGCGAACTCGAGGGAGCATGGTACGTGCTGCTCAAGGGCGTCAAAGCCTACAGCGGCGTGACGCTCGTGGGCAATTACTACGCCAGTGAGAGCGTGACCACGCTCCAGAACGGCGTTCCTCTCTCCGGCATCGCGGGCGGCGCCAACACGGAGAAGTTCTACAAGATCGACGTGCCGGCCAATCAGCAGAAGCTCGAGATCCGGATGTCGGGCGGCACCGGCGACGCCGATATGTACGTCCGGCGCGGCGCCAAGCCCTCGACCTCGGATTACGATTACCGGCCGTATCAGACCGGCAATGAGGAATCGGTCGCCGTCGACAAGCCGGCCGCCGGGACCTGGTACATCATGATCCGGGGCTACAGCGCGTTTTCGGGCATCACCCTGATGGCCACCTACGGCGGCGGCACGCCCCCCGAGGACGTGATCACACTCCAGAACGGCGTGGCGGTCACCGGCATCAAGGGCGATGCCGACGGCGAGAGGTTCTACAAGATCACGGTTCCCTCCGGCCAGGCCAAGCTCGAAGTGGTGACCTCCGGCGGGACCGGCGATGTCGATCTGTACGTCAAGCAGGGCGCCAAGCCCTCGACCTCGAGTTACGACTACCGGCCGTACCTCCTCGGCAACGACGAATCGGTCACGATCGAGAACCCGCCGGCGGCCACGTACTACATCCTGCTGCGCGGCTACAGCGCCTATGACGGTGTGACCCTCAAGGCCACGTACACCCCGCTGGCCGAGCAGGTCACGGCGTTGACGAACGGCGTGGCGGTCACCGGTATCTCGGGCAGCGCCAGCAGCGAGAAGTTCTACAAGATCGACGTTCCGTCCAGCCAGGAGTTCCTCAGCGTGGAAATCTCCGGTGGCACGGGTGACGCGGACCTCTACGTCAAACGCGGCGCCAAGCCGACCTTCACGAGCTGGGATTACCGGCCCTATTTGATCGGCAACAACGAGCGGGTGGACGTGAGCCATCCCGCCGCCGCCACGTGGTATATCATGTTGAAAGGCTACCACCCCTACTCCGGCGTGACCCTCAAGGCCACGTACGGCACCACCACGCCGCCGCCGCCGGCCGGCAACAACTTCGCATCCGACCCGAATTGCGTCGCTCTCTGGCGCTTCGAGTCCAGCGCCCTGACGGCGGACAGCGTCGGAGCCAATACCCTGCAGAACCACGGCGTCACCGCGAGCACCGCCCAGAAGAAAGAGGGCGCCAGCTCCGCCGCCCTGTCGGCCCGCGATCTGGACTACTTCTCCATCACGGACGCGAGTCTGTCCGCGAAGTTCCCGCTCAAGACCGGCGATCCCGACAAGAACATCTCCGTCTGCACGTGGTTCCGCATGGATTCGCTGCCGGTCTTCTACCAGTA
>JALORE010000436.1 GCA_025459125.1 Planctomycetota bacterium | reverse complement strand
CGCCAGGAGCGCCAGGTCTGGGCGCTCACACCCCCGTTTTGGGCTCAATTTCCCGAAGACCGCCAAGACCGCCAACCAAAAGGCATGGCGGTCTGAGCATGTAGCAGGTAGGATGGGCTTCAGCCGATGCGGTTCCTATCCTCCAGCCCCGTCAGAGCGCCAGGCCGCCAACTTTAGATATATGGCGGTCTGAGCACGTAGCAGGTAGGATGGGCTTTAGCCCATGCGGTTCCTATCCTCCAGCCCCGTCAGAGCGCCAGGCCGCCAACTTCAGATATATGGCGGTCTGAGCACGTAGCAGGTAGGATGGACTTTAGCCCATGCGGTTCCTATCCGGGCATTCCCTGCATGGGCTGAAGGGGACCCCAAACACGAAATCATGCGATCAGGGCCCCGACTCCGCTTGCCGCTACCACCCGGAATCTGGCTCAGGCGTACGAAGAACTCAGTCCTAATCGGTGTAAGCTGCTTTCCGTTCAATACTTACGCTGTCGCCCGACATCCATGGCTGCCAGCGAGCACCGGTACCAAGCGCGTTCCCGGCGTCGCGGGGGTTCCCGCAGGCCCGGCAAGACCCGCCACCGTACTGGCGGCCGCGTGGCATCACTACGTTTTGTCGGAGACGGCCTTCCGGGGCCGAAAGCCCCCGGTTGGCAGTGTGCTTTTGCGCGCACACTACCAGCGCGCTGCCCAGGAGACGCTGCGGCTTGAACCGGTGGGTAGGAATCGTTATGATCCCGGCACGGTTGCTTCGCCACGAGTCACAAAGGAAGTAGGGGAATGACACTTTCAACATCGGGAGGATCGCCATGAAGAGGTCTCACCTGCAGGTTCTGCCAGCATCCATGCTCCTGATGGGGATACTGCTGCTCACAGCCGGCCGTTCCGGCCCGGCGGTGTGGGTGGCGCATCCGGCTTCGGCCGGAGAGCCGGCTGCGACGGCTGTCGTACCGGAAGATCAACCCCCCGCGGCGGCCGACGAGTCCCGCGTGAAGAAGAAGGGCCGCGTGCGTATCGCAGTATTGGGACCGCGGCCGCTGGCGGTTGACGTGAAAGCCGATTCTCAGAAGCTGGTCGAGCAGGAGATCGCTCACTGGCGCCGGGAGTTCGCGCAGGTCCTGCCGGACCGGCCGGATTTGATCGTCGTGCCGGAAGCCTGCGATCGGCCGGCGGGTTTGGGACGGGAAAAAGGGTTGGATTACTGTCGCGTTCGTAAGAACCAGGTCCGTGACTTCTTCGCCAAGGTCGCTACCGAGAATCACTGCTACGTCGTCTATTCCGCCATCCGTGCAACTGCCGGTCACCAACGGTTTGATCGTCCATTTGCGGGCGGATTCGCTCTCCGGTCTGCAGGACGGCGATCCGGTGGCCTTGTGGATCGACTCGGCACAGGATGATCCGGTCGACGGGACGGTGCGCGACGTTGGGTCGGGCAGGCCGCAGTACGTGTCTGGGGCGCTCTACGGCAAGCCCGTCGTCCGGTTCAACGGCGCCGAGGCACTGTCGTCGGCCCAGGGAACCCGGCAATCGGCACTGGTCTATTACGTCGACGGCATAAAGCAGATCCTCCGGCAGAATAACCCGAACAATACCGTGACCTTCCGCGAGAGCGGCAACGTCGTGGCGGTGGGCGGCGGCCACAGCCCGGGCGGAACCTTCTACAGCGGCGACTTCGTCACCGCGGACCTGACCGTGCTGCTCATCTACAACCGCGTGCTCACCCCGGAGGAGGTGGCGACCCTGACGCAATATCTGCGCAACGAGTATCTGGTGCACACGGCGGCCGTGAATCCGCAGCCGGCTTCCGGCGTGCTCGTCAGCGAGACCTACGTCACCCTGACGTGGGACGGCGGCGACGGCGCCCGCGCCCACCGGGTGTACGTGAGCACGGACCGTGACGCGGTCGCCAATGCCGCGGAAGGGGCCCTGGCGGCTGTGGTCACGCAGCCGCCGGTGCTGCTCGGCACCGCCGGCCAACATCACGACAAACACGGTCACGCTGACCGCGTGGATCAAGCCCGCGCTGGTCCACGGCCGCACCGGCATCATCTTCATGCGCGCCGGCACTTTGACCACCGGTATCCACCTGATGCCCGACAACCAGCTTGGCTATCACTGGCTGGACGCGGTAGAGAGCTGGCAATACGCGCCCAACCTCTGTGCCGGTCGACGAGTGGTCGTTTGTGGCCCTGGTCGCGGTGCCCGAGAAGGTCACGTTCTACCTCGATGGCGTGACCATTACCCGGGAGCTCGTACGGCTCCACGATCCCGTGACGTTCGGCGGCAACCTGACGCTGGGCTCCGACACGCTGGCTGCGGCCCGACGTTTCGTGGGGATCCTGGATGACCTGCGGTTCTACAGCCGGGCCCTGAGCAAGGACGAAGTGGCCGCGATTGCCGGCGCGGCGACGGTGCCCGAGCGCCCGGTGAATTCGCTGACGCTCGACGACTTCGATGCCTACAACGCCTACTTCGACGAGGGAGGCCAGGATGTCTGGGATATCTGGTCGGATGGCTACGGCAGCAACGGCACCGGCTCCACCGCCGGCTACACCCTGGAGCCGTTCATGTCGCGCGACATCGTGGTGAGAAGCGGCCAGGCCCTGCCCTTCGGATATAACAACACCGGTCAGTTCGTCGACTTCGAAGGCAAGCCGGCGCGGATGCTCGTGTCGGAAATCGCGCGTTCCTTCAGCCCCACCCAGGACTTCACGCGCAGTGGCAGTACCGGCGTGACTCTCGGGATCCAGGGCGCCGTCGGCAACACCGTCCAGGCCGGCGATGTCCTGTACGTGGGTCTGAAGGACGCGACCGGCCGGGAAGCAGTGGCCACCATCGCTCCGGCGACCGATCTGCGCAAGTTCTACTGGCTGGAGAAATCGGTGCCGTTCACCCAGTTGGCCGGCGTGGACCTGACCAAGGTGACGGACCTGTTCCTCGGCGTCGGTACCCGGGCCGCACCCGCGACCGGCGGGTTGGGCACGGTCCTCATCGATAACATTGTGCTAGTCGCTCCCTAGCCGCTACACACCGCTCACCGCGCGGGGGGGGCGGGCAGAGGATGTCTTCATATGCGAAGGGCTGCCCCGGTTCAGCAAGGCAGCCCTTTGTTCTTGAGAGCCCGCAACGCCGTGGCCCTTTGGTCACGGCTCATGTCACTCCCGCCCAAGCGGGAATCCAGCCACCTTCTCAGCGAACGGTCCCACAACCTGCCTATTCGTAGAGCCGGGTGGCCTCCGTCTCTTCGACGTCCCGATCCAACTGGTCGGTGGTCATCGTAGCGCGGAATCGCACATCACCGGCCTTGAGGGCCTTCACGGTAATCTCCCACGTCGCCTTGGCCTGGGGTGCCAGCACGGCCAGCGGCGCGGCGCGAGCGGTCAGTCCCGTCACGGTGACTGGCGTTGGACCGTGGGTCGCCACAATCTCCTCGGCATCTTCCACGAACACCGCGATTTGCACATTGGTATTGGGGCTGGAGCCTTGGTTGGTGGCGGTGATCAAATACCGGGTCTGCCCGCCAAGCTGAACCGGGTCGTCCGTATCGACTACTTCCAGGAGGATGGCGGGGATTCCGTAGAGCGCGGTTCTGGCCGTGGCGGTTACCGGTTGTGCACCCACAGCGGAGGCACTGGCGATCTGGGTGACCGCCTCTGCTTCCGCCGGTGTATACGTGATGCTGACCTTCCGGGAGGCATCAACGCCCAGTGTACCCAACTGCCAGACCACTTTCGTGCCGGAGAGCGTGCCCGCCGGCGTTGTCTGCAGTCCCTGCACTCCCGGCGGGAGCGTGTCTTCCAGGACGGCCTCAGCTGCGGGGGCATCGCCCTTGTTCGTCAGGGTGATCTCATAGGTGATCGGCCGGCCGAGGTATTGCCGGGCGGGCCCGGTGTTGGTCAGGGCCAGCACCGGCTGGCGCACGATCGTCGTGGCGGTAGCCTCGGCCTTCACACCGCCCTCGGCTTGGGCGATAGCCCGAGTAACGTACTGGCCTGTCCTGACGGTCTTGAGAGAATCGCCTACCTGCTGCGATTGCCCGGGGGCCAGGGAGCCGACGTTGAACGCCCACTCGGTTCGGCCCTCCGCGGTCTGCAGGTCGGCGGGCAGTGAACCCACGATCTGCACGTTCTGGGCGGTGCCAGTGCCATGATTGGCAACCACGA
>JALORE010000435.1 GCA_025459125.1 Planctomycetota bacterium | reverse complement strand
TACGGGGGGGGGGGCGTAACACCTTTGGTAGAAACAACTTAATCGCACGAAAATATTTCCACCTTCCTCTCGTTGTCGCCCAGTGGGTTCGGCATAACACCATAGATCTCGCGGGTTTGCCCAATGATCCGCCGGAGTCGCTCACATGCTGCGTCTCTGGAACATCCGTTGCGCCGGGCCTCAGAACCCTTGCTGTAACTCAAAGAGGGCTTTACAGGAATCCAGTTCGAGCTATACTTTCGCTGACATGATCACAAACAATAGTACTACAGTAGGATTTGT
Source organism: Planctomycetota bacterium (assembly GCA_025459125.1). Taxonomy (GTDB): domain Bacteria; phylum Planctomycetota; class Phycisphaerae; order Sedimentisphaerales; family Anaerobacaceae; genus PLanc-01. Next base: position 3,886 of record JALORE010000435.1, on the reverse strand, counting down.
GGAAACCCGGACCCTCCGGGTGGTAGAGCGGGATCAGCCGCTGACGCTGGAGTGCGGCAAGACGCTGGGGCCGATCGACGTGGCCTACGAGACCTGCGGCCGGCCCAATGAGGCGGGGGATAACGCCATCCTGATCTGTCATGCCCTCAGCGGCAATGCCCACGTGGCCGGGTACAATGGTCCGGACGACAAGAAGCCCGGGTGGTGGGAAGGCATGGTCGGGCCGGGCAAGGGCATCGACACGAACAAGTACTTCGTCGTCTGCTCGAACTTCCTGGGCGGCTGTTCCGGGACGACCGGGCCGTCGTCGGTGAATCCCGAGACCGGCCGGCCTTACGGCCTGGATTTCCCCATCATCACCATCGCCGACATGGTCCGCGTCCAGAAGCTCCTGCTGGACAAGCTCGGGATCACGCGCCTGCTCGCCGTCATCGGCGGCTCCATCGGCGGGATGCAGGTCCTGCAGTGGGCGGTTGCCTATCCCGAGATGATGGCCGCCGCCATCCCCATCGCCACCACGACGCACCTGGGCGCCCAATCCATCGCCTTCGACGCGGTCGGCCGTAACGCCATTCTGGCCGACGCCCATTTCGCCAACGGCCAATACCACGACGGCCAGGTCCCCGCGGATGGCCTGGCCATCGCCCGCATGATCGGGCATATCACCTACCTCTCCGAACAGGGCATGCGCCAGAAATTCGGCCGCCAGCTCCGCAGCGCCGAGAAGTACAGCTACGAATTCAACTCGGAGTTCACGGTCGAGACCTACCTGGACCACCAGGGCCAGTCTTTCGTCGATCGCTTCGACGCGAACAGTTACCTGTACATTACCAAGGCCGCCGATTATTTCGATCTGCCGCGGGACTACGGCTCACTGGAAGAGGCCTTCGCTCCCACGGGGGCCCGGTTCCTGGTCGTCAGTTTCAGCAGCGACTGGCTGTTCACACCCCAGCAGTCGGAGGCCACGGTCGACGCTCTCGTCGCCAACGGCAAGGACGTGAGCTACTGCAACGTCGATTCCAATTACGGCCACGATGCCTTCCTGCTGGAGAACGACACTCTGGGCGGCTTTCTGTCCGGTTTCCTGGCCGCCACCCACCGACGACAGATGAGAATAGGGTCTGGCCAGAGTTTCCCTGAACAAGCAGGGACAGACCCTGTTCTTCCGGAAGTCTCGCCCCTGCGACGGCGGCCGTTCTCCCGCTTCGAGCAGGCCCACCGGGCCCGTGTCGACTACGAGCTGATCGGATCGCTGATCGAGCCGGGCAGCACGGTCCTCGACGTCGGCTGCGGCGACGGCGAGCTGCTGGCCAAGCTGACCGCCGACCGCCGGATTCAGGGCAAAGGCATCGAGCTGGACCAGGACCTCGTCCTGGGCTGCGTGGGGCGCGGCATCGCGATCATCCAGCGCGACGTCGAGCGCGGCTTGGCCAGCTACGGCGACAAAAGCTTCGATTACGTCATCCTCTCGCAAACCGTGCAGACGATCAAGGACCCGGAGCGGGTCTTCCGGGAACTGCTGCGGGTCGGCCGCAAAGTGATCGTCAGCTTCCCGAACTTCGCCCACTGGCGCTGCCGGCTGCAACTGCTCCTGACCGGCAAAGCCCCCGTGACGCGCCAGCTTCCTTTCCGCTGGTACAACTCGCCCAACATCCACTGCCTGTCCCTGCGGGATTTCGAGGAGCTCTGCCACAAGCTCGGCGTGGCCATCGAGCGGCGCGTCCCCCTGGTCAAAACCAGTGCCAGTCCGGTCCGCTTCGGCCCGAATCTGTTCGCCGAGCAGGTCATCTACGTGACGAGCAAGGCCGCCGCGGGCGCCTGACAACCGCTTAACCTCCTCGAGAAATACGTAGATAGTGCCATTGACGGTCCGCCACCGCGAGGCCATACTGCTTCGGTTCGCTCGGAGTTCTTGAGATCGACATGGCATGAGCCATCCCTCGCGGTGGCCTGACCCCGGATTATGTGCCAGTTCGAATTAGAGAGTCAACGGCGACTTCTTCCCTGTTTGGCGTAGGCGCAGGCCCTGCCGAAGCCGGAGCTGAAGCCAAACAGGCGGCGGCGAAAACGCCGCCGGGGTCGCGTAGTGCAGCGAACTGTGCGGTCGGTGGTGATTGTACCGCCGCCGGTAGTCTCCCACCAGGACACGAGCCTCCCGCAGGTTTCCAAACACTTCGACGTTGAGCAACTCATCCCGCAAGCGGCTGTTGAACGATTCGATGTACGCGTTCTCCCAGGGACTGCCCGGGGCGAGGCACAGCGTCTGGACCCCGGACTTCTTCAGCCACGGCTGGATGGCTTCGGCCCTAAATTCCGGTCCGTTGTCGCTGCGAAGATATTCCGGAGCCCCCCGTACGGCAAAGAGGTATTCCAAGGTGGCGATCACGTCCGGGGCCTTGATACTCCGAGCCACTTCGATCGTCAGACTCTCCCGTGTGTATTCATCCAAGACTACCAGAAGCTTCAGTCTCCGGCCGTCCTCGGTCTGATCCGTCCCGACATCGTAGCTCCACACGTGGTTGATGTGCTCCGCCCGACGGCATCGACACCCGTTCTCCGAGTCGCCCAGCCGCTTGCCTTTTCCCTTCTTCTGAGGCACTTTCAGACCCTCCTGACGCCACCGGCAATACCCCCGTTTGCGATTGACACACCAGCCCTCGGCCAGCCCGCTTCACCGCCGACCATCCGCTCTATCACCCCCGAGAACGCCATTTCCGGGCTCAGGCGAATGTCTCGCCACGCCGGAGGTCGCGGCGCGGAGCGTCGCGAGCCCGCCCCCGCCCGGAGCTTGCTCTCCGGACGCACGGTCGACATCTGCACCACCGGCTTTCTTCTTGTCCGAGATTAGTCCTTGACAGGGGATCGGCTGGCGGGTTCAATAGGGGCTGTCTCGGGCGATTAGCTCAGCTGGTCAGAGCGCACGGATCACACCCGTGAGGTCATAGGTTCGAACCCTATATCGCCCATTCGGTAGTGGTAAAGTTTGCCCTATTTCTCGGATTGGGTAGTGGTAAAGTTTGCCCTATTTCTCGGATTGCTCCAGCAAAGCAATGATATCCTCCATGCTCCACACGCGACTTGTCACGCCAGCAGCCATTGCCGGTGTTACGCGACGCGTCTGATGGATCCGGCAGAAGTTGTAGTACATGAAGTACAGGCTGATAGCGTGAATGTGGTTCTCGATCTTCTTACTGAAGGCGTTCGTTGACCGCGTGAACCTCCGCATTCCCATTCTCATCGTGAGGTTCTGCCTTTCCACAAACGACGTGGAAATGTGCTTCGGATCGGGATTGCCGATCCTCTCTACCTTTCGAGCACCCAAGCATTGCGCTACAGGATAGAGTTTGCCCGGCTGGGGCTTCTCTGGGGCTCCGTAGTACTTCTCAAGCTGGGCATAATCGACTTCCATCCCGAAATGATCCTCCACAGCCGTTACGTAGAGCTTGAGTCCGTCGCTCGTAAGCTGGGCGCGATCCTTCAGCGCATGATAAGAGGTGCCGTAGGTCAGGATGAACGCCGACGCGGGCACGTACTCCATCGCATCCGGCATCGGCACCAGCCGGTCGGCGTCGGCCACCATTTCCTCGGCGAACGCACCCCAGGTGCTGGCCGCAATCACGCGGTCGCCCACCTTCACGCCGGCTACGCCCTCGCCGAGTTCCTTGATCACGCCCGCCGCCTCGCCGCCCGGCGAGAACGGCGGCTCGGGCTTGAACTGGTACTTGCCCTGGATGATCAGCACGTCCGGAAAGTTCACCCCCGCCGCCTTCACGCTGACGACGACCTGGCCCTTCCCCGGCTTGAGCGACGGGACGTTCTCCACCACCAGCTTCTCGGGTGGGCCCAGCTGTTTGCACAACACCGCTCTGAACCTTAACGAGCATTT
>JALORE010000177.1 GCA_025459125.1 Planctomycetota bacterium | reverse complement strand
GACCCCCGGCCTGATCGTGAGAGTGACGCCGGCATTGATCGTCAAATCCCCTGTAACCCTATAGGGTTCTCCGGTATTGGCCCAGGTGGTATTCGTCGCGATCGTGCCGCTGACATTCTCGGCGACCCCCGCCAGCGCGCCCCGGCGGCCCGCGCCGGCATGGGCATAGCCCAGCAAGTGGGCGACCTCATGGGCGATCACGTCCGCTAAGCTCTCGGCACCGTCCTCCGTCGCCCCGGCCATGACGCCGTCTTGCGTGCGGCCGGCAAGATCGCGGGATCCCTCGAATGCAGGGACATCGAAGGGGCCCACAGTCACCGGCCCCTCGTAGAGAACGCTCTCTTCCCCGTCGAAGTCGAGGTAGACGACCTGCCCGCGCCAGTCTGAGACATCCTGGCTGACCAGCACCAAATCCGGCAGTTCCGGGGTTGGCATGCCTGGCCGCGTGGATCGCGCCCCGACGTGAGTCCAGCCACCAAGCCGCTCCGCCTCTCCATCTGTTGCGGCACATGCTGCATCCATCTCAGCCGGCGGCGAGGACACTGCCTGAGGCAGTGCACGAAGGCCCTCGCCCTGTGAGTCAACAGCCTGCGGGACGGTCGGCAACGCCCGATCGTCCCCTTTCAAGTAGACGAAGCAGGCCCGAGACGCGGATGAGCCGCCGTTCTGGGTGTCTTCGTCATGCCGGTTCAGATCGATGTGCACGGCTGGTTGGTCCGAGTGAGCAACCAAAGGGAGCAAGGGTGTCGGTCCTGAAAGGTCCCCGTTGAGCAGTAGCCGGGGCTCAAGCGGTTCGAACTGAAGCGGAGGTAGACACTCAGAGCGTCCCCCATCCCTCTGCAGCCCCAACCAGTGCCAGATACCCATGTTCCTCCCCTCGCAGACGCTTGCGTGTCTGTCGCGTCTGTTGAGGACCTGTCACCCGCTGGTAGGTGACGTACACCCGCCAAGTACCGTTAGATCATAGAAGTGAACTCATTCTAATCCAACCTAAGCCCGTGTGTCAATTCGTGCAGTGACATATTTCTCGGACTCTTTCCTGCCCTGCGCTTTCAGAAGTGAGCGGAACAAGGGCGTGACTCGCGACACGATCAAAAATGTCAACCGGGAGCTTCGCCGGCACTTGATGAGGGCCGGCATCAAGCCGAGCGGCAGCCTCTCGCTCCAGGCGCCGCGGAAGCACGCCGGGAAGAACTGGGCCGACGTGCTACCGCCGCACGTGACCAAGGAACCGATGGGCCGTTCGTCCATCGCAGCCACGATGAAGCTCTGCTCCCAGGTTAACGCGAGTCAGTGCACGCGGGCGGCTGCCGTCGAGGGCGGGATCGCCAATGCCGGGAAGGAAAACGACGCCCAAGGCCAGTCTGGCGTCATAATCGCCGCAAGAACAATGCAGCAACACGGGGATAAGTGCTTATAAAATCACATCCTATGCTTCAATGAGAGTGCTGGGATTCGAACCCAGGACCTACGCATTAAAAGTGCGTTGCTCTACCTCCTGAGCTACACTCCCAAGTACCAGCGATTCACCAACGAGCACAGCCAAACGCCTGGACAAGTTCCCTCTTACCCTACATCCTACGAACCAGTATTGCAAGAAGATTCGGGGTCGGATGCACTACTTCGGCAAGGACCCCGTAACCTTCATTCAACTACCCGCCGACCGCCGATCAAGATGGCGTCCCTCCTAACCCCATGTGCTCCGCCGGACGGCTGCGCAAAAGGAGTGCCAATTGAACCAAGGGAATCGGTTCTACCGAATCAGGGTATTCCCCTGAAGGTTCTGTATGAGTCGTCAGTACCATAGGCATCGTTCTTGGGTAGTCTCTGGTTCCACTCCCGCTTTCTGATCTGGAGGCCCCCGGGCGCACGGAGGCCTGGAATCTCAACTCCGCGAGGAATCTGGACGCGCCAGCCGCAGTGCAACTATGGACAGTCCGACTCCAAGAGGTCAAGGAGGTCGGTCCCAGAGGTTGCCAGCCATCCGACTCCATCCGAGACAGATCCCGATCCTCTCGGTGGCGGCAGTCCCTCGGGCCGTGAGTCCTCCCTGATGCCCGTGCCATGTTTCTGTGCACGGAGCCCCGTTGGAGAGCTACCTGCTCAAGACGATCTCCGCCGACGACCTGCTCGTCGCCATTCGGGGCCGAGAATCGACTTCACGGTAGAAAATGAGACTTCACTGGTCGAGAGGACCGGTTTGCTGCTCGATGAGGTTCTTCTCAGTCAGACTGATAGCCCGGCGCTTCCAGGCGCCGAGGGCCCCATCCCTGAGTTGCTGCCGCTGCGGCGGGGTCGGATTGGGCGGCAGGCGGAAGCTGCCTGCGCGCATCCGGCGGAGCGTGTCGGCGGAGATACGGCCGTCACGATACGCGTCGTTGATCAGGTCCGTCTTCCGGGACAGATCGTTGACGCCGTCGAGCGTCCGGGCCAGTTCCGCTGTCTTGATGCTGAGAAACGCATTGCCCGGCCCTTTCTCCATTGCCTCGAAGTAGTAGGTCATGTTCTCGACGACCTTCTGCTGGGTCAGATTGCTGCCGCCGGACAGGTTGCCCCGTTGTTCGAGCAAGTGCTCGGCCTGCTTGGGAGAGATGACGCCCTTGTCCACCTGCTCGAAGATGTCGAGGGCCTTTTGGAGCTGGGGCGGCACGTGCATCAATTCCCCCGGACCGGTGTTATTTCCCAGGCGAGGACGCTGCGGGCGGGCAACTCGATCCGGCGTCGGTCTGTCGCCTGAGCGTCCAGCGGCGTCTTCGTTCCGTCAGGGGTGAGCATGGTTACGGCGGCTTCTGCGGGGAGGTCGTAGTCCTGGCCATCCCAGTCGAGATGGGCGGCGAAGGGGCTGTCGGAGACGTTGGCGAAAAGCAGCACCGTTTTGCCCTCCTTCGGTACCTGCCAGGCGCCGGTCATGATGGCGTCGGTCGTGATGGGCCATTCGCCGCTCCATTGCCAATCGGCGGTGACGGTTGGGATCGGCCCGCGCAAGCGCGGCGGGCGGGCCATCGTGCCTTGGTAAAAGTACTCCTTCAGCCGCCAGCGCAGGTGGATGCAGTCCCGGAGGAATGGACCGCTGTCGGGTCGGTCGATGAGCTCCGGGCCGAACCAGCCGATCTGCTCGCCGAAGACCAGTTGCTGGCCGGCTTTCATGCGATGGGCGAGGTCCTGGCTGGGTCCGCCGCGATAGGCGCGGCCGAACATCTGGATCGCGCCGCCGTAGACGGCCGGAAAGGCTGGCACCATGTTCTGCTCCTGCCAGTGCCACGTCAGATACCCGTCAAACCACTTCACGTACGGCTCGGCGTTACATTCCGTGGTGAGCATGGTCTCGGTGGGCAGGGCGGTGCGAATGGTCTTGAGCATCGCCCAATATCCTTCGGTCCACCAGTGGCCACCGCCGAGATCATGGCCGTGCGCGGCATCGAAGCACAGGCGCGGCTGGGCGGCGGCGACCTGGTCAATGTAGACGCCGCTGACGCCGCACTCACGGAAGAGGCGGAGCACGATCTCGCGGACCTGGCTCTGCCAGAGCGTGGTCGCCGGGCACATGGCCGCCAGCCGGACGCTGCTGCCATCCGTTTCTTTGCTGCCGTACGTCTCGGTGTAGGGTTTGCCCTGTTCGTCCCTCGTGGCAGCCGCCAGGGCCCGCTGGGTGAATTGCCAGTCTTCGGCGCCCCGGTCGCGCGTATCCCAAAGCCGGCCGTTGATGTAGGGCATCGGATAGACACCGGCCTTCTTGAGTCGGGTCACGCCTTCGGCAAAGCCGTCTTTGGGCGGGAAGTAATGCGGGTAATCGTTGTCGAACGGAATCTGGTGCCAGTTGTACCAGTGAAAGCCGGCCGGCACCCCCAGTGTCTTGGCAAAGGCCTCCACGCGGGGAACGCACTCGGAAGGGGAGCCTCCCGTCATGGCCCAGACGGGCAGTTCCCGCGTCCACTTCGGTGTATCTTCCCGGCCTTCGGGTCCCAGGACCGGCCACCATTGCGCCTTTTGGCTGACCCAGGCGCGGTAGATCCGGGCCGCTTCGAACCAGCCGCCGCGCAGGAGTTGCCAGCGCGCCTCTCCGGGCAGCTCGAAGGCGGCGCCGGCCTTGCCCATGTTCGGAACCGGATGGTCGAAGCGCAGGGCAACCGCGTGCCGGGCCGGCTGGCCCTCGGCCTGGATCAGCTTGGTCGAGCCGTGCGGATCGTGCACGCCGGTGTAGAGCCCGGTCCGCGTCGTCTCATTGTAGGCTGCCAGGTACTGCATGCATGTCCAGCCGCTGGGATAAGTGCCGCCTTTCTTGTTGGCCTTGCTCCACAGGTCGGCCAATTCCACCCCCGCGGTGATCGGCACAAAGACCCTGCCGGCCTCCCCCAGGTCCCGGATCGAGACCTGCGGAAACACGACATGCCAGAGGCCTCGCTCGGGATTCTCATTGGTAACCTGGAGGTCCCATCCGACAGCATTCGCAGAGGCTTGGGGGGCCAGGGTCGCTGTAAAGCGAATACCCCGGAGACGCTCGTCCGCGGGGTCGGCCCACGTCAGACGGTATCCTCCGGTGGCATCCGGACCGGCTGCGCCCACCCGGCGCCAGCCGGAATCGGCGGCGATGGTCAACAGATCGCCGGTCTGGGTTTCTCGCACGGTCGCGGAGAACAGCGGCAGGGGCTCCTGGGCCAACAACTCCTGGCCGAGGGCGGTGTCGGTCAGACGCAACAGTCGCAGGCCCTGCGGCGCTCTCTCCAGAGTCACAAGCAGATCGCCTGCCTTCACCATGATGCGGTCGAAGGACGACCCGTCTGGCGTCGTTTCACTGACGGATTGGGCGCGGACGTCGCCTGGGATGAGAAGCCCGCAGATGACGGAGACCAGAAACATGGCCGGCTGAGGACGGATGAGCGTACTCTCGTGTCTTGGCATACAGAATCCTCCAAGTCGTTGCCTCGCACGATTATAGCCGTCCCGGTTGCCAGTGACGAGCACTTCGTTCGTAGGGTGTGCTGTGCACACCGCGGTTCCACCAACCGCGAGGCCGCCCGCCGGCTGTGCAACTCAGGGCGCACCTCGCGCCGGCAAGGCTCTTGACTTGTCCGCCGGCGGCCAACTACGATAGGGCCTGAACTGACAGGTACGGAGTCCTTGCGATCGTGTCAAAAGGGAGTTCATGGTTGGGAACCGTCGAGGGGGTCGAGCCGTTTCTGTGTTTCGTCGAAAGAGCGGATTGAGGAATCTGGCGGGGGCCGTGCTGGTCCTGTTGGCGGCCGGGCTCTGCGGCTGCGGGAAACAGCCGGAGAATGTCCGTCTGCGGCTGTACGCCGCGGCGGGGATGCAGGACGCCGTGGCGGCCCTGACCGCGGCCTTCACCGGCGAAACGGGGATCGTGGTAGACGCGGACTGTGCGGGCAGCGGTGTGCTGATTTCCCGCGCCAAAGGTGATCCGCAGGCCGATCTGTTCATGCCGGGCGATGTCTGGTACGTCGACCGCTTGCAGGAGGTGACGGACAACGTCGCCGAACGCGCGCAGGTCTCCTATTTCGTGCCGACCATCATCGTCGCCAAGGGCAATCCCAAGCAGGTGTCATCCCTCCGGGACTTCGCCCGCACCGATCTGAAGGTGGGGCTGGGCAACCCCCAGGCTTGCCAGGTCGGGCGGCTCTGCGTGGACATTTTTGCCAACGCGGGGCTCGATAGCGCCACGTTCAATGCCAAGGAGTCGTTCACGGTGAATGAGCTCAGTGTCTGGGTGCAGATGAACGATGTGGACGCGGCGATCGTGTGGGATGCTGTCGCCTGGCCCGTGCGGGACGCGGTCGATATCATCGAGATTCCCGAGACGCAGAACAAGATCTCGACGGTGGTGTGTGCCCGGCTCAAGAGCGCGCCGCATCCGCAGGAGGCGCAACGCTTCCTGCAATTCCTGGTCCGTCCTCCCGCCCAGCGTATCCTGCAGGAGAACGGCTACCGGACGGAGCGGCCCTACCGATGAACAAGCCCCGGGCCGAAGAGCAGTTGCGCATCGTGGGCCGGCGGATCAACGGCCTGTCCGTGTTGAGCGGCGGGATGCTGGTGTTTTGCCTGCTGGTTGTGGTTGGCCTGGTGACCGCCGACGTCTTCTATCTGGCGAGCAAGAAGCTGCCGTGGGTGGACCTCTGGCAGCTTTTCACCGCGCGAACGGTCGTGCGCGCGATGAAACTGAGCATGGTCACGTCGCTGGCCACGTTGGCGCTCGTGGTGGTCACCGCCATTCCGGCGGGTTACGCGTTGAGCCGGTTTCGTTTCCCGGGGCGGGCGCTGGTGAACACGCTCGTCGACGTGCCGATCTTCCTGCCGCCGGTGGTGGTGGGGGTGTCGCTGCTGGCCTTCTTCGGCTTCGGGCTGGGGCGCGGCGTCAAGCTGGCGCTGGCCGGCCTGGGGGTTCCCCTGGTGTCGTGGATCGGTATCGTGCTGTGCCAGTACGTGATGACGATGTCCTATGGCATCCGCACCGTGAAAGCGGCCTTTGACGCGGCGCCGAAAGACCTGGAGCACGTGGCTTTCACCCTGGGCTGCTCGCAGTGGCAGGCGTTCTGGCGCGTCTCGCTGCCGCTGGCGCGGCCGGGCGTGCTGGCGGCCTGCATTCTGGTCTGGGCGCGGGGGATCGGCGTGTTCGGCCCGCTGATGGTCTTCGTGGGCACGGGACCCCGGGTACAGGTCATGCCGACAATGATGTGGCTGGAGTTGAGCGTGGGCAACATCGAGGTCTCGCTGGCGATCGCCCTGATCATGCTCGTGATGGCGGGCGCCGGACTGACCGCGGTTCATTTTCTGCTGCGTCCCAGGAGTTCCCCATGAACGCGCTGGATATCACCGACTTGACACTGCGGGCCGGCTCGTTCGCCGTCCAGAAGGTCTCGCTCTCCGTGGGTGAGGGCGAGTACTTCGTGCTGATGGGCATGACCGGCTCAGGCAAGAGCCTGTTGCTCAAAGCCGTGTGCGGCCTCACGCAGATTTCCGCGGGACGCATCCGGCTGCACGACCGCGACATCACCGCCCTGGAGGCCCGCTTCCGGAACATCGGGTACGTGCCGCAGGATGGCGGCCTGTTTCCGCACCTGGACGTGTTGCGGAACATCATCTTCCCGCTGACGGTTGCCGGCCAGAAAGCGGCGGCGGCGCGCCGGGCCGTCGAAGGGATCGTGGCCAGCCTGGGAATCGAGAGCCTGCTGAGCCGTTCCGTCGCCTACCTGAGTGGGGGCGAGCGGCAGAAGGTGGCCCTGGCACGGGCCCTGGCACGCCGGCCGGAATTGCTGGTGCTGGATGAGCCGGTCTGTGCGCTGGATGAGCCGACCCGGCGCGACACCTGCCGCGAGTTGCGGCGCGTGCAGAAGGAATTCCGCGTGGCGACCGTGCACGTCTGTCACAGCCGGGACGAGGCCGCGCTGGTGTCCGACCGCGTCGGTATCATGTGCGAAGGACGCCTCTTGGACGTCGGCACGCTGGATGACCTGGCGACGGGGTCGGATCACGGGGCAGTACAACGGCTGCTGAACTGGAATTGAAGGGGCAAGCGATGAGAGAATTGAAGGAAGAGGGCAGGAGGCAAACGGAACAGGGTGGGAGAGAAGAAGGACAAAGAAAAGTGTCACGCGACCGGAATTTCTCCCGCGCGACAATTCTTTTCACCTTCTTCCTTCTGCTGCCCGCCGGCTGTGCGAAAAAGGAGACGGCCGGTCCGTTGCTGTGTCACGTCGGCGGCACGATGCGCCCGGTCTTCGAGAAACTGGCGGAGCTCTATCGGCAGGAGACCGGGCAGAGCATCGAGATCAACTCCGCCGATTCCGGAGAACTGCTGGCCCATATCGAGCTTCAGGCCCAAGGCGACCTCTACGTGGCGCACGATCCTTTTCTGGATGTGATCATGGCACGCGGGCTGGCGGTGGACGGTTGGACCCTGGCAGAGATCAGCCCGGTCATCCTCGTGCAGAAGGGCAACCCCAAGAATATCCGCGGCCTGCAGGACCTGGCTCGGGCCGACGTGCAACTGGCCCTGACGGACCCCAATGCGTCTACCCTGGGACGCCTGCTGCCGACCATTTTCGCCAAGGCTGGCATGGACCTGCCGACACTGCTGCGGACTAAGAACATCATTATCCATCGCAGCGGCTCCTACGTGGCCAACCTCTTGCAGATGAAAAGCGCCGACGCCGCGCTGGTCTGGGGGGCGGTGGCCATTCTGCGCGCCAAGGACCTCGACAGTGTGCCGATTGTACCCGAATATCTGCCGGTGCCCTATGTCGACGCGGTCACCAGCGCAACCGGCAAGAGCTACGTGCTCGCGCCGGTGCGCGTGACGATCTGCTCGCTGCGGTGCAGCGATCAGCGGGAGCAGGCGCGGGCTTTCATGGCCTTCGTGACCTCGGAACGTGCGCGTCCATTGCTCGAGGAATACGGCTTCCGGGTCACCGCGCAACTGCGCCGCCAGGAGTACCTCAACGGCAGGCCGTTGACCACGCCCAAGGTCTCCCCGGGACAGGGGAGCACGAGTGGGAAGGCCGTGCCGAAATGACGGTCCGCGGAGACCTTGTCACCGGCGGTGCCACAACGGACATACATCCGGCCTGAGAACTTTTGTTGCCAACTACCCTGCAAGTTGTTATGGTAGCCGCCTGGCAGTTTACGGAGGAGCGTGCCGGAGCCGGCGCCGCCACGTGGTGTGGTGCGCCCGCCTCCGCGTACGAGGGTAACGTGGTTGTGATATAGGACACTGTCGTTTTGCTTGACACAGGCGAAAGTGAATCGCATGGAATCCCAGCAGAACCCCCATTCCATTCCGACGGCCGGCCAGACGGCGCACGGTAAGGCCTTGCCGGGTCCGGGACACGCCGAAGGTTCGCCCAACGCGTTCCTGTCCAGTTTGCTCGGGGCGGCGTGCCGGTTGGGTCCGGCCGAGGCGGCGGCGGCCCTGCGGCACCAGGCGGGCAGTCGGGTCGACGTCCTGGCCGTGCATCCGGTCTTGGACCTGTCCGTCCCGCCGGCGTGGCTGACCCCGGCGGCCGCCCTGGCACGGGACAGCCTGCAGGCCAATCGGTCGACCACGGGCCCCTGGTCCGCGCCGGGCGACGGGTCCAAGGGACCGGCCCAGCAGTACCTCGTCGCGATCCCGCTTTCATTGACGGAGTTGCCTGCCACCGCGGTGGCCTTTTTGATCCAGGCCCGTGGGGAGGCGGCGGTGCAGGACATCCGTGAGCGGCTGGAGTTGGGTGTCTCCCTTCTGGTTCTTTCGGGGCCGCGGCAGGCCGCACAGAAGAGAGAACAGGATCTGCGGCGGTTGCACCAGGCTATGGAAACGCTCGCGGCACTGAATCGCCACCGGCGTTTCGGCAGTACGGCGATGGCCCTGTGCAACGAGGCGGCGGCCCAGTGGCGGTGCGATCGCGCGAGCCTCGGCGTGCTCAAGGGCCGATACGTGCAGGTCCGGGCGCTGAGTCATGCGGAGAGTTTCAGCCGCAAGATGCAGGTCGTCCAGGATCTGGAAGCGGCCATGGAGGAGTGCCTGGACCAGGACTGTGAGATCGTTCACCCGGCGGCCCAGGAGGCCACGTACATCAGCCGCCAGAGTGCAGAGATGTCGAAGAAGCACGGCCCGCTGGCTATGGTCAGCCTGCCGATCCGGTATGGTGGAAAAGTCTGGGGTGTTCTGACCTTGGAGCGGCCCCTGGACCGGCCGTTTGCGGTCGACGAAGTCGAGGCGATGCGGCTGGCGCTGGAACTGTGCACGGCCCGGCTCGTGGCGCTGCAGGAGCAGGACCGCTGGTTCGGGGCCAAGCTCGCCGGCCGTCTGCGAGGGGCCCTGGCGGCGCTGGTGGGGCCACGCCACACCTGGGCCAAGATCACGGTTCTGGCGGCGTTTGCGGCCCTGTTGTTCCTGATCTTTGCCAAGGGCAACTATCGCGCCGAAGCGTCGTTCGTTCTGGAAGGGACGCAACGGCAGATCGTCCCGGCGCCGTTTGACGGGTATCTCAAAACGGTCCACGTGGAGGTGAGCGACTCGATCCAGGCCCTGGCGACACCGCTGGCCGAGCTGGATACGGCGGAACTGCGTCTGCAACTGGCGGAAGCCAAGGCCGACGAGGCGGGCTACCTCAAGCAGATGGACGCCGCCATGCGGGACGGCGAGACCGCGGCGGCCCAGATCGCCGAGGCCAACGCCGAGAAGGCCCAGGCGCAGATCGATCTCCTCGAGTACATGATCGGCCAGGCCCGGCTCCTGTCGCCGTTGAGCGGAACCGTGGTCGAGGGCGACCTGAAACGCCAGATTGGAGCGCCCGTCAAGACCGGCGATATCCTCTTCGAGGTCACGCCCTTGGAGTCCCTGCGGGCGGTGCTGCACGTGCGGGAAGATCAAGTCACGGATGTCCGCGTGGGCCAGAAGGGCCGGCTCGCGACCGCTTCGTACCCGGCCCAGCGGATCGCCTTCGAGGTCGAGCGGATCAATCCGATTGCCGAGGTGGTCAAGCAGAAGAACGTCTTCAAGGTCCGGGTGCGGCTGTTGGAGTTGTATCCCTGGCTGCGGCCGGGCATGGAAGGGGTTGCCAAGATCGACCTGGCCAAGCGGCCCTATGCCTGGATCTGGACGCGTAAGATCATCAACTGGATCCGCATGCAACTTTGGTGGTAGCGACGATCTTTGATTTATGATTTGAGTCAGAGAGGATAAATCACAAATCAAAAATCCTAAATCGCAAATCAAAAATGGCTGTAGATCGACCGACATTTCATGAAGCGTGGTACCGGGTCTCGGGCTTGCGGCCCCGGCTGCTTTCCGGCGTGCGGGCCCATCGGCAGCACTTCCGGGGCCGGACCTGGTACGTGCTTGAAAATCGCGCGAGCGATCAGTACTCCCGGATCAGCGAAGAAGCGTATCGCTTTGTCGGCCTGCTCAACGGCCGCCGGACGGTGGCGGACGTGTGGCAGATCTGCAACGAGCAGCTGGGCGATCGTGCTCCGACCCAGGGCGAAATCATCCAGCTCCTGGGGCAACTGCATGCCGCCAACGTGCTGTACGCGGAGCTGGCGGCGGACAGCGAGGCCCTGTTCAACCGCTACCGCAAACGCGTGACGCGGGAGGTGCAGAACTACCTGATGAACCTGCTGTTCCTGCGGATTCCCCTGCTGGACCCGGATCGTTTTCTCGACCGCTGCGTGGGCCTCTTCGGCCGGTTCTTCAGTTGGCCGGGATTCGTCCTGTGGCTGGCGCTCTTGGGCGCGGGGCTGTACTTCGTGATTGGCGATATCCCGGAACTGATCAGCCAGAGCGAGGACGTGCTGGACCCGGGCAACCTGTTCTGGCTGTACCTGAGCTTTGTGGTGGTCAAGGTCGTGCACGAGTTCAGCCATGCCTTCGCCTGCAAGCGCTTCGGCCGGCTCCATGGCACCGGTGGCGAAGTCCACAAGATGGGCGTGATGTTCCTCGTGCTGTTTCCTCTGCCGTACGTGGATGCGTCCAGCGCGTGGGCGTTTCGCCGCAAATGGCACCGGGCGATCGTCGGCATGGCGGGCGTCATGGCGGAACTGGCCATCGCTGCGGTGGCGGCGCTGGTCTGGGCCCATACCTCCACCGGAACGGCCCATATCATCGCCTACAACGTCATCTTCGTCGCCAGTGTCTCGACGGTCCTGTTCAACGGCAACCCGCTGCTGCGGTTCGACGCCTACTACGTGCTGACCGACCTGATTGAGATCCCCAACTTGGCTCAGCGCTATCGCCAGTACTTCTCGTACCTGGTCCGGCACTATGCCTGGGGCCTCAAGCGCATCTGGAACCCGGCCTACACGGTCGGGGAGCGTCTCTGGTTCGTTGGCTACGGCTCCACGTCCTCCGTCTATCGTCTCTACATCTCGATTCGGATTCTCCTGTTCCTGAACAGCCGACTGCCGGAGGAACTCTTCCTGCTGGTGCCGATCCTGGCCGTCTCGGGCATTGCCGCCTGGCTGGTCGTGCCGGTCGGGCGCTTCCTGTACTACCTGGCGACCAGCGAAGAGTTGACACGCAATCGTCCCCGGGCCCTCGCGCTCACCGCGGCGACCGTCCTGGTATTGGCGGTCGGGCTCGGCGTGCTGCGCCTGCCGGACCACCGCCGGATCGAGGGAATCGTGGAGCCGCAGGGGCTGTCGATCATTCATGCCGAGAGCGACGGATTTGTCACGGACTTCCTGGCCTCGCAGACCGCGGTTACCCCGGAGGCGCCGGTCCTGGTGACGGCGGTGAATCCGGCCCTGGAGGCCGAGCAGCGCAGTCTGCTCGCCGAGCGGCGGGCCCTGGAGGTGCGCCGGCGCCAGGCTCTGCTGGAGGAGGTGGCGGCAGCCCAGATTCTCGACGAACAACTGGCGGCCCTGGACGAGAAAATCGCGCGCGTCCGCCAGCGATTGGCGGTCCTGCACGCCGGGGCGCCGATCCATGGGACTTGGGTCGCACCGGAGATCGAGTTCGCCAAGGGCCGCTTCCTGCGTCGGGGTGAAACCCTGGGCGTCGTGGCCGACCTTCAGGACCTCCTGGTGCGGGCCACCGCCGGCCAGAACGTGGCGGCTCTGCTGATCGAGCAGGCGGCCCAGGAGGTGGAAATCCGGGCCAGTGGACGGCCCGATCCGACGGTGACCGGGACCATCGAGCGCATCTTCCCCGCGGGACAGGAGCAGTTGCCCTCCCAGGCACTGGGCTATGCGGTGGGCGGGTCCATGCCGGTGGACGTGCGCGATCCCAGCGGCACCAAGACTGCCGAGAAGTTCTTTGAGATTCGCATCCGTCCTCGTTTCGAGACGCCGGAGCAGTGGCGGACCGGCCAGCGCGTCATCGTCCGGGCTCGGTTGCGGCCCAAGTCGCTGGCTGCCCAGGTGTACCACTACGGCCGCCAGCTCTTCCAGCGGAGGTTCCACATCTGACATGGCCTCGGTACCGAGCAGCACCTGGCGCATGTTGGACCAGCGGCTGGCCGACAAGCCCCTGACGAAGGGTCTGGATGCCGCCTGGGATGCGGGGGTTGGTCTGGCGGCGCGCTGCGTGCCGCGCCAGCGGCGCTTCCTGGAGCGGGCCGAGGCGGTCCTGAAGTTCGAGAAGCAGTACTCGGACATGTCCAGTGCCCAGCTTCACGAAGCGATTGTGCCGTTGCGGGAGATCTTTCGCCGGCAACGGGATACCCGGGAGGATCTGGACCGGGCTTTTGCCCTGATTCGTGAAGTGGCGATGCGCCAGATCGGCGAGCGGCCCTTTGCCGTGCAGGTGGCCGGGGCTTTTGCCCTGGAGGCCGGCTGTGTCGCGGAGATGGCGACCGGCGAGGGCAAGACTCTCACGGCGACGATGCCGGCCACCGTGGCCGGCTGGCGGGGCCGGGGCTGCCACATCATTACCGTCAACGACTATCTCGCCAAGCGGGATGCCGAGTGGATGGGGCGCATCTACCATTTCTGTGGCCTGAAGGTTGCTGCCATCGAACAAGGCATGCTGGACGCAGACCGGCGGGCGGCCTACACCGCGGACATCACCTACTGCACGAACAAAGAGGTCACGGCGGATTTTCTCCGGGACCGCCTCATTCTGGGCCGGTGCGGTGGCCTGGCGGCGGCCTTGTTGGACGGGATGGCTGGGATACGCCGCTCGGCGCCCGAGCGACTGGTGCAGCGGGGCTTGCCCTACGCGATCATCGACGAGGCGGACTCGATCCTGATCGATGAAGCGGTGACCCCGCTGATCATCTCGGGTCCGGGGCCCAATCCCGAGCAGACGCAAGCCTTTCAGCAGGCCGCGAGCCTGGCCGCGCAGTTGCAGGCGCAAACCGACTATCGTGTCGACCCCCGCTACCAGGAGATCGAGCTGACCGAGGCCGGCGCCAAACGTCTGGCGCAACTGTCGACCGGCCTCGGGGCCGTGTGGCGCGGCGCCCGGCGCAGCCGGGAGTTGGTGGTCAAGGCCCTGACCGCCAAGGATCTCTACCGGAGGGACCACCAGTACGTCGTCGAGGGTGGCAAGGTGGTCATTGTCGATGAGTTCACCGGGCGACTGATGGCGGACCGGCAGTGGCGCGACGGTCTGCACCAGGCGGTCGAGGCCAAGGAGCAGATCGAGGTCACGCCGCCGAAGGAGACGTATGCCCGGATCAGCTTCCAGCGGTTCTTCCGGATGTACGCCAAGCTGGCCGGCATGACCGGCACCGCCCGGGAAGCGACGGCGGAATTCTGGCAAATCTACCACCTGCCGGTGGTCGTGATCCCGACCAACCGGCCCTGCATCCGTCAGTATCTGCCCCCGGGTGCTCAACGCGGTTCATCACCAGGAGGAGGCGCAGATCGTCGCCCAAGCCGGTCAGCGGGGCTGGATCACCGTGGCAACCAACATGGCCGGACGGGGGACCGACATCAAGCTGGGACCGGGCATCGCGGATCTCGGCGGCCTGCACGTGATCGCCACCGAGCGCAACGAATCGGGACGAATCGACCGCCAGCTTTTCGGCCGGTGTGCCCGGCAGGGTGATCCCGGCAGCGCCCAGGCCATTGTCTGCCTGGAGGATGAGTTCGTGTCCCGCTATGCGGGGAAGGCGGCTCGCTATCTAAGGAAGCACCGGGATCGCGGCGACGAGGCCATCCCGGGCCGTTTGACCCACGCGGTCTTCGACTATGTCCAATGGCGGGCGGACCGGCTGGCTTTGCGCCGCCGCAAGGCCGTGATCAAGACGGATCACTGGCTGGACGATCATTTGAGTTTTGCCGGCCGGGAATAGTCCACTCAAAACGTGATCAGGACGTGCTCGCCGGCTGGCCGGCGAGCCTGGTTGGGCGTCTCAATTCGCACCCGCAGGGTCCCGCTGGCGGCGTCCGCGACCGCGGCGACAAAGATGATCCGCCCCTCGGTCGTCACGAGGCGCGTCGGGCCCAACTCGGACTTGGCGGGCTTGTCCGCGGCCCCAAAGACCACCTGGGCGGTTCCTCCGGCCTTGAGAGCGAGCGCCTGGGCCAGCGGCACCGGGACATCAATCCACAAGGGGTCGGTCCGGACCACCTGGATGGCTTGGGCCGTCGTCGTGGCCGACTCGCCGACTTCGACGTCGATCTTCTCGATCGTGCCGTCGATCGGGCTCTTGATTTGCAGGTTCTCCACGCGGGTCTTCTGCTCCTGGTACTTGCGGGCGGCCTGCTCGTGTTCGAACCGGGCCAGTTCCAGGGACAGATCGGCGATCGTCACATCCAACCGGGCATGCTCGACCTCCAGGGCCGTGGCGGCATTGCTCAGGGCGGCTTTCTCCAGCTTCGCCAGATCCACCTTCTTCTGGGCCAGCGATGCTTCGCTGGCGCGAATCTGCGTGGTGTCCTCGCTTTGGGCCTTGAGTTGGGTGAGCAGGACCTGCTCGGCCGCATCATCCTGCTGGACCAGGACCTGCCCCGTTTTGACGGAGTCCCCCTCTTTGAAGTGCACGGCGGCGATCCGGCCGGGCTGCACGAAGGCCATTGTGACATCGGCACTGGGCCGCGTGACGGCCCGGATACCGCCGGTGACGCCCGCCCGGACGTTGTCCGGAGACCAGCTTGTCACAACGGCGAGAACGAACAGTATGCGGATTGTTCTGGTGAGCATTCGTCAGGTCTCCATACCAACCATAAGAGTTGGGAGCAGGATACCCGGTATGGGCAGGGGCTTCAAGGGTATTTTCTTCCTTCCCGACCCCAACTGTTTGCTGGAGCGTCAGTTGAAACTATTGGGCGAGGAAGGAAGAAACTTGCAGGTTCCTCTTCGGTCGTGTATACTCATGTCGTACAGGCAGACGGCTCGGGTCTTCCGGGACGCTGGTCTGTCGCGGGTGATGATCCTCTACAGGTGCAGGCCGGAGGTGTGAGAGGCAACCGTGCTGTTCGGAAACCTTCGCAAGTGGAGCCGGAGTAGTGCAGGACGGACAGACGAAGTCGAGTCCGCTCCGACGGTGTCCTTTGAGTTCCTCGAGTCGCGCCTGCTTCTCGACGCCGACTTGAACAGTTCCGTTTCTTTATTTTCCCTCGACACGACGCTCCAGGACTCTGCCATTCTCGTGGATGGGAATGGCGTCTTGGCGAACAACGACCCCGGCGAGAATCCGTTCAGCGTCGAGGTCCCGGCTGGGGTCACGACCTCCGAGCCGCCGGAGATCATGGTCACCGGCAACGGCTACTCAATCGCTGATGGCGACACGACCCCCGGTACGACGGACTGGACCGACTTCGGCTCGGTCGCCCAAGGTGCGTCGCCGCTCACGCGGGCCTACCGGGTTCGCAATGACGGCACCGGCGAACTGATCCTGGGCACGCTGACGGTGCCGGCAGGCTTTACGATCCTGGACGGTCTGGCGGCCAGCGTGGCGCCGGGCAGTTCGGACGTGTTCACGATTCAGTTGGATACGACCACCGCCGGGACCAAGAGCGGTCAAATCAGCTTCTCGACGAATGACGGGGATGAGAACCCCTTCAACTTCACGATCTATGGTGTGGTCATGGCCACGGGACCGCCGGAGATCCGGGTCACCGGCAACGGCTACTCGATCGCCGATGGCGATACCACCCCCGGCACTCTCGATTGGACGGACTTTGGCTCGTTGGCGCAAGACGGTACGCCAGTCAGCCGGCCGTACCGGGTGCTCAACGATGGCACAGGTCCGCTGACGCCGGGCTTGCTGTCGGTGCCGGAAGGCTTCTCGGTGGTGGTGGATCTGTCCAGCCCGGTAGCCCCGGGCAGCTCGGTCGTATTCCGGGTGCAGTTGGATACGACCGTGGCCGGGACCAAGAGCGGCGATATTTCCTTCACGAACAACGACAGCAACGAGAACCCGTTCAACTTCCGGATCAGCGGCACAGTCACGCCGGGTACGACCGCACCGGAAGTGATCGTGCTGGGTAACAGTATCGAGATCCCCGATGGCGATACGAGCCCGAGTGCGGCGGACGGGACGGACTTTGGCGCGGTCGTCCAGGGTGCGGCCGCGGTCAGTCGGACGTTCACGGTCCGCAATGAAGGGACGGCGTTGCTGACGCTGCGGGTTCACGGTCACCGAGGCTCTGGCGACCAGCTTGGCGGCGGGGGCCTCGGACACGTTCACGGTGCAGTTGGAGACCGCCACGGTCGGGACCAAGAGTGGCCCGATCGCCACGAACGATGCGGATGAGAATCCGTTCAACTTCGCGATCACGGGCACCGTTACCTCTTCCGGCGGCACGCCGGAGATCCGGGTCACCGGCAACGGTTACTCAATCGCGGATGGGGATACCACTCCGAGTGCGACGGACTGGACGCACTTCGGCTCGGTGGCGCAGGGCGGTACGGCGGTCAGCCGGCCCTACCGGGTCCTCAATGACGGCACGGGTCCGCTGACGCTGGGCCTGCTGTCGGTGCCGGAGGGCTTCTCGATCGTGGTGGATCTGTCCAGCCCGGTAGCACCCGGCAGCTCGGTCGTGTTCCGGGTGCAGTTGGATACGACCGTAGCGGGGACCAAGAGCGGCGACATTAGCTTCACGAACAGTGACAGCAACGAGAATCCGTTCAACTTCCGGATCACCGGCACGGTCACGCCGGGTACGACCGCGCCAGAAATTGCCGTGCTGGGCAACAGTGTCGAGATCGCCGATGGCGATGCGACGCCCGGCAGCACGGACGGGACGGACTTCGGTTCGGTCGTCCAGGGCGGGGCTGCCGTCAGCCGGACGTTCACGGTTCGCAACGAAGGGACGGCGTTGCTGACGTTGGGAGCGGTCTCCGTGCCGACCGGGTTCACGGTCACCGAGGGCTTGGCGACCAGCCTGGCGGCGGGGGCCTCGGATATGTTCACGGTGCAGTTGGAGACAGGCACCGTCGGGACCAAGAGCGGCCCGATCAGCTTCGCCACGAACGATGCGGATGAGAACCCCTTCAACTTCGCGATCTGCGGCGTGGTCACAGCGAGCGACGATCGTTATGAAGACAACGATTCGCGCGCAGCAGTCGATGATCGGCCCGAAGGAGTAGCCGATAGTCCGAACCTGGGTCTGCTGACCGATCCGATCACGATCTCCAATCTGATCCTGGTGGACGCCGCGGACTGGTACAAGTTCGTGATGAATGGCCCGGGGACTTCCGCCGTCTTTGTGCAGTTGTCCTTCACAGACAGCGTGGGCAATCTCGATCTGGAGGTTTACCGTGCCGATGGGACCACCCTGGTGGGGCGCAGCGATTCGACCGGGAACCAGGAAACCGTTTCCTTGAACAACCAGACGGTCGGCACGTACTACGCCCGCGTGTATGGAGCCGCGAATCCCGCGTACACGCTGACGATCGAGCCGGCGCCGGACTGGTTTGCCGCCAATCTCGAGGACGCGGGCCTGCGGAGCCTGGCGGCCGACCGGACGCGGGACGGACAGCTTTCGCGGACCGATGCGATCGAGGTTCTGCACGCGGCCAAGGATGGCAGCACCGTCGATGCCGATGAGTTGCACGACCTCCGGGCCCTGGTGGCCAGCGCCGCCGGGCTTGGTATGCCTGACTATGTCCGTGGTCTCGCGGATAACGTGGTCAATCACGAGGTCGCCAACGCCCATTATCAGGGCGGCGCTCTCGGCGATCTGGCCGCGGGGAGCACGGACACCCACCTGGAGAGTCTGATCGGCAAGTGGTTCTACGGGACGGACCATCCGGTCGCCGGCGCGGGAACGACCTATCGGACTATCAGCGGCTCGCTCTTCCAGGGCGGGCCCAGTCCGCAGGACGTAAACCAGGGTGCCCTGGGCGATTGCTACTTCCTGGCTTCCCTGGCCGCGACCGCTCAGCAGAGCCCCACGACCATCACGAGCATGTTCATCGACAACGGCGACGACACCTTCACAGTGCGCTTCTACAACAACTCCGTGGTGGAGTACGTGACCGTGGATCGGCAGCTTCCCACCAATGCGTCCAGCCGTCTCATCTACGATGGGCGTACCCGCATCACCTCCATCATTAGTCCCACGAACGAATTGTGGTCGCCCCTGGCGGAAAAGGCCTATGCCCAGATCAACGAATGTGGCTGGCTGGCCCAGGATAACACCAATACGTATGCGGGCATCTCCGGCGGCATGTGCTATCTCGCCATCCGCCATGTCACCGGGCGGGCGGCCGCGCTCACCAACACTCTTGACTACACGCAGATGGTGAATGCCTGGAACGAGGGACAGGTCATCGTCATCGACTGCATGAATACCCCGCCGGACAGCCGTTTCGTCTTCCCGCACAGCTATGCCCTGGTGGGTTATGATGCCGCCACGGATCGATTCACCGCGTACAATCCGTGGGGTGGCGCCGGCGGCCTGATCACCAACTTGTCCTGGGATGACATCCACGCGAACTTTGACCGCTGGGGCCACGCGTGACGAAGCGGCGGTCGGCAGGGTTCGGGGAACCAGGCCGAAGTCGTTGACAGGCAGGGGGCCGGGGAGGTAGGTTCTTCATCGCTATGCATTCCCGAACGCGTCGTGCCTTTCTGGTGGATTCGATGGTGCTGACAGCCGGCGCGGGCTCTTCGCTCCCGGCGTGGGCGCACCAGACGCCGGCCACCCCGGCGACTGCGTCCATCCCGGCCGCGCTCACGGTGGGGGTGGTGCAGCAGGCCCGCGAACCGCAACTGGCGGCAAATCGGGACAAGATCGTGCGATTCACCGCCGCGGCCAGGGCCCGCGGCTGCCGGCTGGCGATCTTTCCCGAAGACGCTCTGGGCTCTCCCGTGGGAACGTCCAACGAGGATCTCGAACAGGCGGTGGACGCGATTCGCGAGGCCGCCCGCGTCCAGGACATCTATGTGATCTTCTGCTCGTCCTTTGCCATTCCCGGCTTCGCTCCGGACCGGCGGGGACATTGCCTCCGCGTGATCGGTCCGGATGGACGGCTGCTCCTGCGTTTCAACAAGCTGATCTGCAATCTGCCCGCCTCGGACCCGCGCCGGGCGCCGGGGGTGTTCCACGTGGACGGGATTCCGTGCGGTGCCATGATCTGTGCGGATCGGTGGCTGCGCGGGTTCGAGGAACTGCCGGTGGCCCTGGGAGCGAGGATCCTGATCGATTGCTCCGCCAACGCCCGCCAGGAGTGGATTCCCGAATTCGCCTGGTACCTCCCGGTCACGCGCGCCCTGCGGAACAATGTGTTCTCGATCTTCTGCAACATGGGCGCGCACCCGCAAGGGCTGGATGATGCCCGCCACGGCCATTCGGCCATCATCCGCCCGGATGGGACGTTCGCGGCGGCCGCGGATGACGGTGGGGATCAGATGCTGGTCGCCACACTCGATCTGTCGCAGGCCCATGCGGCCGAGGCCAAGCGCCGGCACGATCACCCGGTTTTCCGGCCGTATTGGGAACTGGGCCGGCGCATCCTGTCGGGACAGAAAGCGACGGTTGTGCTGCCGGAGCCTCACGTCTCGCCCCAGGTCGAGATCAAGATCGCAGCCGCGCAGATGGCCTGTTCCCGGGATATCCCCGCCAACGTGGAACGCATGAAGCATCTCCTTGGCGCAGCGCGCGACAACCGCGCGGATGTGGTGGTCTTCCCGGAGTTGGCCGTGACCGGCGCGAGGGACGACGACATTCGCGGCGCTGATCCGTCCGCCCTGCGCGAGGCGCTGGCAGCCCTCCAGGCGGCCGCAAAAGCGCGTGGGATCACCGTCGTTTTTGGCATGCCCCGGGTCGAAGGGGCGAAGCGTTGGAACTCGGCCTTCGTGGCAGGACCGGAGGGGACCCTGCTCACGCACTACGACCAGTTGGTGGTGGACCGCCGGGATCTGTTCCAGGCGGGCTCCGAGACCAGGCCGATGTGGTTCCGGGTCAAGGGCGTGCCGGCCGTCGTCACCGTCGGGTCGGATGCCCGCTGGAACGAGATTGGGGAGCTGGCGGCGGTGCGCGGCGCGCAACTACTCTTCAACCTCGCCTATGACCCCGGCGTCTCCGAGGCAGCCACGCTGCGGCGCACGCAGTTCTGGGTCCAGTTGGCGTCGTTCTGCACGTTCAGTGCCACCGTCAACGCCACGGACGCCCGGTCCCTCGCCCAACCCAGCACTGCAGCCAACGGCGGCAGCACCATCTGGGAGGACTTCAACGGGCACCGCAAGACGCCGGCCGGCAACGTGGAGGTCTACTCGCAATACTCCGCGTGCCGGGTGGTGTCGGCCGGACCACAGGAAACGATCCTCTACGCGACGCGCACCATGCCCCGGCAGAACACGTACTTCTCCCGCCTGGTGGCCCGGAGATACCCGTACCTGGAGCCGTGGTATCATCTCGGCGCCCGGATCGTCGCCGGGGTGGGTTCATAAGGCACGCGTAAGGGCCTCTTCGGAGGGCGAGCGTCCCCGCTCGCTCAAGAAGAGTCGTGCGGGGACGCACGACCTACGAAGAGACTGCTTCACGGCGTCACGGCAAACAACGCTTGACATATAGCGCGGCCTCGGGGCCAATCGAAGCGGGTCTGGGCCACGCCTGGTCGCCGGCGGTCAGCGCCACCATCTGCTCCACCGTGTCGCCGTCCACCGTGTCGAACCAGCGCAGCAGATAAGTCCCCGCCGGCAGGTTGCCGATGCCCATGTCCTGGGTGGCGTCGTTGGTGTAGGCGATGTAACTGCCGGCATCGTTGGCGAGGACGTACCGCGTGCTGCCGTGTTTCAGCTCGCTCCGGGGGACCATGCGATGGAAATCGGTCCCTTCCATGAAGGCGCCGAGGCGGCCGCTGTCCTGGTACGTCGCCCGCGGGACATTGGCCTTGTCCGGCCGGTGGGACGACATGGCGGTGTAGCGGTTGGCCAACGCCGAGGTCCAGCAGTACAGCCGGTTGATCGCGCCGGTGCTCGGATGTTTGTCCACCTCGGTATTGAGCAGCACGTATCTGCCCGCCGCTTCCTGTCCATGACCCACCAACTCCTGGTAGTACTGCTCGACCGCCGGCAGCCCCTTGGCCTTGGTCGAGTAGTGGCCCCAGGTCATCATCTTGACATAGGGATCGTTCACGTAGTCTTCCGGACTCACCTTGTCCGGCGTCACCTCGTCGTAATAGAGAATCTGGAACATCTGAGCAATGGGATGATGGAAGTTGTCCGTCTGTGCGACCAGCTCCGCGACCTTCTTCAGCCGCTGCTGCTTGGCCCGTGAGAGCTTGTTGCAGCTTTCCTCGACGGCCCAGATGAGGTTCTTATGATGCTTGAACTTGGTGACCAGCGTTTCGATGAAGTACCTTTCCTGCGGGTGCAGGTTGCCCTGGGCATCCAGCTTCCAGCCGGCCTTCTCCTCGTAGTCGTCGAAGTCATTGTAGAAGTTGAACAGGACGTTCAGACCCGCAGCCTCCATTTCGCCCAGCCAGCCTTCCCATTGGCTGAGGATATCCTCGTCCAACTTGCCGGAGATGTCGCTGTCAAGGAAGGGATTGCAGTCGGGAGTGCCGTTCCCGGGCTCGATGTTGTAGCGCGAGTCCCGCATAGCCAGGACGTGGAAGGTGTTGGCGCCGGTGCCCGCGAGACGCTTGATCATGTCGCTCTGTTTGCCCCCGGTGCGTGTGCCGTCGGGACCGCGTTGGCCAAAGAAGAAGAAGTCCTCCGGGTTGCCCGTGCCGAAAAGAAAGCAGCGCCGACCGCCGTTGTACTTGAGCCATTGCGGATTGCCGGGATCGACGATGATCTGGCCGGGCAGTGCGGCCGGATCGTCCAGTCCGAGATAGGTCAACTGCACGAAATCTAGCTCACCGCGGTCTTTGCCGTCGGCCTGGACTTCGACGTCGATCACGTCGCTCTGCACGAGGCAGACATCCTTCACTGTGTGGGTCTTCCAGGCATTGTCATCGGTGGAGGCCTTCCAGGCAACACCCTGTGGCTTGCCGTTGATGCGCAGCAGGTATGTCGCGGCGCCGTCGCTCGCATCCCGGTACTGTACGCCGATGTCGTAGCGTCCCGAAGGAGCGGCATAGAGCTCGTGGAATTCCGTGCGGATGACACCTTGGGGCGTGCCGGACAACCGCACGGTCACGTTCTGTGAGGCCTGCCGGCCGACTGCGGCCAGCACGCAGTTCTCCAGCAGGCTGAAGTTCTCCGCTTCCAGCCGGATCGTCGGACGAATCGTGACGGGACCAGGTTTCTGCTTCTGGTCCAGCAGAGCAGCGAGCTTCTTCGGGTCGCACTTCTCGTCTCCCGTCAACAGGAAGTAACCCATGGTGGCATCGGAGACATCGCAGCGCTCCTCCGCCTCCAGCCGGGTGAACAGCCAGCGAAGCCGCGCATCGGCGGAGTCCCGCATCCAATGGAACACGGCCCACTGGGCGGGTGTCGATTTCGTCCCGGGCGTGCCGCCATACGCCAGCAGACCGCCATGCCCGACCTGAATCCAGTTGATGCCCAGTGCGATCAGATCCCGCTTGTTCCGTCCCTCGATCCGGCGTTTGCCGTAGCCGTCGTTCCAGGAACTGTGTGAGATGCAGTACACATACTGTCGTTTAACCGGGTCGGCGAGGAGAATCCCGCGGTAGGGTACATCCATGGGGCCGGCCACCACGTAGTAGAAGGGGTTCTCACGCGAGGAGGCGTTGACCGCGTCCCGGATGCTCTCGGTTGCACCGTCGAGATCCGTGCGGCAGTTATGCAGAATGGCGGACGGAATGCCGTACTTCTCAGCCGCACCAAGGACGCTCGCGGTCATCTCCCTCTCGAACCGGTCATCGTTGGCCTGAATGATGTTATTGTACTCGATGTGGACCAGCCTGTCCTTCACGCCGAACGCGCCCAGGATGGCGATCATGACCGGGAAGGCGCCCCAGTCATCCTCGTCATTGAAGTTGCCATCGTGGCTCAGGCCGATTCGTCCCTGAAAGCCGCCCGGACCGTACGGCCGGGCCTGCGCACCCATGGCGAGCGACAGCACCAGGGCGGGTACGATGAGGGTAGACAACAGAACCTTGTTCATGAGGTTCTCCTCCTGACAAAGCGGAGTACTCCTGTTCATACATCTTTGTGCCCCTGAAACTATAGGCCCGAGGCATGGAATGCACAAGGGACGAATGCCGGCCCTTGTAGCACAGCCGCCCCCGGGTGTGTCTTTCGGTTCCCCAGCCGAGGACGGCTGGGCTACAGGCGGACCTGCGAGGCGTTCGGCACAGTTCCGTTGTGCGTTCCTTGTCACGCACCGCCTTTGGAAGTGGGTGTGCTGCGTGCGGCGGGGCAGTACAATGTGCGGGCCGCTGCTCGATCGGGTGCGAGCGGCACAGTCCCGAATGGTCTGATGAGGAGACAACGATGCGTGCCGTAGGCCGAAGACGCTTCCTGAGGCTGATGGGTCTGAGTGCGGCCGCGCTGGCTCTGCCGCAGGAGGGACGGGGTGACGAGACCGGGGTCGGAAGACCCAACATTGTCCTCATGCTGTTCGACAACGTCGGCTACGGCGACCTGGGCTGCTATGGCAACCGCCTGGCGCAGACGCCGCGAATCGATCGCCTGGCGGCCGAGGGGGTCCGCTGCACGGATTTCTATATTGCTTCTCCCTCCTGCATGCCCTCGCGCGGGGCCTTGCTTACGGGTCGGCACCCGCTGCGCACCGGCCTGAACGAGCAGGTCTGGAAGATTGACGAGCTCGAGCAGATCGGGCTGCCACAGAATGAGGTCATCCTGCCGCGATACCTGGCCCAAGCCGGCTACGCGAGCGGCTGCTTCGGCAAGTGGAACCTGGGCTTCGCGCCCGGCAGCCGGCCCACGGAACGCGGCTTCGACGAGTACTTCGGCAACATCTCCGGCAATTGCGACTATTACACGTACATCTACAACGGCCGCAACGATCTCTACCGCAACACCGAGCCCGTCCAGGCCAAGGGCTACAGCACGTTCGTCTTTGCCGAGGAGGCATGCCGGTTCATCGAGCGGAACAAGAATCGGCCCTTCTTCTGCTATCTCCCGTTCAACGCCGCCCACTATCCCAATCCGAGAAACAAGGCCCCCGGGGCGCCCTGCATCTGGCAGGCCCCGGACGAGGCGTTCGCGCGCTACGACTACTCGCCGCAGACGCTCGACGAGCCCAGCCGGTACCGGGCGGTGCTCACGGCCCTGGATGACGGCGTCGGACGAGTGCTCGACCAACTCGACCGGCTGAAGCTCACGGAGAAGACAATCGTCATTGCCCTGTCCGACAACGGGGCCTTTCTCCTGCCGAAGCGCGGCCTGGAATGTGCATCCAACGCGCCGCTGCGAAGCGGCGGGGTCACCGTCTGGGAAGGCGGCATTCGTGTGCCGTGCCTGGTGCGCTGGCCCGGGCGGATCAAACCAGGGACTCTCTGTCGTGAGCCTCGGACCAGCATGGACTTTGTGCCCCTGGCGCTCCGTGCGGCGGGACTGGTCCTCCCGGCCGATCGCGTGCTCGACGGCAAGGACCCGACGGCTGCTCTGACCGGTCGATCCGGCTCGCCCCACCGGTTTCTCTATTGGCAGTGGGGCAAGAGCGGCGCGGCCATCCGGATGGGCCGCTACAAGCTGATTCGCGAACAGGATAGCCCCAAACAGGATTGGCAGTTGTTCGATTTGCAGACCGATGTTGGGGAAGCGACGGATCTCCGCGTCGCCAAGCCGGAGGTGGCCGAGCAGCTCCGGACCGAGTACGAGCGCTGGTGGGCCGAAGTGGCTTCGCACGACGAGGAAGGCAGCAGAGGGAAGTTGAAATGAGCTACTCCACGAGCAGGACAAGAACACCTGTGCGAGCACTGGTTTGCAGTGACGCCGTAGGGCATGATCCGCTATGCCCTTCCGAGCACACTGCGGACCTTTGGATGGCGTTGCTCCTGTTCTCGCTGTGGTGCGGACAGAGTGTCAGGGCCGGCGACTGGCCTCAAGTGCAGCACGACGCTGCGCATACCGGGTACACGGCCGACCAGCCTGAACCGCCGTTTCGGCTGCTGTGGCAGCGCGATCTCAAGGAACCGACGGCCACCGCGAGCCAGGTCGTCGTGGCGGAGGGGAAGGTCTTCGTCACGACCGGTTACGGGAACCTGTATGCGCTGGACCGTCGGACCGGTGAGACGGCCTGGGTCTATCAGACCGCACGACCCGTTCTGGGTTCCGCGGCCTGCGCGGACGGCCGGGTCTACGTCAACTCGATGGACCATTACTGCCATGCGATGGATGCCCAAAGCGGCAAAGGATTGTGGAAGTTCCGTACCGGTGAGGGCCTCTGGGCGGCTCCGGTTCTCGCCGCGGACAAGGTGTTCATCGGCGCCCGTGACGGCTTTGTCTACGCGCTCGACGCGGAGAAGGGGACGCAGCTTTGGCGCTCCCCCGTGGGTGGCCTGGTCATGTGTACGCCGGCCTGCACCGAGCGAACGCTTTACGTGGCGGCAGGGGACATGCACGTGTACGCGCTCGACGCCCAGGACGGCCGGCAGCTCTGGAAATCGCCCCAGATCCCGGGGGCGGCCATCCGCGAGTACTGGCTCGTCGCGGCGCACGGGACCGTCATGCTGACCTCGCAGCTTGCGTACGCCTGTCACCCCACGCAACAGATGATCCAGCAGGCGATCATGGCGCCGTACAACCAGGCGCATAAGGACGACCCGGTGCTGCGGGATCACGAGACCTTCGGCCCCTTGCAGGAATGGCTCACATCCCATCCTCACCACAAGACCCTGCTGGTTCTGGATGCCGCGACGGGCCGGGAGAAATTCGTGGCTCCGATCGTCACCGTCAACGGCGGGTCGTGCATCGGCCCGGTGCCCGCGGTGACGCCGGATGGCTGGGCGTACACCGTGTACGGGAACATCCAGTTGACCGCCTCCGGCTGGGCCTTCTTCGGCCGGTACAACCTCAAGACCGGCGTCATGGAGCCTTTGATCACCGATCGATATGCTCCCAAGTTCCAGAACCCGAACCAGTGGCACTGGCAGCCCAAGGCCGGCACTACGTTCGGTCGCACCAGCATTTGGGACGGTGGTTTTTCCGTCATCGATCAGTCCTGGGGCTTCAGTATCGGCGGCGATATGGCCTTTCCCGTCCGCGACCCCGGCTGGTCGGGCGATCCGCCGTTCCACAACTACTTCAAGATCTCTGCTCGCAGGGACTCCAATCTGCTGGCCGACTGGAATGCGCAGGCACGTGTTCTGAGCGAGCTGAACCTGGGCACCGTCGGCGGTGGGGCCATGCACAACACGTGCTCGCCTGTCGCTATCTCGGGAAACTGCCTGTTCCACAAGACCAGCCGATCCGTGGTCTTTGCGTTCGCGGGGGCTTCTCCGAGCGGGTCCGAGACGCCCACGCGGATCCGCGAGAGAGACAGTCCGCAGAGGGAGGAACCGCCGCAGAAAGCCCGGGCGGGCGGACAAGGAGCAGAAATCCCCCGTAAGCCGGACAAGGACAATCCCAACGTCCTCGACGGTTTGTCCTGGCTGGTGGACCTGAACGAGGGCTGGCCGGTGCTGTCACGCATCCGCGGGCATTTGCCTTTGGACGTCTACCGCCGCGTCCGCGACAACATCCTGACCGTCTGGCTGGGACCGGACATGCCGGGCAAACCCCGGGTTGAGAGACGCACCTGGGACGGCGTGGAAGCGACGTACGACCTGGAATCGCGCCCAGCCACGGTGCGGGTCAGCCGCCTGTCGCCGGCGGTGCTGT
>JALORE010000176.1 GCA_025459125.1 Planctomycetota bacterium | reverse complement strand
AGGCCGTGCGTGCCGGCGATGAGCGTGTCGTTCCACCGTTTGCCCCAGAGCACCGGCGCGCCGCAAGCATAGACCCGGATCGTTGGGTCCGCGGCCAGCATCGGCTGGAGGAACTGCCGGTAGCGATCGACATTGCCCTCGGCGGTCGTCCAGTGATATTGCCAGTCGCCCCAGAGCTCGTTGCCGATCTCCCAGTGCTTCACATGGTACGGTTGCGGATGCCCATGGGCGGCGCGGAGCTTGCCCATGGGAGTCTGAAGATCGCCGTTGCAGTACTCGACCCACTCGGCCGCCTCGCGGGGCGTGCCGTTGCCGGCGTTGATGCAGATCATCGGCTCGCAGCCGACAGCGCGGCAGAAGGCGATGAACTCATCGGTGCCGAAGAAGTTGTTCTCCTGCTGGCCCCAGGCGTAGTTGGGCAGTGTCGGGCGCTCTTCGAGGGGACCGACGCCGTCGCGCCAATGATAACCGCTGACGAAGTTGCCGCCCGGCCAGCGCAGGATGGGCAGCCGGGATTCCTTCAGGAAGCGGATCACGTCCGGGTCGGCCCGGTTGATGTGATCGGCCGGCAACAGCAACACGCGGTCGAGCACGAGCTGCCCGGGCTGCTCGGCGGTGATGGTGAACCGGTAGGCCTGGTCCGCCGGCAGAGAGGCCGGGATTTCCAGGCGCGCGGACAGCTTTCCCCAGTTACCGGTGACCGGGCCCAGGACCGCCCGGGCGCACACCTCCCCGTCAGGTGCGTGGAAAGCCACGGCCAAGGCCTCGAGGTCGGGCGAGCGGACCCACAGCTCCACATCGTACTTCCGGATCCGGTGCAGAGGCAGCCAGGTCCATTGCATCAGGCCCTGGCCCGGCTGGCGGACGGCGATGCGCTGCGCCCGCCCGCCATATTGTCCTGTGTCCGGGCTGGCCTGAACGTTGTCCAGCTTGGCCCACCAGGACGCCACGGCCTCGTTGCGCGACTTGACCAGTCCGTCGATTTCGGACGCCGGCCAGCCCCAGCGCTCGGCATCGCCGCGAATCGCCCGGGCGATCTCCTCCCTACCGTAGTGGAACGTCGCCACGCCGTCCGGCGAGATCTGTCCCGTCGAGAAAGGATAGTCGGAGAAGGTGGGGTTCTTGAGAATCTGGGCATCCATCCCGTTGGTGATGTTGAAGTAGAGGTGCTCGCAGAACTTGCCCGTAAGCAAGCGCGGCACAGGATACGCCGACCGCTCGTTCGCGTACACGATCAGTGCGGCTTTCCCTGGGGCGCCAGCGTCCGCGGTCGTGGCCGGGCTGGCTGTTCCTCCGGCTCGTTTCGATGACGCACACAGCAGCGCGAACAGTATGACGGCCGTAGCTGCGCAGAGTCGTTCTTTCATCCGGTGGTCCTCTCGATCAGGCGTCTGCCGCACACCGCGGGAAACCCTCCACCCGGTGGAAGCAGTGCGCACGGCACACCCTATCCGGCTGGGCCCGCAAATGCAAGTCCGAACCTCGGCTTGGTGTGATGTGGAGGGCTCCGGTACCAGGGATGGAGGTTGCTTCGCTGCGCCGGCCGGGACTTGTGAGTAGCCTGGGCCGTGCGCTCATTTCGTCAAAGACGCCAAGGGCTTTCCTCACGCAGGGTCAGGAGAGCCCTGATGGGATTGGCGTCGGGATTTTGCTTCTCTGGAAGTGTTGGACGCAACATCGATTGGGATGAACGGTGGGAGGTCTTGCGCGTAAAGAAGAGTATTGAGCCGAGAATGAGCGACGAGCGATAAGGATACGGTCGCGCGCCACAGCAAGGACTTTCACAACGGAGCAGTTTATGGCGAGATAAGAGACTGGCAAGACAACCGAAATGGGTGCTAAACGTGGCCGGGGTGCCAAGGTCGAGAAGCTGCGGCCGGAAGAGACGCCGCGGGCGGTTGCCCAGGCCGGTCCCACGCAGGCCCTGATAGCCCAGCGCGCCAGAGAGATTTGGGAACGGAATGGATATCGCCCGGGCGAAGACGAGAAGAACTGGCGTGAGGCCGAGACGGAGTTGCGGCGGGAGCTGGGCCTCGGGTAACACCTTCGATCGCGGACTGTGACACACCTTACGGCCCACGGACCAGCCTATCGGCTGTCCCGGGTTCCTCGGAAGTTGCACGATCATCCCGGGGCCGGCGGAGTCCGGAAAGTGCGGGGCGCCGGCCCCTTGCCGTTTTTCCTGCGGTTCGTCTTCCGTGGCGGTGCATCTGACCCGATCCGTCTCATTTACTCCGGCCCCTGGGTATCTTCCCCCTGGACCGCCGGTGGACCCAGGCGTATGATGGCGGCTCAGGCAGGCGCTCGGCCGCAGCGGCATGAGACTGCTGCGCGAGCCTGCTTCTTTCGTGGCGGTTGGGGGCTGCCCCGCCAGCCCTGAAGGGGAATCATCATGGACTTGCCCAGCTATATGGATGATGTGCCCAATCTCTCGGGCTCCGAGGAGGCGATCGCCGCGGCCGTTCGCCCCGCAGGACCGGTCTTCCTGCCCGAGAGCGGGATCGATTGGCACAACGTTCAGAGTGCCTATGCGATCGCTTTGCACATGCATCAGCCTCTGATCCCCGATCCCGACCAGGACTTCTCCCGCGCGGAAATCATCAGCAATCTCAAGTACATGATGGACCATCCGCACGAGGGCGACAACCACAACGCCTCCGTTTTTCACTGGTGCTACAAGCGGATGGGCGAGTTCATTCCGCAGCTCGTGAGCGAGGGGTTGCAGCCGCGCGTGATGCTCGACTATTCCGGCACGCTGCTCCACGGCTTGCACGGGATGGGTCTGCACGACGTCTTCGACAGCCTGCGGACGATCACGTGCGATCCGCGCTACCGCCGGTGCGTGGAATGGCTGGGCAGCGCCTGGGGCCATCCCGTGGCGCCTTCGACGCCCGTGCCGGATTACCGTCTGCACGTGCGGGCCTGGCAGCACTTCTTCGCGGCTCTTTTCGGTCTGGAGGCTTTGAGCCGGGTGAAGGGCTTCTCGCCCGCCGAGATGGCCCTGCCGAACCATCCCGACGTTTTCTACGCGTTCGTCCGGACCCTGAAGGACTGCGGCTACCGCTGGGTGATGGTGCAGGAGCACACGGTGGAGCAGGTCGCGGAGGGGCGGCCCCTCGCCTTCCGACACGAGCCGCATCGCCTGGTCGCCCGGAACTCCCGCGGCGAGACCCTGAGCATCACCGCCATCATCAAGACCCAGGGCAGCGATACCAAGCTCATCGGCCAGATGCAGCCTTACTACGAGGCACGCGGGCTGGCCCGCGTCGCCCTGGCCGGCCGACCCGTCCCGGCGCTGGCCAGCCAGATCTCCGACGGCGAGAACGGCGGCGTCATGATGAACGAGTTCCCGCCCAAGTACCTGGCGGTGATGAGAGAAAGTAGCGGCACCCGCACGCCGCCGGTGAATGTGACCGAGTACCTCGAGTACCTCGATACGCTCGGGCTGCACGAGGAGGATTTCCCCGCCATCCAGCCGGTTCTTCAGCATCGGATCTGGCAGCGGTTCCCGGAGGGCGCGGGGCCGGAGGCCCTGGCGGGGGTCCTCGGGCAATTGGCGCAAGAGGATTCGCGCTTCCACGTCGAAGGGGGAAGCTGGACGAATAATATCTCCTGGGTCCGCAATTACCAGGATGTGCTGCAACCGATGGAAGCGGCCAGCGCCCTGTTCCACGAGACGGTGCAGCGCAGCGGCGTTGCGCCGGCGGATCCGCGCTACCGCAACGCGCTCTATCATCTGCTCACGAGCCAGACCAGTTGCTACCGCTACTGGGGGCAGGGCCTCTGGTCCGACCGGGGCCGGGAACTCTGCCGGCGCACGCTGGAGATCCTCCGACACGATTTCACCTAGAGACGGTCCTCGGGCCGCGTCCATCCCCGAGCCATCCCCCCATGCGGACCGCGCCGGTTCCTTAGTGCGCGGGGAACCCCTGCCTGCTACATTCGTCTCATGTGGTGCCGGCAGGCATCCAACGAAAAGAACCGGACATTCCCTCCTGCGGATGAAAAGGTGACAACGATGGACATGGTGAAGATCGAGCGTTGTCGGGTCACGGAATGCTGCTACAACACGGATGAGATGTGCCATGCCATGGCCATCACGTTTGGAGATGCCGGCGATCATCCCAAGTGCGATACCTACTGCGATCTCATGACCAAAGGCGGCGACCTGTCCGCGATTGGCGCGGTCGGGGCTTGCCAGGTGAGCGAGTGCCGGTACAATCAGAGCTTGGCCTGAACGGCTCCCGCCCTCGCCGTAGGACGGGCCCGGGATGAGGCCGATTGTCTGACGTTTGAGAGCGCGGGAGCGGCGGTCTGAGCTCGGGACGCATCCGACTCGATACGGAGAAATTCCGAGCGGGCCGGCGATCCTGGTAATGCCGAAGGTGGAGCGTCGGCGCGTGAAGGAGTGTCTCGCCTTCGAACGGAAGAAGGGCGGCGGTCCTGTGAGAGCCGATGAATCTTGATGTCGAGGGCCAGGGAGACAACCACCGATCCGGAGCAGGCCCCCGACCGGGCCAAGCAGTACTCCAGAAGCAAGCTCACCGTCGGCCTCTGGAAACTGGCTCTGGGGTTTGTCTTCCTTCTGACGTTCCTGTCGTCGGGAGCGTCGGGGCGACTGTCGGCTCTGTTCCAGGACTTGACCGGCAACTACCACCTGCACCTGAGCGGCTACCTGCTGGTCCTTTCCGCGGTCTACGGTCTGCTGTTGGCGCCCCTGGATTTCTACAGCGATATCGTCCTCGAGCGCCGGTACGGCCTCTCGAATCAGACTGTGGCCGGATGGCTCATCCGCAGTGCGAAACAGTGGGGGCTCTCCCTGCTTCTGGCCGTGGGCACGTTGAATGGGTTCTATGCTCTCCTGGGCGGCATGCCCCACGCGTGGTGGCTCGTCGCGGCGGCCGCTTGGTTCCTCCTGCTGGTCGTGATGGGTATGATTACGCCCGCGGTGATCGTGCCGCTCTTCTACCAGACCTATCCATTGCCGGACCGTGACCTGGCGGACCGCCTGTTGGCCTTGGCCGGCAGGTGCGGCGTTCGCGTCCGGCGCGTGTTCGAGATCAAGCTCAGCCAGGAGACCAACAAAGCCAATGCCGCCGTCGTGGGATTGGGACGGGA
The DNA here is from genome assembly GCA_025459125.1 of Planctomycetota bacterium. Taxonomy (GTDB): domain Bacteria; phylum Planctomycetota; class Phycisphaerae; order Sedimentisphaerales; family Anaerobacaceae; genus PLanc-01. The sequence goes on along the minus strand of JALORE010000176.1, from coordinate 9,058 downwards.
GCGTCGGATTCTAATCGGTGACACGCTGCTGACCCTGTGCACGCACGACGAGATCGAAGCGGTCTTCGCCCATGAGCTCGGCCATGTGGCCCTGCATCACTCGTGGAAGCTCCTGGCGGGCGGCGCGGCCTCTTCCGTGCTCGGCTTTTACCTCCTATACCTCGTCCTCGGCCCCAGCGCTGAGGCCCTGGGCTTTGCAGGTCCCGCCGATGTCGCCGCGGTACCGCTGCTGCTGCTCTGGCTCGCGGTCTTTGGCCTGGTCTCCAAGCCTCTGCAAACGGCCTTCTCACGGCATTTGGAGAGACAGGCCGACCTGTTCATCCTCGACAAGGTCGAGAAGCCGGAGGATCTGGCCTCGGCCTTGATGAAGCTGGCCGACCGCAATCTCGCCGACCCGGCTCCCAGCCGTCTCGTCGAAGCCCTGTTCTACACCCACCCGCCCATCGCCAAACGGATCGCCTACCTCCGCGCCGCCGCGCAGAATTCGCAGAGCCTCTGACAACATCAGAACTCGAGAACATAGTAGGGCGTTCTATCGCGGATGCCATCGATCGTGAAGACGCCGTTCTCAATCACAAGCGTCGTCGCGGTGCGCAGGCCGTCGTGATCCAAGCGGTACAGTCTCGGGGTGCCGGGTTTGGCGAGAGTGATCGTGGCCTTGACCGGCTCCATCAGAATCGGGGGTTTGCCGCGGTCCAGAAGACTGTCGCCGGCATCGTTGAACTTCATGCCGGTGTTGCGGGCGCGGGCGATAGCGGTGATGAGCAGCTTCTTGGACGTGTGGATGTCCTTGTCCGGCTCCGAAGCTGTGACATAGATTGCGGCGAAGGGACATTGCGGCGCAATCGTGACGGCGCCGAGGCGGCAGGTTTGGCCCTGGGCGAAACCGACGACGGCCTTGGTGCCGGCGGTATCGACGACGAAATAGCCGCCGCGCTCCGCAGCGCCGGCTTCCTTCCAGGAGAGCTGGCCGGTCGAGGAGGTGAGCAAGCCGTCTTTTTCGAACGGACCGAGGTTGAAGGCAGGTGTATCGCGGTATTCGCCGGTGAATTCGACCGCGCAGCGCGCGACAGCCAACGCACGGGCCGGAACCTTGTCCGTATCGAAGCTCTTGACGTCGTACTGCTGAATCGTGCGATCGTCGAAGCCCAGCTTGACTTGGGCCAGCGACGGCACGTGCACATAGAGCGGGGCGGCCAATTCGGATTCCTGCACATCACCGCGCAAGACCTGCCGGGCTACCGCGGGGAAGATCCCCAGCACCTGCGGGGCTGTCACATCCCACGTGTCGCGGCCGATCCGGTCACTGAAACCACCGGTGTCGCGGTTCTGGAACATGTAGGAGACGTCCCAACCCTGCAGGCCATAACCGTAAGCGCCGAGGAGTGCCGGACCTTCCACGCCCCATTCGTTCGGGAAGACGTGAATCCACTCCGAGAGCATGAACGGACGGTCGGCCGCCTGCTGCAGGCCGACGCTGAGCGTCCCGGAGCCGGCGCTCCGCAACATGGTGGCATGGTTGAACTTCGCGCCGGCCTTGGTGCTGCCGCCGCCGAAGTAGTTGTGCCGGTCGATCGTGCCGACCCGCCAGTCAGAGTGCAGGTTGTAGAAGTGGCTCAGCGCCCGGCCCGCCTGCCAGTTCGAGCCGAGAACCTCGCCCTCGTAGCCGGCTGCGCGCACGGCTTGGACGTAGCGGTCGTAGAACTCGCACTGCAGGCCGTAGAGGAACACGAGCGTGTCGATCAGCCGCTGACGGCGGTAAGCCTGCGAGCCGTTCAGTTGGGCAGGGTCCCAGTACCACGGATTGCCGATCGGCAGGATATTGCCGCGGTCGAGGTGTTCGCCGACCGGCGGGAAGCCATCGCTCGCAAAGCCGTCGAAGGCCCGGTCGCCCCAGGCACTCCGGAGCTTCTCGTGGGTCCCGTACCGGGCGCGGAGCCATTCACAGAACTTTGCGGCCACCTGCTGCCGCAGCGTGGGACTGGCCTTGAGCGGGTTCATCGAGGTGTAGAAGAGGATGCTTTGCTCGTTGATGATCTCGAGGAAGGCGACGGCCGGGTCGGCCGCGTAGGTCAGGCCGGTATAGGGGTTCCTGTGCTTGAGCAGGTTGACCATCTGGAGAATCTGCACGTTCTGCAGTTCCGGCGCGTAGTCGATCGCGCTATGCGGCGTCGTGATGCGGTTCTCCTTGCTGAACGGGCCAAACTCCTCCAGGTAGGGGACATACTGCTTGTCGGCGGGGCCGAGCTTCAACGCGCCGAAATGGGCGGAGAGCAGCACGTAGATGCCCGCTTCCTTGAACCTGGCAACCTGGTAGTCCATTCGGTCGAGGCCGGCCGGATCGAACTGGACGCAACTATCCTGGGATTGGATGCCCGCCCACCCGGGACCATCCACGTACTTGTGCAGCCGCACGGAGTTGATGCCGTACTTGGGGTAGAAGGCCGCCCGCTTGTCGGCCAGTGCCTGCTCCGGGGCGCACGTCGCGTAGCACAGGTTGATGCCCCAGAGCTTGAGGGACTTGCCATGATAGAAGAGCTTGTCTTGCACACGGGTGATCCGCCCGTGCTGGCCGGCCGGCTTGGCAAGCCAGTCCTGCATCCCGATCTCGCCCGGCTCGGGCGTGTGACGCGGCTGGAATGCGTACCAGGACGACAGGTCCGCGGGGTCAGCGGCCATACCGACGACAGGCGACAGGGCCAACGCGCAACAGGCCGCGAAGTACGCAGGGAATCTCATGGTTCACTCCTTTCCGTCCGGCAATGCCTCCTCACAGTGACAGGAGGTACTCGATCAACGCCTCGATCTCTTCCGGCTGCAAATGCGATGTCCGCCCGTGCTGGTTGTCGCGGTTCATGGTCGTCAGCATGTCCTTGAGCGTCGGGGCGCTGCCGTCATGCAGGTAGGGGCCGGTACGCCACAACTCGGCGCAAGTGGGCGTGTCAAAGTCCCCGCTGCGGTCGAGCTCGTGTTTTGTCCCGACGTCGCGGAGCTTCTTCGACGTGTACCAGGGCGCCGGATGACAGTTGGCACAGCCGACTTCAGCGTCCTCGAAGATCCGCCGGCCTTGGCGGGCCTTCTCAGAGAACTGTCCCTGGACCAGGTACGGACTCGACTCCGGCTCCAGGGACCGCAGATAGGCCCGGACGGCGTCCAGGTCGCCTTCCTCCACCTCGCGGAACTGAACGAATTGGAAGCCCTTCTTGACCGCCTCTTCCATGTTCTCGCGGATGCCGAGCGACATCGACGGGGGCGTCCGGTCCGCCCAGAGCAGGGACTTCGCGTTCTTGGGGTTGCCAATCCCGTCGTTGACCAGGTCCCAGTTCAGTCCATCCGCTCGGCCATCCGGGTGGCACGTGGCACAGCTCAGCCAGCCTTGAAAGCAGTGGCCGGCGTCATGGAAGACGAACTCGCCGTGACGCACCTCATCCGCCTCCGGCTGCGACCCGAGGCTGATTCTCTTTTGCACCTGGCATCGGTCCGCTTCCAGCCAGAGCACCTCCCCCGAGTAGTAGCTGGCCACCGCCAGATGCTTGCCGTCCGCCGCCAGGGCGATGCCCCGCGGGCCTTTCGCGTCGATGGGGATGCGGGACATGAGCCCCGCCGCATAAAGGGCGCTGAGGTGATAGGACAATTGGCTGCGTTTGGCGGGATCCTCTTTGATCTGTTGCCAGATCGCCGCGGCGTCGGTGACGGGAGGCTTGGCATCGGAAATTGGAGATCGGAGATTTGAGATTTCGGATTTCGGCTCCCGGCCGGCGAGGTATTCGTGGAGCCGGCCCAAGTCGATCCGGGCGATCTGGTGCACGCCGGCCAGGCTGATCCAGGCGGTCTTGCCGTCCGGCGTCAGGGCGATCCCCCAGGGATCGGCGGCGCCCTGCGTGATGGTGTCCAGCAGAACCGTGGCGTAGACCTGTCGCTCGGCCAGGTCGATAATACTCAAGGCATTCGTATTGACCCAGCCCCGGTCAAGCTGCGTCGTAGGCAGCATGGTGCGGCCGCGCGTGTGCACGACGTAGGCCCACCGGCTGTCGGGCGACACGCGCACCTGTCGAACATCGGAAGAGCCGTCCGGCAGGGGGATGTCCCTGATCTTCGTGAGACTGTCGAGGTCGATCAGGCTGATGCTGGCGACCGACGTGAGCTCGGTCGCCGGACCGGGCGGAATCAGATTGCCGACGACCGCCAGGCGCTCATCCGGCGTGACCGCGACAAAGTAGGGGTGCCGGACGGCAGGCAAACGCGTACGCACGTTGCCGGTCTCCAGATCAACGAGGGAGATCGTGTGCAGACCGTAATCGCAGACGACCAGCAGGTTCTTCCCCGTCGCGACTGCTACGCCGACGGCTTTCGGTCCGACTGGCAGACGCCGCGCCACCCGGCTCTCCCGAGCATCGACCTCCGCTACGGTGCCGGCATCATATTCGGATACGAGAATGCTGCCATTCTGCCTCCAGGCCACGGCCATCGGTTTGCCCTGGAGTTTCACGGTTCTCCTTATCTCGCCCGAGTTGGCATCGATGAGGCACAACTCACCCGCCGTGCGGTCTGAGACCGCGAGCGTTTTGCCATCGGGCGAGAAGGCCAGATCGAGCGGTGAATGGTAGACGGATTCGTCGCGCGGCGGCGTGAACTCCCGCATCCGTCCCATCCCGCGACCCGGCATGCCCCGCATCGCCGAGCGGCAAACACTCGCGTGGTGCCCCAGGAGAACGATCAAGGACGCACAGCCCAAGACAGCGGCGACGAGAAGCGGTGGCTTATAGTTCCTCACGGGCTACACTCCCATCCGACCAGGAGCCTCCGGGACCATGAAAAGAGAGGGCAAAGACGCCCGCATGTCATTGCGAGCGCAGCGAAGCAATCTGGGTTCCCAAACGCGAGAAATCGCGTTTGGAAGCCCTCTCCCTCCCGGGGGTTGAGTGGGCTTCGTCGCTGCGCTCCTCGCCATGACAGGATAAGGCTCATTCTATCGGAGGCCTCCAAAACCTATGGTTATCTCTTACGCGCACCAGGGGCGGCTGCGGTTCTTCAACTCGTCGAGCGTCTTGCGGGTGATGATCGCGTCCTCCCGCACCTGGAAATCGAACATGCCGACGCAGATGAAATCGGCCCCGCCTTCGAAGGCGTACTTGAAGCCGCTGGCCGGGCGGATCGCACCGGCGGCCAGGGTCTTGAAGGCGATCCACGGCTTGTTCACCGTCTTCATGAACTCGATGGTCTTTTCCGGCGTCGGCTCCCAGAAGTTGTCCATCTTGTTGCCGACCACGTCGGGTCCCTGGTCGGGCCGGCGGGCCGACCAGTAGTCCGTGTGGTGCAGCGTCTTGACGTAGAAGTCCGCCTCGAAGCCGAGGGCCTCCGCGTTGATGATTACATCGAGCAGATGTGCCCCCAGGCCGCCCGGCACGCCCAGCGACTTGATGTACTGGACGCACTCGCCCAGCTTCTCGACGTGGCCCTCTCTGAGCCAGCGGTCACCGATCACGCCCTGGAGGTAGACCGCGGAAGCACCCCAATCGACCGAGGCCTTGACGTTGGTTTTGATGTCCTCGGGGATCGGGTGTCCCTCGGCGATCCACTGAATCTTGCCGCCCCGGTCCCAGTGTTTCTTGAAGATATCCATGGGCTTCTGACGCGGGTCGGCGATGATGGTATTGACGCCGTTTTCTTCGAGGATCGCCAGCGTCTCCAGGACCTTCTCCGGCGTGTTGTAGTGGTCCATCAGGTTGTGCATATAGATCAGGTCCCGGGCATGGGCCCAGCCGCTGATCACGTTGCCGCCGGAGATGAGCCGGCTGAGCTTGAGGTTCTTGATCTGCCCCAGGGGCATGCCATTCGCGCCCCGGGCCGGTGGCGGATTGGCGCCGGGAGCGGCACTCGCGGCATACGCCGCTCCTGCGGCCGCGGCCATGGACGTCTGGAGGAAACGCCGACGATCGACTTGCTCTGCCATAGCTCTCACCCCTGCTCAATCGTTGGTTGTCGGGCGTGCCGCGCACACCGATTGCCCCCCAGTATACTCCCTGGGGCCCGGTCCTTCAATCTGCTCATAGCCCGAAGGGGAAAGATACGAGTCCCCGTCCATCCCAAAACGGTGGGTTCCGGGTGGCATCGTCAAGCGGAGTCTTCGGAGCTTGGCGCTGGTGGATTGCCTGTGCCCTGGACCATCGCCCAAGCCTTCGGTTTTGACGATGCCACCCGACACTACCGATTCACGAGCCTTGCTTGCCATCCGGAGGTAATCGACCGGGTGGCAGCGGCGAGCATCCCCCCGGTTGACCCCTTCGTCCGCGGCAAGGCCTGCGCAGAGCCTGCGGCCTTGCCCCTGCCACCCAGAGGACTACGTCGCGCGTGCTTCCTTCAAGGCCTGGATGGAATCAAGCAGGCTCTGGAGACCGCCGGCTTTGGGGAATTCGGTGGGGGGGACCTCCAGGATCACCCGGCCGTCGAAGCCGTGGTCGCGCAGGAGCCGGAGGAACTCCCGCCAGGGGACGAGACCATAGACGAGCGGCTGGTGGTCCTCGCCGCCATGGACATCGTGGCAATGCACATGCCGGATGTGGGGCAGCAGGGCCTCGGGGGGGTGGAGCGGCCAGCCGTACCGGCGCGTGTTCCAGTAGGCATGCCCGAAGTCCCAGCAGACCCCAACGTCGCCGGCCGGCGCGATCTCCAGCAGCTCCTCGTACTTGTCGCCGATGCGCTGCCGTGGCTCGTCGGTGTTCGGGCTGATCTGCAATTCCACTGTCACGCTCACGTCCGGCGCATTCTGGCGACACCACTGCCCGGCCCACGTGAAGAAGGCGATCGTCCGGTCGAGCAACTGCCGACGAGGGTCTTTGTCCGTGCCCGCGGCCCCATGGATGTTCACGACCGTCGGGTACTGCTGCCGATGGGCCGCCTCGGCCGCCAGGACCAGGAAACGCTCGTGCAACTGCCGGCACGGATTGTCCTGCCGCGGGGAGAAGTACGCCACGTTGAAGATCGTGCCCTCGGAATAGGGATGCAGCGAGACCTTCAGGCCCGCATCGACACAGCGGGCGATGTGCTCCCGCAGTTCGTCCGCCTGGGTCTCCGGACCCACGGGGGTCTCTACCGCATCAAAGCCCAGTTCCCGCAGGAACGGCGGAATATCGCGCGTGCCGTAGAGCCCGCGGCACGTGTCATCGTGCGAGAAGCCAACGTCGAGTTTCAATCCGATCAACATGGTCATGTGCCAAACGCCTCTTTCGGCCCGGAGACAAAAACCAGAAGGCTACCGCCACAGCACGTGACAAGCAAGCGGAAAGACGAACGGGGGGCAGCGTGCAGCGTCAAGCCCGAAGGGCTTGGCGCTGGCTCGTGTGCAGGCCCCGTCCCCCGCCCGGCGAGCCGGACTTTTGCGTTGCTGGGGGGTGGCGAATAAGGTAGAAGTAGGAGCGTGTCACAATCGGTCAGGATCGTCCAGCGGTTGCGAATCGCGTTCGGGTGGCGTTGAGTGGGGAGAGATGTTGAGGCCGTTCGACACAGCCGTTCGATGCCATGAGCCGCGCAACCTTCGGATGATAGACGAGTGTGCCTGGAGTCCTGATGATGCCAGATCTACAACGGACCGGTTCGAAGTACCTTGCCTGGCTTTCCCTTTTGCTCGCCGCCACGACCATCGTGATGCTCCTGCTGGGGTACCGGTCCGAAGTCGGGCCGTTTGCCGTCGGTGCGCTGGCGTTGCTGGCTCTCTTTTGCATGGGACATTCTTTCCTCAAGAGTTATGCCTTCACCGTCTGGGTCTTTGCCTTCGTGGCGGCGTCGATGTTCTACCCCCAGGGCTTCACGACCTGGGGCTCGTACAAGCTCAAGAACCTGATCAGCCCGTTGATCCAGATCATCATGTTCGGCATGGGTACGACCCTGAGTCTGGCCGACTTCACGCGGGTGCTCAAGATGCCCTGGCCAGTCTTCATCGGTTTCGCCCTGCAATTCACGATCATGCCTTTCGTGGGTTTCTTCCTGGCCAAGGCTTTTGGTTTCCCCGACGCAATCGCGGCGGGTGTCGTCTTGATTGGCTGCTGTCCGAGCGGCGTCGCGTCCAACGTGATGGCCTATCTGGCCGGTGGCGACGTGGCGCTGTCCGTGACCATCACTTCGTTCACGACCCTGGCCGCACCGTTCATGACGCCGCTGTGGATGAAGGCCCTGGCCGGCGCGTTCATCGAGGTGGAGTTCTTCAAGATGATGTTCGACATCATCAATATCATCATTGTTCCGATCGCTGCGGGCCTGGTCGCCCATCGCATCCTGTACAGCCGACAGCCGGTCTTCCGGCAAGTCTGGACCCTGGCTCTCCTGGCGGCGGCCGGACTGGTTCTGGCCTTCACGGTCGAGAGATTCATCCCGGCCACCCTATTCCAATATGGCACCGCCTCCTTCAAGAAGGGCGGTCTCGTCGTGGGCCTGCTGCTCATCGCGATCGTCACTCTGGTAAAGCTGGTGGTCAGCGTGTGGCTCAAGGCCTCCGAACGGTGGATGGACAAAGCCCTGCCTATTGTCTCCATGGCAGCGATCTGCTGCATCATCGCGGTCATCACGGCCCAGTCCCGCAATGACCTGCTGACCGTGGGACCCTGGCTGATTGGCTCATCCATGATCCACAATCTCCTCGGCTATCTGATGGCGTACTGGCTGGCCCGGGCCATCCGTTTGCGGGAAAGCGCCTGCCGGACGGTGGCCTTCGAAGTGGGCATGCAGAACGGCGGCCTGGCTTCCGCTCTGGCGATGGACGTGCTCCAAAGCGCGCCCGCGGCTCTGGCCTCGGCGATCTTCGGACCCTGGCAGAATATCTCGGGATCGATCCTGGCCACTTACTGGCACCGCAAGCCGATCGGGGTGGCTCGCCCCGTGGCAGCGGCGCAGAGTACCCTGAGGAAAGGACAGTTGCATGAACCGGCGTGACGTGATCCAGACGCTTGGATTAGGAGCGGCCATGGGCGCCCTGCGACTCGGTGCCGCCGAATCCGGTGCGGCGGCCGAAACGTACAGCAAGGCCACCCAGGGCCTGCCGCCGCTGAAGATCGAGAAGGTCAAG
>JALORE010000175.1 GCA_025459125.1 Planctomycetota bacterium | reverse complement strand
TCAGCCAGGCGCTGGGAACGACGTACAACCCGCTGTTTCTCTACGGCAACGCCGGCCTGGGCAAGACGCACCTGCTCCACGCGGTCTGTCACGAGGTCCGCCGTACGTCCAAAGGGTCCTCGATCCAACTGCTCAGTTGCGAGGAGTTCGTCAATCGCTTCATCCGGGCTATCGAGCAGGGCACCCTGGGCAGCTTCCACAGCCAGTTCCGCACCGTCGACGCGCTGATCATCGACGACGTGCAGTTCCTGCGGGAGCGGGAGCAGAGCCAGGAGGAGTTCTTCCACACCTTCAACGCGATCTATAACAACGGCCGCCAGATCATTCTCAGCGCCGACAGCCCGCCCGCCGAAATCCCGTCGCTGGAAGACCGGCTGGTCAGCCGCTTCAACTGGGGTCTGGTCGCGCGGATCGATCCGCCCAGCTACGAAACCCGGATCGCCATCGTGCAGAAAAAAGCGCATCTGCGGGGCCTGGAGATCGGCGACGAGATTGCCGAGTACATCGCCCGGCAGGTGCAGGCGAATATCCGCGAGTTGGAAGGGGCCTTGACCACCATCTATGCCCTGGCCACCACGACCCACGAGCCGGTTTCGCTCGAGCTCGCCCAGCGGGCCCTGGAAGGGCAGATCCGGCTGGCGACGCGGCGCATCGGCATCATGGATATCGTCGAGGTGGTCGCGAAGCACTTCAACGTGCGTCTGACCGACCTTCAGAGCAAGCGGCGCAGCCAGAGCATCACGGTCCCCCGGCAGATCTGCATGTACCTGGCCCGTTCCCTGACGAAACACAGCCTCGAAGAGATCGGCGGCCACCTCGGGGGACGCGATCACACCACGGTCATGCACGCGTGCGCCAAAGTGGCCGAGGAGAAGGAATCCGACCCGAAGGTCCAGGCCCTGCTGGCCGAGCTGACCAAGCAGATCACGCAGACCTTCCTGCTCTGATGACGCCTCATGGAAACCGTTTTGGGACAAGATGTTGTGAGCGGCCAGGAGTATCTGGACATCGGGGTCGCGCGGAAGTCCCTGCGTCCGGCCCTGATCTTGTCCTCTCGTAGCATCACCGAGCACACCACCTTCATCCGGCATCTGCTCGTCGGGCTGGCGGATGAGTCGATCCCGGCGGCCCTAATCTGCCCGCCCGGACACAACCTCGAATCGGTTACCCCGGCGCCGGCGGCGGTGTTCACGCATCCGCAGGTGGCCCTTCCCCTGATGGAACACACGGGTGTCGAGCGCCTGGCGGGACAATTGGAGAAGTTCCGGCCCTCGATCCTGCACTGTGTGTGCGAGAGCCGGGCGGGTCTGACCCGGCGGCTGGCGCGGATACTGGGTCTGCCGTACGTGCTGATGATCAATTCGCTGAACAAGAGCCTGCGACGACTGCCGATCTCAGCGAATCACTGCGCCAGAATCGTCGTTCCCTCTGAGACTGTTCTGGCAAGCGTGGCCCAATCACTGCCTCGCTTTGCTGACCGCCTTACCCAGATTAACATCGGTACCTTTGTCGAGACCGATACAATCTGCTTTACCGATCCCTCGCGGCTGGCCAGCATCGTTGTGGCCCATCCTCTCCGGCGGTTGAGCGACTTCGAGCCTTTTCTCCAGGCGGTCAAGTCGTTGCGTACGGACGGCCGCGAGTTCATGGTTGCCATCATGGGCACCGGGCCGGCGGAACGCCGCATCCGTCAGCTCCTGGTCGCTTTGGGCTTGTCGGATATCGTGACGATCGTGCCGGTGCTGGACCCCTGGCGCTCCGTGGTGGTGGCGGGGGATATCTTCGTTCAGCCGCAGCCGGTGCGGACGTTCAGCGTGTTTCTGCTGGAGGCTATGGCGGTCGGTACGGCGGTAGCGGCCTGCTGGGGTGGGGTGGATGACCTGATCGTCCCCAATCAGACGGCCGTGGTCTTCGAGCCCAACAGTGAGCCCAGCATTCGCCAGGCCCTCAAGCAGTTGCTCGATGAGCACGACTTTGCCCGCCGGCTGGCCACAACAGCCCAGGAGCACATTCGCAGCCACTACTCGGTCAGCGCGATGGTCTTCGCCACCTTGAAGACCTACATGGCGGCCCAGCAACCCGGCCGCTGACCTGGCGCCCGCGGATTTTCTTGAATCATTTCACGCCGCCGAACGCCATAATATGGGTATCACACGCACGAGGTGTCGGTCAGGGGAAAGATCGTGGCGGAAACGGAAGCCATTCTGCTGGCGCGGTTCACGGGCCGCGGAGACGCCCAGGCGTTTGCCGAGATCGTTCGCCGGCACGCCGGGCTGGTCTATGGGGCGGCCCTGCGCATTTTGGCGGATGTCGATCGGGCCGCGGACGTGGCCCAGGAGACCTTCCTCCAACTGACCAAGGACGCGGGCAGCGTGACGGGTTCGTTGCCCGGCTGGCTGCACCGGGTGGCCACGCACAAGGCGATCGACCAGATGCGGCGCGATGCGTCACGCAAGCATCGGGAGAGAGAATACGCGGCACGACAGCCCGAGGGGGCCGGCCAATGGAAGAAGATCTCGCCGTATGTGGACGTGGCGCTGCGCGAGCTCGAGCCCGAATTGCGGGATACCCTGATCCTGCACTTCCTGGAGGGCCGCACGACGCGGGAAATCGCCGCGCTGCAGGGCGCGTCCCAGGCGACGATCTCGCGACGGATCGGAGCGGGGGTCGAGCAGCTTCGGGCCCGGCTGCACCGGCGCGGCGTGATTGTCGCAGTCGGTGCGTTGAGCGCCTTGTTGGGTGACAATGCGGTTCAGGCGGCGCCCCTAACGGTACTGACGGAACTGGGAAAGATGGCTATGGTCGGCGGTGTTGCCGCCGGTACAGCCGGCGCGGGCGCCGGCTCCGGGCTCCATGTCATCGTCACCGGTATCCTAACGGTCTTCCAGACCAAGGCGGTGGCGGTCGCCGCGGTGGCGGTGATTGGCGCCGGCTCGGTCGTGACCTACCACGAGTTGACCAGGCCCGCCGTGCCCGAGCCGGTCGCAGTGGCATCCGGACAGGCCGTGGCGGCAAGTCCGGTCCCCGGTCTGACCGACGCCCTCACGGAGGCGCGGAGGCAACGTGATTTGCCCGGCGTGATGCCGGAGGCGGAGATGCAGTGGGGCCTGCCGGTGACGCCGGGCCAGGGCCCGATGAGCATGCACAGCGCAGCCTGGATACCCGGAGAACCGACGGCGACGTCCCCATCCCACGCAGGGGGCGTGCCGCCGGCCGCGGCGAAATACGGCGGCATGATGGGGGCCCTGATGATGGACGGTTCTTCTCCACCTCTGCCGGACCTGCAGGACCGGTCCCCCGGACGGATGGACAGCGTTCAGGACCAACGTCCCGGCGGACCCGGTGCATCCCGGGACCCCAACGTCCGCGACCCGAACGACCCGGGGAGGCAAAGGGAGTGAACGGCAGCGCCGGGCGGCCTCTCCGCGGATAGGAGGACAGCAGGTGAGAAAGAGAAGGGAGGTCTGTAATGAAGCACCGAGTCCAGGCACTCGTGGTTGTACTGACGATGATTTCACAGGGAGCGATTGCGGGGCTGCCCGTCCCGGGAGGCAACGATCCGGGTGGAGGATGCCGTACGGCCGCGGGGTTGCCCGAACGGGTCCTGCACTTTCCAACCCAGCAGGCCATGGGTCAAATCGTTCTGATCGATGAAAGCTACATTGTCCCGGAGATTTCCCGCGATTTCCACCCCGGTTACGTCTTTACCCCCACTCGGTACCTGGGCCCGGCGCAGGGTGAGGTCCGCATCCTGGGAGGTCAGCGTGTTTGTCTGCACCTGGGGGGCCAGGGAGTTACCCGTCAGCAGTGTTTCGACTGCCTCCAGTCCCTGAACCCGAACGACGTGCAGGATTTGGACTTTCTGCAACCCCTCCAGGTTGATGACACGTTCCTGCCGTACGTTGCCCGATTGACGGGCATTACCCATTTCTGTCCGGTCACGGCCCACTTCAGCGGCCAGGGCTGGGCAACGCTCAAACCACTGACGGCGTTAACGCATATCTGCACGCCCTATGGGTTGACGGATGCCGAGATGGCGGGGATCGCCACGCTGGCGACGGTCGACGAGATGGAGATGATCGCCACGAAGTTGACCGATGCCGGTCTGGCTTCCATCGCCCGGCTGCGCAACCTTCAGGTTCTGCACCTCGAAGGGACGATGATGATGACGGACGAAGGCCTGAAGGTCCTGACCACGCTGCCGAGACTGCGTCATCTGCGTCTTTCCGGCCCCTTCACGGACCGGGGCCTGGCGTACCTCGCGGCGGCGCCGGCCATCAAGACGCTGTGGTTGGAGACGCCTCGGGCGACTGAGGAGGGTCTTCAATCCCTGGCTCAGATCAGGTCCCTGGAGCGGCTGACCGTTCCGTGGCTCGATCACATTACCCATCGTAGTATGGTGTTCCTCAGGGCCATGCCCCGGCTCAAGGCACTGGGGGTCGGTGCCGCGGCCTACCCCGACCGCGCGGTCGCTGCTCTCGCGTCGCTGCCGAACCTGGAAGTCCTGGCGCTCAAAGGCAGTCCCGCCCTGACGGACAGGGCGTTGCCGCCCCTGGCGGCTATGCCCAAACTGCGCGCCCTGGAGATCTACAACAGCCGCATTACGGAACAGGGTCTGGCGAGCCTGGCCGCCTGCAAGAATCTGGATTCGATCCAAATCCGCTCGTCCGTCCCGGTGAGCGACGCGGCCGTCGCCCGCTTGAAGAAGGACCTGCCCAACCTGCGCACCGTGGGGGTTTATCCCTCCCAACCGACCAGGGGCCAGGGAGGACCCAAGATCCTGGGACAATTGTAGCCGCATGGGGTGATGCCCGGCCCGTACGATTTCTCCTGAACGGTTTGCCTGGCGGCGCCGACCTCTTTACGAGGGTGCACAGCAACGGGCGAATGGACAGGAGAATCGTGATGGCCGAGAGTGAGCGTGTCCTGCTGCAACGCTTCGTCGAAACGAACGATGGGGAGGCATTCGCGCAGATCATCCACCGTCACGCGAGCTTGGTATACGGGACGTGTCTGCGGGTCCTGGCCGACGCGGATCAGGCGGCCGATGCGACCCAGGAGACGTTCTTCCAACTGGTCAAGAAGGCCCACGAGGTCCGAGGCTCGCTGGGCGGGTGGCTGCATCGGGTGGCGGCGCGCAAGGCCGTGGACCTGGTTCGCGCGGATTCCATCCGCCGACGCCGGGAGGACCGGCACGCCGAGGCCCTGCCCGAAACCCGGACTGTCGAACGCACGCCTTTCCAGTTGGATCTCAGCAGTCCCGAAACCACGGTACGGAGCTTCACGAGAGCCTGGGTATCCGGTGATCCCGAGTCCATCTTGGCCTGTTGGCTCCCGACGGCGGGGGACTACGAGGACGTTCGGCGTGCGGCCTGCGCGGATCCCAACGATCCCGGGCAGAAGCAGTACGCGGAGGGCAAGAGGTGGTTCCAATCGCTCGATCCGGATGCTGAGATGCCCATCGTCTCCACGGAGCAAACGGCCGATGGCGGCACGAAGGTCGTGTGGCGTGTGACGCTGAAGAAGGACGCCACGGCGGGGAATCAGACGTTCCGCGCCGGTGATACCCATGACATCGAGGTCACTCTCCGCCGCGCCGGCGATTCCTGGCTGATCGACAACATGTAAGTCAGCTCAGCAGGCCGTAGTCTTTGAGGGTCTGGCGCAGAGAAGCCTTCTTGCTGTCTTCCAGCACGGTCATGGGCAGACGCAACTCCTCGGAGCACATCTCCAGCATGGCCAGCGCGGCCTTGATCGGGATCGGATTCGTCGCCAGCGTCAGCATGTTCTTGCTCAGGGCGAAGAGCTTGCGGTGCCACTGGCGGGCCGAGACGAGGTCGCCTTCGAGGATCAGGTCGGTCATCGCCTTGACGTCGGCGGGCACGATGTTCGCCACGACGCTGATGACGCCCTTGGCGCCGACCGCAGCCAGCGGCAGGGTGAGCGAGTCGTCGCCGGAGAGGATGGTCAGATCGCAGCGCATGAGGATCTCGCTGGCTTGATCCAGGCTGCCGGTTGCCTCCTTGATCGCCACGACGTTGTCCAGCTCCGCCAGCCGGGCGACGGTCTCGGGCGTCAACCCCGCGCCGCAGCGGCCGGGGATGTTATACAACACCATCGGCAGATCGACCTCCTCGGCAATCGCCGTGAAGTGCTGGTAGAAGCCTTCCTGGGTCGGTTTGTTGTAGTAGGGGCACACCTGCAAGGTGGCGTCGGCGCCGACCTTCTTGGCGAAGGCGGTCAGCTCGATGGCCTCGGCGGTGCTGTTGGACCCGGCCCCGGCAATCACCGGAGTTGCACCGGCGACCCGCTTGACCACGTGTTCAATAACCTGCTTGTGCTCCTCGTGGCTGAGGGTTGGGGATTCGCCGGTCGTCCCGACCGGGACGATCGCGTCGATGCCGTTGTCCAGTTGAAACTCGAGCAACTCGTCGAGCGTTTCGAAGTTGACCTCGCCGTCGTCGAACGGCGTGACCAGTGCCACCATGGCCCCTGTGAACATCCGAGTCTCCTCAGCTGCAATTTATGATTGACGATTTATGATTTATGATTTCGGACTCGCGGTGGATCGCCCTCATAAATCAGCGTGATCGGCGCACTTCTCGATCAATTCGATCATCTGCCGGGTCGCTGCGCGCATGCCGACCAGCACGGCGCGCGACACGATGCTGTGGCCGATGTTGAATTCGGACAGGCCCTCGATCCGGGCGACCGCAGCGATATTGCGATAGGTCAGCCCGTGTCCGGCGTGAACAACCAGGCCGCGGCCCGCCGCCAAATCCCGACCGGCCTCCAACTCGTCCAGATGCTTCTCTATGGCCCGATCCGTCCGGGCGTTCGCGTAGCCGCCGGTGTGCAGCTCGATCGCGTCGCAGCCGGTTTCGGCGGAGACCGCGATCTGCTCCTCCTCGGGTGTGATGAACGCGCTGACCAGGATGCCTTTACGATGCATCCGCCGGACGACCTCGCGCAGGCGGCGCTGGTGCGTGGCGCAGTCGAGGCCGCCTTCCGTCGTCAGCTCCTCGCGTTTCTCCGGCACGAGCGTCACCTGGTTCGGCCCGATCTGTTCGGCGATCTTCACGATCGGCTCGGCCATCGACATTTCCAGGTTGAGCTTGCAGGCAACACTCTCCTTGAGCACGCGCACGTCGCGGTCGTTGATGTGCCGGCGGTCCTGGCGGAGGTGCACGGTAATGCCGTTGGCCCCGGCCAGTTCGCACTCGACCGCCGCCCAGACCGGGTCCGGCTCATCCGTGCGCCGGGCCTGGCGGATCGTTGCCACATGATCGATGTTGACATTGAGAACGGCCATAGATTCATCCTGCGAATTGCGTTGAATTGTATCAAAGGTCCGGTTTACAGCAAGCCCATCGCCGCATAAAATCCGGAAGAAAGGATGAAGAATCTATGGCGCGACGGATCACGATCACGGCGGGCAAGGCTCGCGTGGAGGCCGAGTTGAACGACACGGTCACGGCGCGGGCCATTCTGGCGGCCCTGCCCCTCGACGCCCGGGCCAACCGCTGGGGTGGCGAGATCTACTTCTCGATTCCTGTGGAGGAGGGCCTCGACGGCGGCGCCCGCGAGGTTCTTCAGCCGGGCGAGATTGGCTTCTGGCCGCCGGGCAGCGCCTTTTGCATCTTCTTCGGGCGCACCCCCGCCTCGGAGGGCGACGAGATCCGGGCCGCCTCGGCCGTCAACATTGTCGGGCGGATCGACGGCGACCTGGCCGGGCTGTGGAATGTCCCCGACGGCGCCAAGGTCTCCCTCCGGTCGTCCTCAGAACTCCCATAGAGCCCCGCCGTACACCTGCGATCCGATGCTGACGATCAGGTAGCCCATAATGCCGAGGACCGCGAAATAGACCAGCCGCGGGAGCCACTGGGCAAACAGGGTAAAGTGCAGGTCCGCTCGTTCCTGGGCCATCTGGGCCACCTTCTCGATGGTCTGGTCGAGCTCGCCCGCCTCCTCGCCGATCTGCCAGAGATGCAGGTATTCGGGAGGCAGTCGCCGGGAGAACCCCGTGGAGGCCGCCTCGCCCCGGCGGACGCTGGCGGTCCCGCCCGCGAACATCCGGGCCACGACCGTGTTGCCGGTCGCCAGGGTGGCGCGCTCGGCGCATTCGAGCATGGGTACTCCGGCCTTATAGAGCATGATAAACGCTTGGGCATAGCGATAGATGGACAGGTGATAGACCGCTTTGCCCAGGCCCGGGATCCTCAGGACGACCGCGTCCAGCAGGACTCGCAGCGATTTCGCCCGGTCCTTGCCGTGCAGGCTGACCACAACGATCAGCAGGGGCACGTAGAGCAGCAGCAGGATCTGCAGCGCCTGCCGGACGTAGAGGCCCGTGTCCGTCCGACCTTGAAAGAAGGAGGTAATCAGACCCGGCAGAGGATAGATGACCGCCGTCGCATGGAGCAGCAGGAACGGGTACACCAGGCCCATTTGAATCCGGCGTGTGATCCGCTCGACGAATTCATGCCAATGGGACAGCATCTTGAAGGAGTCGGGCAGCGAGCCGCCCGTCTCGGCCGCCTCGATGAGCATCCGGTCCAACTCGGGAAACACCCGGCGATGCTCCCCCAGCGACTCCGAGAGGCTGGAGCCCTTGGACAGCGATGCGCGGATCTGGGAAAAGACCCGCGCCAGACGCCCTCGCCGGCCCTGGGCGACCAGGTCGAGCGACCGCAGAATCGGCACGCCCGCATCCAGCAGCGTCGCCATGTCGTAGTAGGCCTGTGCCAGACGGTTCTTTGCGCCCATGGAAGTTGTGCTCCGCTTTTCGGGTTCCCGGTGCGTCCGGCCCGGTTCCGTGAGAATCCCTATTGTCGGCGCCCGGAAACCGCCTTAGTATAGCAGGGCCTAGTCGCGGATGCAATGACCGGCGGCTGCGGGAGTCAATCGTGGACGACAAGCGGACGGAAAGGAGTGGATCGGTATGCTGAAGTGGCTCCCGCGCGGCAATACGTTCCGTCTGAGCTGGCCGACCCGCATTACGCTCCTGCGCATTCTGCTGATTTGGCCTTTCGTGGACTGCATGCTCGGCATGCACGACCCGCGGATCACCGAGTCGCAGCAGAACCTGCTGCGCTACGCCGCGATCGGGCTCTTCCTCCTCATGGCGATCAGCGACGCCGTGGACGGCTACTGGGCCCGTCACGGCCGGCAGATCACGAAACTGGGCGCCTTTCTCGATCCGCTGGCCGACAAACTGCTGATCACCTCCGCCTCGCTGCTGCTCGTCTCCGAGCGGGGCCACGTCGCAGGATTCCTGCTGCCGATGACGGTGGTGGTTCTGATCATCGGCAAGGATGTCCTGATTACGATCGGCTTTGCCGTCATGTATCTGCTCACCTCTCACCTGCATATCGTGCCGGTGTTTGCGGGCAAGCTCTCCACGGCGCTGCAACTGTCGATGGTGATCGCGGTCCTGATTGCCCCCGACCTGGTGGGAGTGATCCCCGGCTACCGCGCATTCGTACATGTGCTGTGGTGGGCGGCGGCGGCGGCGGCCGTGGTGGCGGCGCTCGTTTACATCCGCAACGGAAGCCGGTATATTGAGGAATACGAACGGACCCACGGCCAGCGCCTGAACCCGTAGCCGCGGTTGACGGGGCTCATGAAGGACAACGACATAGTGGAACAGTGCAGCGGAATCCCGGAGGTGCTCGAAGACCTCCGACAAGGCAAGATGATCGTACTGGTGGATGCGGAAGACCGGGAAAACGAGGGGGATCTGGTCTGTGCCGCGGAAAGAGTGACGCCGGAAACGGTCAATTTTATGGCGAAGTACGGCCGGGGCCTGATCTGCCTGCCGTTGACGCCGGAGCAGTGTGATGCGCTGGGCCTTTACCCCCAGACGCTTGAAAACACGGCCCGTTTCGGCACGGCTTTCACCGTCAGTGTCGATGCGGCGGAAGGCATTACGACCGGGATCAGCGCCGCCGACCGCGCCCACACGATTCACGCGGCGATCGCGGACGACGCCCGGCCGAAGGATCTGGCTCGTCCGGGGCACGTCTTTCCCCTGCGGGCCCGCCCCGGCGGTGTTCTCGTCCGCGCCGGTCAGACGGAAGGAGCCGTCGATCTCGCCCGTTTGGCGGGCTTGAAGCCGGCCGGCGTCATCTGCGAGATCATGAGTGAGGACGGCTCGATGGCCCGCGTGCCCGAGCTCCTGGAGTTCTGCCGGCACCATGAACTGAAGATCACGTCGATCTCCAAGCTGGTGGAATACCGGCTGCAACGGGAAAGCCAGGTGCGGCGCTTCGAGAGCATCTGTCTGCCCACGGACTACGGCGAATTCCGGCTGGTCGGCTACGAGAGCGTCACGTCCCTGGAGCCGCACCTGGCCTTGTGCAAGGGCGGCGTGGGGGACCTTGATGCCCGCGGCCAGCCCATCGAACACCCGGAACCGGTCCTCGTACGGGTCCATTCCGAGTGCATGACGGGCGACCTGTTTCATTCGCAGCGCTGCGAGTGCGGCTACCAGCTCATCACCGCCATGAAGATGATCGAGCAGGAGGGCAAGGGCGCCCTGATCTACCTGCGCCAGGAAGGGCGGGGCATCGGCCTGTCCAACAAGCTGCGGGCGTACAAGCTGCAGGAGCAGGGCCTCGACACCGTGGACGCCAACCTCAAGCTGGGTTTCGCGGCCGACCGGCGGGACTACGGCATCGGGGCGCAGATCTGCCGGGACCTCGGACTGCGGTCGATCCGCATCCTCACCAACAATCCCAAGAAGGTCAGCCGCCTCGAAGTGTACGGCATCAAGGTGGTCGAGCAGATCGCCCTGCGGGCCCAGCCCTGCGAGCACAACGTGGACTACCTGCGGACCAAGAAACGCCGACTGGGACACATCCTGGATGAGGACCTGTAGATGAACCTGCGCTGCGTGCGTTGTGTCGTGTTGTTCTGTATCCCGTTTGGGGCGGGGTGTGGACAGCTCGCGACGGAGGCTCCGAACGTGGGTACGTCGAGGCCCGGCGGGGAGAACCATGCGGTGGTGACTTCACCCGGGGCGGCCGGCTTTGCGCCCGTGCGCATCGGCATTCTCCCGTTGACGGAGCTGACGGGTTCCACGGGCGCGGGGCAGAGCACCACCTTGCACGCCTTCGTCACGCTCCTGGACGCGTTCGGGGCGCAGATCAAGGCTCCGAGTGTGCTGCGCTTCGAGCTCTATGAGTACGTCCCGCGCTCCGCTCAGGCGAAAGGGTCGCAGTTGTTCCCGGGGCAGAATCTCGATTTGACGGGTGCCGCGGAGAACCATCGGTACTGGCAAGACCACC
This sequence comes from Planctomycetota bacterium, assembly GCA_025459125.1. GTDB lineage: Bacteria > Planctomycetota > Phycisphaerae > Sedimentisphaerales > Anaerobacaceae > PLanc-01. Next base: position 2,897 of record JALORE010000175.1, on the reverse strand, counting down.
TGCGGGCGTATGAATTCGAGCTGGAGGCTCAGGTCAGTCGCGACAAAACGTATGTTTTGCAGGTCACCTGCATGACCCCCAATATCAACGGTAAACGCCTTTCGGCTGACTACGTCCTCAAAAATACCCCTTAGAGCCCTCAATTCGGCGAATTTCTCTTGAGGCGGGGCACCGCCTGTGGTAGGATGGGCCCTGTGCAACGGCCTGGAAATTCGAAAGGGCAGCCGCGAAAATACCGATCTTAGAGATCAGTCAACCGCTGTTCGGCAACCACGAATCACCTACAACGATCTGGAAGGAGGACAACGATGCACACGAAGCTCGTGTTTCTCGTTTTGGCGCTGGCGCTGTGTGTGGCGCCGGTCGCACCGGCGGCCAACATCATCTGGGTGGCAGAGGCTACCGACATCACCGGCGACGGCACACCGGATGATTTCGCCTGGATCCCTTGGCTGGAAAGCCTGGGACATACCGTGGATGTCCAACGCGGCAACTGGACCACGCTGAACGCGGCGAAAATCGCGACTCTCAACGCGGCCGACGTGGTCATCATCAGCCGTTGCACCAGCAGTGGCAACTACAATACCGACGCGACGGAGATCGGCCAATGGGCCGGCATCACGGCGCCGATGATCAACCTCTCGGCGTACTTTGTCCGGAACAACCGCTGGGTCTGGTTCGGCACGGATACGATCAACAACCTCGTTGGTCCCATGATGGAAGCCGTGGTGCCCAGTCACCCCATCTTTACCGGCGTCGGTCTCAATGCGGCCAACCAGGTGGCGGTGGTCGATGGCACAACCGGCTCGGGCCAGACCTCGTTCATCGGCACCGTCGATCCTGGTAATGGCACCTTGCTCGCCAAGACGGGCACCAGTGCCTGGATTATCGAGTGGCAGCCCGGAAAACCCTTCCACGCCGGTTCGGCGTATACGCCGGCGGGCAAGCGGCTGTTGTTCTCGGCCGGGACACAGGAGGTCTCGCCCACGCCCATCGGGGCGTTCAATCTCACCGAGCAGGGCAAGAAGATGCTGAGCAACGCCATCCTGTACATGACCGGCCAATCCGTGGTGCAGGGACTGGCCACCGATCCGGTCCCGGCCGTCGGCGCCACGGACGTGCCCTCGGACGCGTCGCTGAGCTGGACGGCGGGCGAGTTCGCGGCCACCCACGACGTGTACCTCGGGCTCTCCGCGGTGGATGTCAACAACGCCGGCCGGACCAATCCGTTGGGCGTGCTCGTCAGCCAGGGCCAGAACGCCAGCACCTATACGGCGGCCGATCTGCAGTTCGGTAAAACGTACTACTGGCGCGTGGATGAAGTCAACGCCCCGCCCAGCACCGGCATCATCAAGGGCGAACTCTGGAACTTCACCGTTGAGCCCTACGCCTATCCCGTGAAGAACGTCATCGCCACCGCTTCCAGCACGCAGGTCGCCATGGGTCCCGAGAATACCGTGAACGGTTCGGGTCTCAACGCGAGGGATCAGCACTCGACGGAAGCCAAGGAGATGTGGGTCAGCGCCGGCACGCTGCCGAACTGGATTCAGTTCCAGTTCGGGGAGACCTGCAAGCTGCACGAGTTGTGGGTATGGAACTCCAACCAGATCATCGAACCCTTCGTCGGCTTCGGCGCTAAGACCGTCAAGATCGAGACCTCGACCGATGGCGCTGCCTGGACGCAACTGCAGGCGGTGCCCGAGTTCGCCCGGGGAACCGGCGCCGGTGACTACGCGCCGAATACCGTCGTCAATTTCGGCGGGGTCTCCGCGAAGTATGTCAAGCTGACCATCGAGGCCACCTGGGGCGGCCTGCCGCAGGCCAGCCTGTCCGAGGTCCGGTTCTTCAGTGTTCCGGTGCAGGCCCGCGAGCCGCAGCCGAAGGATGGCGCCACGGGTGTGGCCCTGGATGCCGGCCTGACCTGGCGGCCGGGACGCGAGGCGGTCTCGCACAAGCTCGTCTTCGGCACCGATGCGAACGCGGTAGCCAATGGCACGGCCCCGGTGGTATCCATCACCGATTCCAGCTACAGCCCGGCCTCGCTCCAGTTCGGTACGACCTATTACTGGAAGGTGGATGAAGTGGGTGCGGCGGATACGCAGGCGGGAAAGGTCTGGCGCTTCACCACACAGGAGTACGCGCCGGTGGATGACATGGAAACCTACACCGACGACGAGGGTAGCCGCATTTATGAGACCTGGATTGACGGCTGGACCAACAACACCGGTGCCGTCGTCGGTTACCTGCAGGCGCCCTTTGCCGAACGGACGATTGTCCACGGCGGCAAGCAGTCGATGCCGCTGGAGTACAACAACATCAAGACACCGTACTACAGTGAAACCGAGCGGACCTTTGCCCCCGTGCAGAACTGGACCGGTGCTGGTGCCGACACCCTGGTGGTGTGGTTCCGGGGCCGCGCTGCCGGATTCCTCGACAAGGGAGCCGGGGCCTTTGCCTTGGGTGCCGGTGGCACCGATATCTGGAATACGGTCGATCAGTTCCGCTTCGCCGCCAAGAAGCTCACCGGCAACGGGGCGATCGTGGCCAAGGTCGAAAGCCTGGTCAACACCGATCCGTGGGCCAAGCTGGGTGTGATGATCCGCGAGAGTATGGCGCCGGGTTCCCGCTTTGCGGCGGTCTATGCCACCCCGGGTAACGGCGTGCGCTACCAGGCCCGCTTGATGACGGATGCGGCGGCGGTGAGCGATACCGCAGTAGCCACCCCGGCGCAGATCGCCCTGAAAGCCCCGGTCTGGGTCAAGATGGAGCGAGCCGGCAACAACTTCAGCGGTTCCTATTCCACCGACGGCGTCAAGTGGACGGCCATGTCCTGGAACCCGCAGGCGATCAACATGGCGGCCAGTCCCGTCTACATCGGCCTCTGTGCCACCAGCCAC
>JALORE010000174.1 GCA_025459125.1 Planctomycetota bacterium | reverse complement strand
TGGCCCGGTTGATGTCGTCCAGGCAGTAGAACCGGTCGCCCGCCTGGGGCACGTCGCTCAGGCCGGACACCTCGACCGGCATCGAGGTGGTCGCGATCTTGATCCGCTTGCCGTAGCTGTTCGTCATCGTCCGGACCCGGCCGTAGGTGTTGCCCGCCAGGAGGACATCGCCCTTCTCCAGGGCGCCTTCCTTGATCAGGACGGTGGCCACCGGCCCTTCCTGCGCCGACATCTTGGCCTCGACGACCCAGCCCGTCGCCGGGATGGTGTCGTCCGCCTTGAGATCCTGCAGTTCCGCCACGTACTCCAGGGCTTCCAACAGGTCGTTGACGCCTTGGCCGGTTGTGGCGCTGGTTTTGATGACTTCCGTCTGCCCGCCCCACTCCGTCGGGGCCAGACCGTGCTCCGACAACTGCGCGTAGATGCGGTTGATATCGCAGCCGGGCAGATCGATCTTGTTCAGAGCGACGATAATCGGCACGCCGGCGGCCTTGCTGTGCGCGATGGCCTCGATGGTCTGGGGCATGATGCCGTCATCGGCGGCCACCACCAGCACCACAATATCGGTCATGTTCGCACCCCGGGAGCGCATGGCCGTGAACGCCTCGTGCCCCGGCGTGTCCAGGAACGTCACTGTCTTGTCGTCCCAGCGCACCTGCGAGGCGCCGATGTGCTGCGTAATGCCGCCGGCTTCCCCGGCCGCCACGTGGGTCGACCGAATCCGGTCCAGCAGACTGGTCTTGCCGTGGTCGACGTGCCCCAGCATGGCGGCGACCACCGGCCTTCGCGTCAGATTTGTCTTCTCTCTCTGGTCGAACTCCTGGCGAATCTCCTCTTCCAGCGAGGCGCGACGCTGCACGGTCAATTCGGTGTTGAACTCCAGCGCCACCAGTTCGGCCACGTCGCTGCTGATGGCCTGATTGGCGGTCGCCATCACGCCCTGCTGCATGAGCTTGCTGATGATATCCGTGGCCTTGACCGCCAGGGCGGAAGACAGGTCCTTCACCAAGATCGGCTCGCTGATGACGACTTCCCTCGGCCGCACCGGCGCCGCCGCCTCCCGGGGGGACTTGGACGCGATGCGCCGCGTCGGCCGCAGGCGCAGACCCTCGCCGCCGGCGGCGGTCAGTCGCGCCTGGCGCTCCTCCAAATCCCTCTCCCGCCAGTTCTTGTGCTGCTTGGCCTTTTTCGCGGCGTCGTCATCGCCCCCCTCTTCCTTGCGCCGGCCATGCGTACGGTCCTTGCGCTGCTTCGTCCCTTTCTTATCCGCAACGTCCGAGCTGGCGCTGCTCTCACTTTTGTTGCCCGCATAGATCAAAGGCTGCGTCACCGGAGCGTCGTACCGCGGCCGGAACCGGGACCGCGGACGGTCCAGGGGCTCCGGGGCCTCGACGCGCACCACCTTGGGTCCGCTCAGCTTCGCCGGCCGGGGCTTGTCAAGCATCGGACCGGCAGGCAGGACCACGATCTCGGGCGCCTTCGGCTTCCCCACCGGTTTCACCGGCATCGGGATTTCCACCACGGCCGGCGGCTCCTGCACCGCCACGACCACCGGCACCGGGGGCTCTTCCGGGACCTCCACCGTGGCCGTCTCTGGTGCCACGACGACAACCGGCTCCTCGGGCGCTGCGACCGGCTCCGAGACCACCGGCTCAACGGGAATCTCTTCCGTTTCCTCGAGCAGCGGCTCCACCACTTCGAGCGGCGACTCGACTGCAACCTGCGTCTCCTCGGTGGCCTTTGGCTTCCTCTTGACGCGGACCTCCTCCAGATGCACCTTCTCCGCGGTCTCGACGGTCGTCACATTCTCTCCCTCGCTGAACCACTCCCGGATCGTGGCGGCCAACCCCGCCGACAGGGTGGCCATGTGGTTCTGGACATCGAGTCCTTCGTCCTGGCATTTCTTGACGATCGCCGAACTCTTGACACCAAGCTCTCGCGCTAGAATATAAACCCTTGTAGTAGCCAAAAAACCTCCACGTATTCGAGGAGAGGGCCCGATCCGCCGCGTCTGGAGGGAAGAAACCCCCTTCCCGCCTCCGGCGTCGGACCGCCCGCTGCAAAACGTTCCGTCATTGCTCCAGGTTGCGTTGCATCGTTTCCGATTCCTTCCCTTGCTGGACCACCAACTGCTTTTCCGCCTGTTTCTTGTCCGCCTCGGCGATCAGGGCCTTGGCTTCCCGATCCGCGGCCTCGATCAGCTTCTCGGCGAATCCACGTTCGAGTTTGAGCTCACCGACCAACGGGTCGGGCCCCACATCGTCGAGGTCCAGCACCGAGATGATGCCGAGTGCGATGAGCTTGTCCACCAGGACCTCATCAGCCCCTGTGATGCTCTTGACACACGTAGCCAGACGCTCGATACCCTGGTTGTATTCGTCCGGGGTCAGAATATCGATATCCCAGGAGGTCAGCCGTGCCGCCAGCCGAACGTTCTGGCCGTGCTTGCCGATGGCCAGGCTCAACTGGTCCTCTTCCACCACCACCGTGGCCCGCCCCAGCTCGAAACACAGGGCGATCTCGCTCACCTTCGCAGGCATCAGGGCATTTGCCACGAGGATCTGCGAGGATTCGTTCCACCGCACGATGTCGATCTTCTCGCCGCCCAGCTCATCCACGATATTCTTGATCCGGCTGCCGCGTACGCCGACGCAGGCACCCACGGGATCGACCTTGTCGTCATACGACGTCACCGCCACCTTGCTGCGATACCCCGCCTCGCGGGCCAGGGCTCGAATCTCGATAATGCCCTCGGCGATCTCCGGCACCTCCGACTCGAACAGCCGGCGGATGAAGTCCGGATGCGTCCGCGACAGCACGATCTTGACCTGACTGGCGGTTTCCTTCACATCCAGGATCAGGCAGCGGATCCGCTCGCCGGGGCGATGGGTCTGTCCCATGATCTGCTCGCCCTTGGGCATATACGCTTCCGTCGAATGATCCAGGTTGACGATCAGGGTCCCGCCTTCGTAGCGCACCACGGCGCCGCTGACCAGTTGGCTCTTGCGTTGCGCGAATTCCGTGAAAATGCTGTCGCGCTCGTCCGCCCGGATCTTCTGAATCATGACCTGCTTGGCCGTCTGGGCGGGAATCCGGCCCAACGACCGGATGTCGATCGGCTGGCCGCTCTTGAAAGCGCTGACCTTGCCCGAACTGCGGTCGATCTGAACGACGATCTCGCTTTCGGTATCTCCGAAGTGCTTCCGAACCGCCGAGACCATAGCCTCTTCCAGATCGGCAAAGATCGACTCTTTGTCGATATTCTTGTCGCGCGCTATGTTATCCACGATTCGCAGCAGTTCCTGGTTCATGTCCCGGTCCTGTCGATAGAAGCTCTCGTCATTCAAAAAAACCAAAAAAAAAGGAAACTTTGCAGTTTCCACATTCAACGCCCGAGCCTGACTGAGGTTGTCATCAGCCCTTCACTACATCAGTCGCCTCCGACAGCGGTTTGACCATCCTGCCTGCCAAACCTCATCTTCAACCTCGAGTGGCGTTCCAACGTTGAAGCGGAAACTTCGACCCGACGGCCACAGCATGTGCGCAAACGCAGCGTTTCTCATACATCACTCACGCCGCCGCACCATTCACAGTCCGTTTCAAAGCCATTTTCTGCACCTTCTTTACTATGCACCGCTAGCTCTGGTGGCCGCATAGGTCGTTTCACCAAAGGCGTTATGATAATCGGCCCGCGTCCTGGTGGCAATAACTTTTTCGGGAATTTTGGCCTTTTTGGCCCAAATCGCCTCCTGCTGCCGTCTATGGCCTTCTGTGGTATCGTTTTGTCCCATAATAACGGGACATGCACAGGAGGCAGACGGGAGAGAGAAAGAACAGAGTGCGGAAATGCCACCAAGCTGTAGTCCGCGTGAGACATACAATATCTTGACGCCCTCCCACAGAGAATCACAACCTTTTGGGCTTCCCCGAATACACAATTCTCCAGTACCGCCCGTTCAGATTGCCGCTTGCCATTCCGGGAGGTTATCGGTATATTCCTTCGCTCAGCAGGATCATCGCTGGATTATAGGAGCTGTTGATGAAGCCAAAATTGGTGGTCGTAGGGGCAGCCGGACGCATGGGCCGGAGGATCGTCGCTCTGGCGGTGGAATCAAAGCGATTTGACATTGTGGGGGCGGTCGAGAACGATAAGCACCCGGAAATCGGCAAGGATGCGGGCTTGGTCGCCGGGATCGAGCATCTGGACGTGCCGCTGAGCAGTTCCTGGCCCTCCGGCGTGCAGATGGCCATCGACTTCTCCCTGCCGGAAGTCGCGGAAAGCACCCTTCGGCAGTGCACTGCGGGCCGGATCGCCCTGGTCATGGGCACGACCGGCTTGGCCGCCGCGCAGCAGGATGCCCTCAAGACCGCCGCCAAGACCATTCCGATCCTCTACGCCACCAACATGAGCGTGGGAATGAACGTCCTGTTCGCAGTCGTCGGCAAGGTTGCCACCATGCTCGGCGAAGAGTACGACATCGAAATCGTCGAGGAGCACCACCGTTTCAAAAAGGATGCCCCCAGCGGCAGCGCCCTGAGCCTGGCCCAGAGCATCTGCAAGGCCACGAACCGCCCCTATCCTGACAGCCTCATCCACGGCCGTAACGGCAAAGAAGCCCTGCGCACGAGAGGCGAAATCGGTATGCACGCCGTCCGTGCCGGAGACATAACCGGCGTCCACTCCGTGATTTACGGCACCCTGGGCGAGACGATCACCATCAACCACACCGCCCACAGCCGCGATACCCTGGTCCGCGGCGCCCTCCGCGCCGCCGAATGGCTCCAGGACAAGCCGCCCGCCCTCTATTCCATGGCCGACGTGCTGGGGATCAAGTAGCCACCGATGGCCCGCCGGGCAGACAAATCCAAAGCACGAATTTCGAAATCCGAGACAAACCCGAAACTCAAAACCCTGATGACCAAATCCGAACGGTATACACGGCGCCCATGTCGGTTGACGCATGTGATCGCGACGCTACAGTAAAAACAGTAGTCAACAAATAGCACCGCCGGTTCCGTGCAGGACAAGACTATGGAGAAGCTGGATCGTATTACGATCGACCCGAAGGTCTGCCTCGGCCAGCCGACGTTACACGGCACGCGTATCATAGTCAGTGTCGTCCCGAAGATGTTGGCGGCGGGTAAGTCGATACAAGATGTGCTTGCGGCCTATCTTGAACTGGAAACCGAAGACGTCCAGCAAGCCATGCGCTACGCTGCCTGGGTAGTCTCCGACCAGATCCCCGCGCTGTCGGCTTGAGCTATAGTGGGTGCGCGGTGACGGTAGAGGACCACACCGCGCGCATACGTCAATTGCCCATTCGATAGGCTATCAGCGTCCATCGGTTTTCATCTGCGGCTTTCCCTATCCAAGTCAAGCCAGCCATTTCGCAAGTCTGCCCTCCACTTCATCATGGGTGAGAATCTTGCCATCTGCGACATCTCGCTCGCCTCGCTCAATGCACTCCAGGACGTGGAGATGATATTGGATATCCGCGAAAGTCGAATCGTCGGGCATCCGGGATATCACTTCGCATGCTTTCTGTTTCTCGGTCATAAGGCATTCCTGACTGCAACGCGGGATCGTCTGTAATTCCACGACATCCGCTCCCCGCAGGCAAGCCGAATAGACGGGCGGCGGCAACCCACTGTCGGAAAGGGGCGTGTGACACCGCAGCTTCAGCCTCATGCTATTGGTCTAAAGCGGAAAACGCTCGGGGGCTAGGGGCGAAGCAGCCGCCCGGTGGACGGTGAGGGTAGGGATCAAGGGGTCAGGGACGGGTAGCAAATCTCTGTCCAGTAGAACCTTCTCAGCGTCCATCGGCGGTTGAAAGCCGGTAGTCAATGGTCCGTAGCCGGCAGTCGGCAGGAATTAAGCCAGGGATCGCAGGTCGGTTGGGAAGTGGCCATGACTTCAGAATCCATACGAATCAGTGTGAGTTTGTGTCAGATAAAGATGTAGCAACGGGAAGATAGTTGCATAGCGCCAGGATTTTGCTTGACGACCAACGAGGATAGTTGTACTGTGACAAAACAAACGGTTAGAGAGCCATACAAAGTGAACGACGAGTCCGGAGGGTCGAGCAGGCGGTGGCCGGGGCGGGAGACTTTTCGTGCGAAACAAACCCAATTTCCCGGGAGGGAGAATCAGACGTAACATTTGGACAGGAAATTGTTTATGCGCAGCATGGATAGATTGTGGCTCTGAAGAAACAAAGCCAATTCGTCGATGGCCGATTGCGGATTGCGGATTGCGGATGGGGTACAGAGTTGCGGAGGGACGCCCGGCGTGCGGTCCGCTGCCTGCGTCCCGCGGGGGCCGATGGTACGAAACAAAGCCAATGGGAGAGCCTGGAATCGGCGGGCAGATGGGCGGTGCGTGGTACGCACCCTACGCGCGAAACCAATCGTGCCAAACAAAGCCAATCGGCCGCCAGGGGACCGCCGACGGGGATACCCGCGATTCCCGCATTCCATCATTCCATGATTCCAATCGAATGCCGATCGTGCGAAACAAACCCAATTCCCAGGCCGACGTAATCGATGCTAACTGCTGGTCATGAAACAGGTTATGGGAGAAGGGAGTGGATGGGACGACGGTGAAAACAAAGCCAATTCTCCGGCACCTGGGTTCAGGAGATCAGGCGGGGTGCCCTGCCACGACAGGCGAGCGGGGACGCTCGCCCTACGAAGAGACCCTTGGGCGCCACGGAGCGGACGGGGGTTCACACTGCGGGATGGATGCGGTATGCTGTCCGCACGTGCCGGGGTCGATCGGATGGCCGGTACGCGAAACCGTGGTCGAAGGTCGCGACTTCTGAAGGGAGAATGACATGAGGAAAGCACTTCTGGTATCCGTGGGGCTGGTTCTGGGGCTCAGCATCGGGTGTTGGGGGGCGAAACCGGCTGCGGAACGTCAAGTGACCATTCAGCAGGTACAGCAGCCGATGGGTACGACGGCACAATGGCCGATTCTCAAGAAGTATGACGAGGAGCATCTGGCGAAGATTGCGCTGCCGCTGGGCGGGATCGGGACGGGGACCGTGTCGCTGGGGGGACGCGGGGACCTGCGGGATTGGGAAATCATGAACCGGCCGGCCAAGGGGTTTGTGCCGACACGAGGGTCGTTCAGCCCGTTCTTCGCGGTCTTTGTGAAGGATTCCCAGGGACAGACGCAGACAAGAGGACTGGAAGGGCCCGTCGACCTGGCTCTCTACGAGGAAAGCCACGGCAGCAAGGCGATCAATCATGGTCTGCCGCGCTTTCGGCAATGCACCTTCGCGGCGGCGTATCCGCTGGGACAGGTCATGCTCGCCGACCCCGACCTGCCGGTGAACGTCACGCTGCAGGCGTTCAACCCGCTCGTGCCGTGCGATGCGGAGGCCAGCGGCATCCCGGTGGCCGTGCTGCGGTACGTGATTCAGAACAAAGTCAATCGGCCCCTGGAGGTGTCCGTCTGCGGCACCCTGCCCAACTTCATCGGCATGGACGGCTCCGGCCAGACCAAGGACTGGAAAGGCGATCTCGTCGCCACCGGCGGCAAGGCCAACCGTAACGAGTACCGCCAGGGCCAAGGCGTCCATGGCATCTACATGTCGTCCGACGGGGTTGCGCCGCGCGCGGCACAATGGGGCACGATCGCCCTGACGACCACCGCCACGAGCGGCATCACGCACCGCGTGGCCTGGATCGCGGGCGGCTGGGGCAGCTCGGGACTCGACTTCTGGGATGATTTCAGCGCCGACGGCAAGCTCGACGAGCGCGAGGCCGTGAAGGAGGATACGCCGATGGCTTCCCTGGCGGTGACGATCAAAGTGCCCGCCAAGCAGGCGGCAGCGGTGACCTTCCTGCTCACGTGGCACTTCCCCAATCGCATGACCTGGACACCCAAGAATAACGAGCAGGACCGGATCGGCAATTACTATACGACCGTCTACAAGGACGCCTGGGACGTGGCCGAGCGGTTCGCACCGCAACTGGGCGAGCTGGAACGAAAAACCGTGGAGTTCGTGACCGCGTTCGGCAACAGCCACCTGCCCGAGGTCGTCAAGGAGGCGGCCCTGTTCAATATCAGCACGCTCCGCACGCAGACGTGCTTCCGCACGGAGGACGGGCGGTTCTACGGCTTTGAAGGCTGCAGCAACAAAGGCGGCTGCTGCCACGGCTCGTGCACCCACGTTTGGAACTACGAGCAGGCGACCGCGTTCCTCTACGGCCCCCTGGCCAAGATGATGCGCGAGATCGAATTCGCGCAAGCCACCGATGACGAGGGGATGATGAGCTTTCGCGTGAACCTGCCGCTGGAGCGGGCGAAGCAGTTCAATAAAGCCGCCGCCGACGGCCAGATGGGCTGCATCATGAAGATGTACCGCGACTGGCAGCTCTCCGGCGACGACGAGATGCTCAAAGCCCTGTGGCCGAAGGTCAAGAAGGCGGTCGAGTTCTGCTGGATCCCCGGCGGCTGGGACGCAGACAAAGATGGCGTGATGGAAGGTTGCCAGCACAACACGATGGACGTGGAGTACTACGGCCCGAACCCGCAGATGGAGATCTGGTACCTGGGCGCCCTGCGGGCGGCCGAGGCGATGGCCCGCCGGGTGGCCGACAACGAGTTCGCCTCCACCTGCAAGGACCTTTTCGAGCGGGGCAGGAAATGGACCGACGCCAATCTGTTCAACGGCGAGTACTACGAGCACCAGATCCGCCCGCCGCAGGACGAGTCCCAGATCGCGGCGAGCCTGCTCGTCGGCATGGGGGCCAAGGACCCCACCCATCCGGACTACCAGCTTGGCTCCGGCTGCCTGGTGGACCAGCTCGTCGGCCAATTCATGGCCCACGTCTGCGGCCTGGGCTACCTCACCGAGCCTACCCACGTGCGTACCACACTCGCCAGCATCATGAAGTACAACTACCGTGGGAGTCTCTACGGCCATTTCAACTGCATGCGGAGCTTCGCCCTGGGCAATGAGTCCATCCTGCTGATGGCCGCGTATCCCAAGGATCGGCCCCAGAACCCCTTCTCCTACTTCACCGAGGTCATGACCGGCTTCGAGTACACCGCCGCGGTCGGGATGCTGTACGAAGGCCAGACCGAGCCGGGCCTGAGGTGCATCCAGAACATCCGCGACCGGTACGACGGCCGTAAGCGCAGCCCCTTCGACGAGGCCGAGTGCGGCCACCACTACGCCCGCGCCATGGCCAGCTGGGCCGCGGTTCTGGCACTGACCGATTTCCAGTACTCGGGCGTGGACCGCTCCATGACCTTCACACCCCAGGAGGGCAAGTATTTCTGGTCCAACGGCTACGCCTGGGGGACCTGCTCCATAAAGAAGATGCTGCGCGGCGCCAATGTCGAGCTCGCCGTGCTGGGCGGTGATGTCAGGCTGACGGAATTCTCTCTCAAGGACTTCGGGACCACCAACTTCAGGGAACTGCTCACGATTCCCAGTGGATCGCAGGCCCGGTTCACTGTGCCGCGCCGCAAGATGGGCGGTGCGTGACAGGAGTCTCCAAAGAGCGGCACGGGCATCGTGCCCACGCCATAAGATGATGAGTGGAGAAGGCGTGCGAATCAGTTGTACCGGGTGGCATCGTCAAGGCCGCAGGCCTTGGCGATGGTCCAGGGCACAGGCAATCCGCCATCGCCAAGCTCGGCAGAGGGTTCCCAAACGCGATGTGTCGCGATTGGGGTCCCGTCTCCGCGGGACGATGCCACCCGGCCCCCACGGGCGGGGCGCCATCCCCAGCGTGCAATCTTGTGTTGGAGAGCCCCACGCCCTCGCCACGAAGAGAACGGTGGGCTGGACGGAGCATTAGGGCGCCAGGTCGCGGCCTTTGATGCCGTGGACGGTCAGATTGGCGTCCGGCAAGTCGTCGCGGGCGGGGCGGATCTTCCGGGTCTCCAGGAAGACAACCTGGCCATCGGCCAGGAGGAACAGGCGGGCGCCCTGCCACTGCCACCAGCCTTTGTCGTTCTCGTAGGGCGCATGGTTGCTGTTCCACTCGCCCAGGAGGATCTTGCCGGAGGGACCGGCGACATTGCCGACCCGCTGGGCGATCGACGGCTGGGGATTGCTGTAGGTGTCGGTCGTCGCCCTCATGGCATCGATCTGTTCCGGGCTGTGGTAGAACGCCATCGAATAGGCGTAGCTCGTGGATTCGTATTTCGCGGGATCGCTGCGGTCGGCGGGACACAGCAGGACCGAAGGCGTGTTCACATCGACGTTGGTGCTCAGGTACTTCTCAACCCAGCGCCGCCAGCCGCGTCCCATCCACAGCCAGTACGGGGGGTTCGTGGATACGGGGTCCTGGGCACATGGATACACGGTGTCATGGTCGCTCGTGTACATGTCCAGGCCCAGTTGCACCTGCTTGAGATTGTGCGAGCACGCCGCCCGGCGGGCCAGGGACCGCGCCTTCCGCAGCGACGGTCCCAGCAGGGCCAGTAACAGCGCGATGACGGCAATCACGACGAGCAGCTCGATGAGGGTGAAGGCGAAGGGTGATTTTTGATTTTTGATTCTTGATTTCTGATTCACTTCAAAGATCACACTTCACAAATCGAATATCACTCGACGGTCACGCTCTTGGCCAGGTTGCGGGGCTTGTCGACATCGTGGCCGCGGAGGACGGCGGCGTGGTACGCCAGCAGTTGCAGCGGGAGGACCGTCAGCATGGGCTGGAGCAGCTCCGGCGCGTCCGGGATCGTGATCAGATAGTCCGCCCGGTGTTCGATCTGCTCGTCGCCTTCGGTGGCGACGACGATGACCTTGCCGCCCCGGGCCTTGACCTCTTCGATATTGCCCATGATCTTGTCGTACTGGGGTCCCGCGGTCGCGATGAAGACCGCGGGCATTCCGTCCGCGATCAAGGCGATGGGACCATGCTTCATCTCCGCCGCCGGCAGGCCCTCGGCGTGGATGTAGCTGATTTCCTTGAGCTTCAGGGCGCCTTCGAGGGCCACCGGGTAATTGCACCCCCGTCCCAGAAAGAGCCAGTTCTCCCGGTCGGCGTTGGCCGCGGCGATCTCCCGGATGTGGCTCGACTGGTCCAGAATCGTGCCGATCTTCTCGGGGATCTGCGACAGCTCGTCGATGTACCAGGCGGCGTCGTCGCTGCTGACGTGCCGCCGCCGGCCCAGCTCGATGGCCAGCATGCTCAGCACCGCCACCTGCGCGGTGAAGGCCTTGGTGCTGGCCACACCGATTTCGGGCCCGACATGCAGGTAGACGCCGGCATCGGTCGCCCGCGCGATGGAGGAGCCGACGACGTTGACAATACCCAGGACGGTGGCGCCGCGTTCTTTGGCCTGCTCGACCGCCGCGAGGGTGTCGGCCGTCTCGCCGGACTGGCTGATGGCGACCACGATCGTGTCATCGCCGATGATCGGGTTGCGATAGCGAAACTCGCTCGCGTATTCCGTTTCGGCGGGGACGCGCGCCAGGTGTTCGAGGAGGAACTCCCCCACCAGCCCGGCATGGAACGCCGTACCGCAGGCGGTGAAGATGATGTGCTTGGCCTGGGTCAGCTCCCGCAGATGGTCGGCGATACCACCGAGCTTGATCTTGCCGCAGGCATGGTCGAGCCGCCCGCCCATGCACATGCCGAGGGACTGGGGCTGCTCGAAGATCTCTTTGAGCATGTGGTGCTCGAAGCCGTTCAGCTCGATCTGGTCGAGCGAGAACTCGATCTCCTTAAGATCCTTCGCCACCACGACGTTGTTGATGGTCTTGGTGTAGAAGCCTTCCGACCCGATGGTCACCATCTCGTTGTCGGCCAGGTAGATGGCCCGGGTCGTATGCTCGACGATCGCGGCGGCATCCGAGGCCAGGACGTACTCGCCGTCGCCGACACCCAGGATGAGCGGGCTGCCGCGCTTGGCGCCGATGAGCGTGTCGGGGAAGTCCGCGCACAGGATCGCCAGGCCGAACGTTCCGTGGAGCTTTTGGAGGGCCTGCTGGACGGCCCATTCGAACCGGTGTTGACCGCCGCACCGCTCGGACGACTCCGCTTCACAATAGAGGTAGCCGATCAGGTGGGAGATCACCTCGGTGTCGGTCTCGCTGACGAACGTAATGCCCTCGTTCTGCAGCCAGGTCTTGAGCGTGCCGTAGTTCTCGATGATCCCGTTGTGGACGACGGCGATCCGGCCCGTGTAGTCCAGGTGCGGGTGGGCGTTGATCGTGTTGGGCACACCGTGGGTCGCCCAGCGGGTATGCCCGATGCCGAGGGTGTCGACGCCCTGCGGGCATTCCAGAATCTCTTCCAGGGCGCTGATCCGGCCGCAGGTCTTCTGGACGTTGATGCCGGCATCCCGCAGCAACGCGATGCCCGCCGAGTCATAGCCCCGGTATTCGAGCCGCTTGAGGCCTTCGACAAGAATCGGCTGGGCCGTCTTCTTCCCCAGGTAAGCAACAATTCCACACATACGCGTCTTCCTGATCCTATATCATGGTTGCTCTCTACACCGGAACTATCCATCGACATTTTCGGGCGTATACTCTACAGAAAATGGACAGAGGTTTCTACGAGGCGGTGGAAGGGATGTGATTCCAGATCGTCGATTTGGCCACCGGCCACTCATCTCCGCCAACGATGTCGATCGAGGATTCTCCCTTGACGATGTAACCTCCGCCGGGTACAAACTTTACGATGATCGTCGTGATCGACTACAACGTAGGCAACGTCAAGAGCGTTTGCAACGCCCTGCAGCACATCGGCTGTGACGCCGAGGTGAGCCGGGACCCGGCGCAGATCGAGAAAGCGAACGGTTTGGTTCTGCCGGGCGTCGCGGCATTCGGGTACGCACGAGAGGCCTTGGGTTCAGCCGATGTGCTGGTCCGGCAGGCGGCCGACGCGTGCAAACCGATCCTGGGGATCTGCGTGGGTCACCAGTTGCTCTTTGATGAGAGCTGCGAATATGGTCCCCAGCAGGGCCTGGGATTGATTCACGGCGCGGTCGTCCCGATCCCCGCGGAACAGACTGTGCCGCACATGGGTTGGAACCTTGTGGAATTGCCGGAAGAGATGGAGCTTCTGGCCGGCCTGGGGCCGGCTAAGCACTTCTACTTCGCACACTCCTTTCACGCCCGGGTCGAGGACGAGCAGGCGAAAGTCGCCCACACAGACTACGGTTTTCCGCTGACGGCCTCCGTTCAGAAGGGCAACATCTATGGTGTGCAGTTCCACCCGGAGAAAAGCGGCCCCCAGGGCCTGCAGGTATTGCGGAACTTCCATGCGATATGCAAGAGGAGAGTTTGAACTGTAGGGTGGGCGGTGCCCACGATCCGTTGCCGCTTTGGATGGGATTGGTGGGCACCGCCCACCCTACGTTTCGGCTATGTTGACCAAACGCATCATTCCGTGCCTGGATGTGAAGGACAACCGCGTCGTCAAGGGGGTCAATTTCCTGAACCTCCGCGATGCCGGCGATCCGGTCGAGCTGGGGGCGCGCTACAGCGACAGCGGCGCCGACGAGCTCGTGTTCCTGGATATCACCGCGACCATCCGCTCCCGCAAGACCATCGTGGAGATGGTCCGGCGCGTGGCCCAGAACGTGTTCATCCCGTTCACGGTCGGGGGTGGCGTCCGGACGATCGAGCAGATCGACGAATTGCTGCGCAGCGGAGCCGAGAAGGTGTCCGTCAACACGGCGGCCGTGCAGCATCCGGACCTGCTCGCCCAGGCGTCCCGGCGGTTCGGGAATCAGTGCGTGGTCCTGGCCATCGACGCGCGGCGCTCGCAGACGCGCCCCGGCCACTGGCAGGTCTGCGTCAAGGCCGGCTCCGAGCCGACGGACATCGACGTGGTGGAGTGGGCGGCGCACGGCGAGGAGCTCGGCGCCGGCGAGATCCTGCTGACCAGCATGGACGCCGACGGCACCCTGGCCGGGTACGACAACGAACTCAACAAGGCGGTTTCGGACGCGGTGAACATCCCGGTCATCGCCTCCGGCGGCGCCGGCACACTCGACCACCTCTATGATGCCATCGTCGTGGGCGGCGCCGACGCCGTGCTCATGGCCTCCATCACGCACTTCGGCGACTACACCATCACGCAGATGAAAGAATACCTCCGCGACCGCGGCCTGCCGATGAACCTCTGAGATTTATGAGTCAAGTACCTCCAGCAGAGCTGGAGGCTTGTAATGTGAACCGCTCAAAGCGGATTGTTTAGGAGCCGCCTACGGCGGCGATCAGT
>JALORE010000434.1 GCA_025459125.1 Planctomycetota bacterium | reverse complement strand
CGCCGTGCCGCGCTTGAGCTGTTCTTCCACGGCTTTCACGACGACGGGCGGCCGATGCCCGAGGATCAGCGTCGTGGCGCAGTTGAAGAGATCGAGGCGTCGGTGCCCGTCCAGATCCACCATGTGGCACCCCTCGCCGTAGGCGGTTTGGCACGGGAACGGGGGGAAGTAACAGAGTGTCCGCGAGACCCCGCCCGGCAGAACGTGGCAGGATCGCTCGAACGCGTCCTTCGACTTCGGATTGTTCTTTTCGTATGCGGCCCGCTCCTGCTCCAGGATCCGCTTGGCTGTGGGCTCCAGCTCCGCCAGCGTCGCCATGTCCGCCCTCCTTCCCCGATCACGGTTCTCCCCGTTCGGAGCGGTATCTTCCAGCCAGGCGTCGTACCGCGTCAAGCGGATTCTCGTCGGAGCGTGCGGCCCTTGACACCTTCCTGGCGTCTGCGCCATAGTGCGGGCACCGCGATCCTTCCACCCGCCGGACAAGGAGAACAGGCCCATGCAACTGCTCGACGATCTCCTCCGGAAGCGAGTCTTCCCGGCCGACCTGGAACGGTACTGTACGGATGCGATGGAGCGGGCGGGCCTGCCCAGGGACGCCGCTGCCGTGTCGGCCCGCGTCCTGGCGACGACGGACAGCTGGGGGATTCACACCCACGGGACGCGGCAGATTCGCCAGCTCCTGAAGAACGTCCGGGACGGCCGTATCGACGCTGCGGCGCGGGCGAGCGTCGCCGCCGAGGGGGCGGCCTTCGCGATCCTGGACGGGAACCACGCCATGCCGATCGTCACCGCCTGCACCGCCATGGAGCTGGCCATCCGGAAGGCGAGGGAGGTCGGGATTGCCTATGTCGGGGTGAAGCGGTCGAGCCACATCGGGGCCGCCGGCTACTATGCGACGATGGCCCTTCCGCACGACATGGTCGGGATGGCGACGACCAACACCGACCCCTGGATGACCGTGCCCGGCGGCAAGGGCCCCATCATGGGCACCAACCCCATCGCCTACGCCATCCCGGCCGGCACCGAGCGACCTATCTTTCTGGATATCGCCACCAGCTCCGTCGCCGTCACGAAGATCCTGGCGGCCAAGGCCCTGGGGAAGAGGCTGCCCGAGAAGTGGCTGGTCGACGACGCTGGACAGCCTACCGACGACCCGACCAATTACCCGGCCCAGGGGGCCCTGCTTCCCATGGCGGGCCACAAGGGGTACGGCCTGGCCGTTCTGGTAGAAACCCTCACGGCCATGATTCCAGGTGCCGCCTTCCTGAGCGGGGTCAAGTGCTGGGCCTTCGACATCCCGGACAAGGCGAACCAGGGGCACGCCTTTCTTGCGATCAACGTTGGGGCCATGACGCCATTGGCCGAGTTCAAGGCGCGGATGGACGCCATGATCCGGGAGATCAAGGGGGCGCCAAAGACAGCGGACGGAAGGATCTACCTGCCCGGCGAGATGGAGTGGGAGCGCCAGGAGCGGGCGCAGCGAGAGGGCATCGCCCTGCCGGACTACGTTCTGGTCAATCTCGTCGGTCTGGCCGAGGATACCGGGACGCAGGAGGCTCTGGCTGCGGCCTTCCGCTAGCCCTCATCCGTCCAGGGCGTGAGCCCGCAGCTCCTCGAGCGTGACGAACTCCAGTGCCGAGATGTGCGTGGCTGCCAGAATCACCGGGGGCGCCACGGCGGCGTCCAGCGCTTCTTTCCACCGCATGGCGCAGAGACACCATCGATCGCCGGGCTTGAGGCCGGGAAAGCCATACTCGGGTACGGGCGTCGACAGGTCGTTGCCCTGCCTCCTGGAAAATCCGAGGAAATCCTCGGTGACCTGCGCGCACACCACGTGCACCCCGTAATCGCCCGGCCCGGTATTGCAGCACCCGTCACGATAGAACCCCGTCGTTGGGTCCGTGCAACACACCTCCAAGTCTCCGCCCAACACATTCTTCGCGCCCATCACACCCCTCCCGATTTGGTAGACGTCGTGCATTCTATTCGAGTCAGCCCGAACCTTTCACCACCAAGACACCAAGGCACAATAAGGCCGCACACAACAAGAGGTTACTGAACCTATCCCGGGAACGTTCCGTCCCGCCCCGCGGGGCGGCCAGGCATCCGGAACAGCAGGAACGCCGGGCCTTTCCGATAGTGCCTTGGTGCCTTGTATGTTCTGCCTGGCACCTCCAGGGGGAGAATGCCAGGAACCGCGGGGGGCGTGACAGACCGATGGTGACTCGGTCACCCGAGGCCGTCGCCAAGCGTGGGGCGTCACGCCCAACCCCTCAGCAGCCCGGACAGTCGCCAGGGCCCAGGTGGAGCCCGCATCGCGCAAGCCCGGGCACGGAGGATCTCCCCATGCCAGAGCCCGCTGTGGTTGTCGGCATCGACATCGCCAAGACCGAACTCGCCGTGGCCGTCCACGCGCGTGGGGCCGCCTGGACCGTCCCGCACACGGAGGCGGGAATCCGGACCCCCACCACACGCGTTCAGCCCCTCGCGCCCACGTTGGTGGTCTGCGAGGCCACGGGGGGGCTGGAAACGGCCCTGGTGGGGGCCCTCGCGGCGGCCGGCCTCCCGGTCGTCGTGGTGAACCCCCGCCAGGTCCGGGACTTCGCCCGCGCCACGGGGCAACTCGCGAAGACCGACGCCCTGGATGCGGCCCTCCTCGCCCGCTTCGGGGCCGTCGTCCAGCCCCCGGTCCGCCCCCTGCCCGACGCCGCGCCGCAGGCCCTGGGGGCGCTGGTCACGCGCCGGCGGCAATTGGTGGACATGCTCACCGCCGAGCGGAACCGGCTCGGGAGTGCACCGCCGGTCCTCCACCGGGAGCTCCGGGCCCACATCACCTGGCTCGAGCGGCGCCTCACCCGCCTGGATACCGACCTCGACGCCGCGCTCCGGGCCAGCCCCCTCTGGCGGACCCAGGACGACCTCCTCCGGAGCGTCCCCGGCGTGGGGCCGGTCCTCGCGGCCACGCTCCTCGCCGAGCTCCCCGAGCTCGGGACGCTCTCCCGGCACGCGATCGCCGCCCTGGTCGGCGTGGCCCCTGTCGCCCGGGACAGCGGCGCCTTCCGGGGGCGCCGCCGGGTCTGGGGCGGCCGGGCCGCCGTCCGGGCCGTGCTCTCCATGGCCACCCTCGCGGCTGTCCGCTGCAACCCGGTGCTCCGGAGGTTCTACCGGCGCCTCACCGGGGCGGGGAAGTTGCCGACAGTGGCGCTCACGGCGTGCATGCGGAAGCTCCTCACGATCCTGAACGCCATGGTGAAGCACCAGACCCCGTGGGCCCCGCAGGGGGCCTGGGCGTAACTTTTACCTCTTGACACGGAACACAGTCGCTTGGTGGTGCGACTGCAACGTTTGGGCTCAGAACGACCGATGCCGCTGCCACCCCCACGGCACGGTGCGCCTTTTGAAGAGCCCGATGAGGAGGCAGCCCGCCGCGAACCCGCCGATGTGGGCGAACCACGCGACGCCCCCGCCCTCGGAGCTGAACGTCAGGAAGCCGTTGAGCACCTGAATGACGATCCAGAAACCCAGGACGAATACCGCACGGATTTCCGCCATGTGGATAAAAAATCCGAGCGGGACCAAGGTGAGGACGCGGGCGTGGGGGAAGAGCAACAGATATGCGCCGAGCACGCCGGAGACCGCGCCGCTGGCCCCCACCATCGGAATGCGTGACGCCGGCCCCGTGAGGATCTGTGCGTAGGCCGCGGCAAGACCGCACAGGAGATAGAACACGACGAACCGCACCTTGCCCATGGCATCCTCGACGTTATTGCCGAAGATCCAGAGATACAGCATGTTGCCGGCAAAGTGGAAGAACCCCGCGTGGACGAACATAGAGGTGAGGAGCGTGACCTCGGGCGTAAACGCCCGTCCGGTCACCTGGCAGCTTCCCGTCAGGCTGCACGGGATGAGTCCGTAGTACAACAGGTAGCGCTGCCCCGCGTAGGACCCCAGCCAGAACAGCTTGAGGAACGCATAGGCGTTGATGCCGATAAACAGGAGCGTCACGACCGGCGCATGCCGCGTGGGCAGGTTGTCTCTGAGTGGGATCATGATCTCGCGCCGTCCGCGCCTGGCGGTAGACGCCCGCTCAGGCGCCGTCCTCCGAGGACGTCCGGTTCTCGGCGGACGCGGGCTCGCTCGTCGCCTGGCCGAAGTACAGGTACCGATCCATCGCCTTGTTGAACACCGTCCAGCCCGGA
>JALORE010000015.1 GCA_025459125.1 Planctomycetota bacterium | reverse complement strand
CGACGAAATCACTCAGCCCCTGGTTCGCCGCACGGCCAGTCCCCTGGATTACGCGGGCGATCTGATTGGTGTGGCCGTCGTATACGCGGTCTTTCTGGCGGCAGGGTGGTGGAAGCGGCCGGAGACGCCGCCGGCGTGACAGCTCGCGCCGGACCGAGCCAAGGGGTCTCTATTCGTTTCTGCTCGCTGCGTCTCCGGCGTTCGCATCGAGGCGGGCAATGTCGGCCCGCAGGGCGGTCAAGCAGCGCGGACACAGCAACTGTCCGGAATCGATCCGGCTCAGGTGGGTCAGTGCGATGCCCGTGACGCCGCAGCACCCGCAGACGCCGGTTCCCACCTGTGGCAGGGTCTTATCCTCCTCCATTCTCATCGCGGCCGGCTTGGGCTCGAACGCAGCGCGGGGGACTGCGGACAACTGCCTGAGCTTCTCCTCCGCCTCGGCCCGGGCCTGTGCCTCGGCCTCCAGTTTGGCGTTGGCGGTCTCGACGAGCTCGGTGAAATGCCGAACCTTATCGAGGAACTGGGCTTTGAGCCGTTCGATCTTCTCGGTGCTCTCGAGACGTGTCTGTCGGGCGGCGTTCTCCTGAACGGCCTGCTCCCAGATGGCAAAGGCGATCTTCTCGGCGTGGACGCGACCGTCTGTGCCTGACGCGGCCTCCGGGCCGGATTCCACCGTGCCATTCTGCGGGCGCGGGAACTCCTCGAGGGCTCTGGCCTTGGCCCTGTCCTCTCCCGGTAGTTTCACCCGCCACCACCACCGGCCGGACCGCTCGTAGAGCTCCCCGGGCAGCAGGGGACTGGGAGCCGGTCCTGGTTCCGTGGTCCCAGCCGCCACAGACGGCACGGACTCGCCCGCCGCGCCGGTCCGCCCCGGGGGGCCATCCGGTCCCCCGCGCACGGGACCGCGCTCGGGGCCCTGGGTCTTCCGGGAGGCGGCACGGCCCTTTCGTGGGCGCGGATTCCTCGGGGAGGGTTTGCCCTTGTCGCCGGTGTTCTTGGTTCTTTTGCGTCGTTCAGCCACGAGACGAATCAATCCTGTCCAGTTGCCGTTTTCTCCGCGCCGGTATAGCTCGGGCGGGGTCCGGGGAATTCGGTCTCCCGGTAGGCCTGCCTCTCCGGCTCCGAGAGCCCGGGCTGCTCCACGATCCAGGGCGTGACGAACACGAGCAGCTCGCTGTTGGTCGTGCGCTCGCCCTTGAACCGGAAGAGGGCCCCCGCCAGGGGCAGATCGCCCAGCAGCGGCACCTTGTTGACTTGCTTGTTCACTTCCTTCTTGCGCAGGCCGCCCATGACGATCGTCTGGCCGTCCTTGACGATCAGGGTGGTATCCGTCTCCCGCCGGTCCACGACCGGCTGGGCAAAGGGTTGCCCGCTGGCGCCGGCCACGAAGACCTGGCCGGTGACGACGCTGAAGACGGGCTTGAGCTGCAGCCGGATCATCCGATCGCGCGCGGCCAGGTGGGCCGTGACGTGCAGCTCGACGCCCACCTCGCGGAACGCCGTCGTCCCGATGCTGCCGCCCAAGGCGGATTCCGTGAGCTCCTGGTACGGGATCTCGGAGATGATCTTCATGGTCGCGGTCTCGTCGTTGAGGACGAGCACCCGCGGGTTGGCCAGCAGCTTGGCGTTGATCTTCTCATTCTGGGCCCGCAGCAGGACGTCGAGATCGAGGTTGGAGGTCAGCCAGCCGAAGCGGAATCCCGCGGTGGTGCTGTTGGACTTGGGCGTGCTGCCGTTGAACTGGGCGACGCGGAACGGGTCCGTCTCCCGGTTCGGCTCGCCGCCGGCGAAGATCGAGCGGCCGCCCGGCTCGAAGGTGGTCCGCGAACCGGCCTGCCACTGGACCCCCAGGTCAAAATTTTCGGTGCTGGTGATGTCGTAGATGCGGGCCTCGACCAGGATCTGCGGCGTCATGCGGTCCACTTGCGTGATGAACGCCTCCACCTCCCGGATCTTCGAGTCCTTGTCCGTCACGAGCACATGGCTCGTGCCCTGGACATGCGAGACGGAACCGGTCTCGGATTTGAACTTCTCCAGGGACTTGACGACGTCGTTCACGTCGGCGTAGGTGATCTCGAAGACACGCGACGTTTGTTTCTCGGCCACGCGCGGGACCTCGTCGCGTGCCAGGACTTTCACGACGTTGTCGCCGACAATGTAGTCATAGCCGTGGACTTCGAGGATGCTGCGCAGGGCCTCTTCGAGCGGCACGTTCATCAACTTCACCGTCGCTTCGCCCCGGACGGTGGGACTGGTGACCACCCCCACGTCGGCCTGCTCGGCCAGGATGCGGATCACGTCCTCGATCGGCGTCTTGCGAAAGTCAACGCTGACCCTCTTCTGCAGACGTTCGCGCAGGGACAGGACGGGGACCTCGCCCGCGGGCTGTCCGCCCACCGCGGTCGCGGTGGCGAGCAGCGCCCAGACCGTCCCGATCGCCGCGAGTCGCAGCCACCGGCGTTCGCTTTGTCTGGAAACGCGGGCTTCCATCGTTCTCATTCCCTTTGCGCGCCCCTGGGTCAGGCGCTGACTCTCGTCACCGGCTGACCGTCTGTATCCACCTTCGACCCTTCCTCTCGAAATGGACGCCGCCCATCTCGATCTTCTCCACGGTAGCTCCGGACACCTGTTCGCCCACGTGCACGATCTGGGTATCAACGATGGCGGCCGGTTTGTCCTGGCTGTACAGGATTCCCGTCACCGTCAGCTCGAGCGGGGCCTCCAGAGCCGCGTCGGGCGCCGCCGGGGCCACGGCAGATGTCGCCAGAGTCGGCTCCGGCACTTCCGGAACGATCGGCCGCATGGGATCGCGGCCCACCGGCTCATACGGAACCGGAAGCGCCCACGCGATTTCCACATCGGGAGCGGCTCTGCGTCCCGTTCCCGGCGGCGTTCTGCCGGTCGATCGGGTCGCAGAACGAGTATCCGGAGGATTCTTCAGCAAGACCACCAGCACCAGCACCAGGACGGGAATCAGGGCGGTCATCCATTTCCAGCGATTCCCGGCGCCTTTGTCCCGGGAGGCGCAGGAGCGCGCCGCGAGTCTGGGTCCGGACTTCGGCGCGATCGGTCGTGCCGGCGGATGCTCCGTTCTCGGCGGTTCCACGTCATTGCCTGTGCTGATGCTCACCATGTTGACACACCTGTCGGTCCGGGGAATCACTCGATTCCGCGGAGCAGTCCATTCTGTTTGGTATCCCTCTCCACGAGGACCGCCAGCTCCATGCTGGCCTGGGGTTCCGCTTCCTTCTCCGGCGGACGGCTGATGGCGAAGCTCTCCACGAAGATGACCGGATGGTGGCGCTCCAGTGTATTCAGGAAGGCCGCGAAACGCCGGAAGCGCGCCGCAAACGTCAGGTTGACACGTCTCTCCTGGATCCGCTCGCACCTGGGGGCATTGGGCACGTTCCTGTTCATCGGCCTCATGCCGAGCGATTCCAGCTTCGCGCCGTTGGCCAGTTCGCCGATGCGGAAGGCCAGAGTCGGGGCCTCCCGGAGGTCCACGACGAAATCGGCGATGCGCCGGTGCAGATCTTCCACCTGCTCGGCCAGGCGCTGCTGGTCCTTTTCCTTGGCCGCCTGGATTGCCACGGCGTATTGCTGCTTGCAGCTTGCGACGCGGGCCTCCAGCGTCCGGCGATATCCCAAGTGCGGCCGCAGAATGAGCGCATAAAACGCCACCGCCGCCAGGAAGCAGGCTCCCCAGACGACCGCCAGAACCATGAGATATTGGTTTCGGACTCTCATAACTGTCTTCAACCGAAGATCGGCCCTTCCCGGACCGGTCACATATCGCACACCCCCGTCGGCTTGAACACACAACTCAGCTCGTACAGCACGGCCTCCCGGCTCTCCAGGGTGGTGACATCCCGCGAGACCGTGATCGTGTCGAGCAGGGGGCCGAGCGCAGGAGAGGACCGCAGGCTTTCCTGGAACATCCGGACCGCCTCGGAGGCTCTCTGTTTGTCCTGCCCGCAGACGCAGATCTTCAACTCCCGCACCGGCACACTGGCGTCGATCGTCCGCGTCGGATCGTCCTTGGCGGGGACCTGACGCCGCGTCGTGCTCTGACGGGCCTCGACCTTCGTCAGGACCAGGGTATCCGACAGGTTGTCGACCAGGGACGCCAGAATGGGCGACCATTGGGTCCGACCCGCCAGCGCGGTCTTCACGTCGGACAACACGCGGTTGGCTTCGTCCTTCTCCGTCTCCATCGATTCCTTCTTCTGCACGGCGCCGGACAGAGCGTCAATCGCGGCGGCCAGCTTGCTGATCTGCTGTCTCTGGATCGCGATCACCACCTGGCAGTCCAGGTAGAAGCTGAGGGTCCCCGAGGCCGCGAGGAACGGCACCACGACGACCAGGCAGGCGAACGCGATCCCCCCCGGCCGGCTCCGGATGGGAACGCCTTCGCCGCGCAGCAGGTCGATGGCATACCGCGTATGGGCGATGGATGATCGACGGTTGACGATTGGCATATCAGTAACCCGCAGTCAGTACTCCTCTAAATCTGCCTCACGGCCAGACCGGCGGCCACCGCCAGGGAAGGGCCGTACCAGGGCGGACCGGGCCGAGCGGAAGCAGGGCCGGCGCTGCTCTCCTCCTGAGATGTCATCGTCCCGGGCCCCGGGGCAGAGAAACCGGCGCTGCGCGCTAGGACACCGGCGGTCTCGCGCGCCATCTGAAAACCGCAATCCGTCAGGGGATTCCAGGGCACCACGTCCAGGCTCAGCCTGGCCCGCAGCAGGTCCACGGATTCGGCGACACCGGCCTCGTCGCCGCAGACGAGCAGCCGATCGATCCGCACCGAGCCGTTCTGGACGGCATAGTAGCGCAGCGTCGTCGTGACGTCCTCAACGAGGGAATCGCTGGTCGCCGACCGGCGCGTGCTGCGTGCGGTCCATTCGTCTTGGGCCGGGGTTGGGCCCTCGGCCTCCCAACCGCCGGTGCCCCCCGGCAAACGGCTCTCGGTGGCGATGCTGCCGCCGATGTCGCGGACGAAGGGACGGCCGGCAGGATCGACGATGGCGATCGTAGCACACGTGTCGCTGACGTTCAGGATCGCCGTGCAGAACGACGGCGGTCCACGGCTCCCGGGGGTCTCTCCGTCGCCGGCCGCTTCCGTCTTTTCGTCGTTCTCCTGCTGCGATCGGTATTCGAGCAGATTCAGCAGGGCCAGTCCGGCGACATCGACGAGAGTACAGTGCAGCCCGGCCTCCGACACGAGCTGCCGGGTGTTCTTGATCAGGCTGTTGGTCGCGGCCACCCAGAAGCCCAGTGTCTTCTGTTCTGTACTCAACGTCACCTGATGGTCGAGGGTGCTTTCCTCCGCCAGGAAGGGGCAGATCTGAGAGACCTCCAGCTCCACGGCACCTCCGATTTCCTCGGGCGGCAGGCCGGGAAACTCGAAACCCCGGACCACGACTTCCGGACCACGCAAGCCGCAGACCGCCAACTGGGCGCTGCTCCCCCAAGCCGCCAGCCCCTGCCGGAGGGCCTGGACGGTGTGGACCCGCCGCAGTTGGGGATCGTTCCCCCACGGCGCGATGTCCGTGACACTGGCGCGCACGAACGCGATCCCCGTGCTGTCCCTTCGTAACTGGACCATCCGCACGGCGGACGCATCGAGGTCCACCCCGATAAGACTCTTTCTTCGGAACGGCCACATCGGTGGTTTCATCGGAAGATGCGAAACGCGACTTAAACGCGAAACCAGGCGATCCGGAAGCGTGAGCCGGTGGTCGCCGGAGCCTGGCGGCTAGCCATGCGCATACGCCCGTGGGATTGGGTCCGCCGCTCGGGCGGGAAAAGAGCAGGTCCCATAAAACACCTGGGACCTGCACGCCCTCATCCGAAACAAGGTATGGCTTGCCACCGTTACGAGCCGCTGCCTTCGGCAAAAGTGGCCGCATAACCGTTGGCCTCGTTGGAGGTCAGCGTCATGACTGCCGGCGAGCTGGGCTTACTGCTGCGTGTCGAGCTGCCGGCCGTGCAGGTGATCACGAAGGAGATCTGGCCGCTGGAGGCGGAGGCCGACGTAATCGCATAGGCGTGGTGCGTGAAGTAGGTCCCATCGAGGTCGTTGTTTGACAGGCCGATTTCCGCCAGGGTGGGCGCGCTGCTGAAGCTGCCTTTTTCGGCCGCGTAGGAGCGCAGGGCGGAAGCAATCGTTCCCATGGCCGCTTTGGCCTCGGACCACTTCGACGAGTCGATGCGGCCGCTCATCAGCGGCACCGCCACGGCGGCCAGGATGCCGACGATCAGAACGACCACCATCAATTCAACCATTGTGAAGCCCTTGCTGCTTCTCATGATGCACCTCCCAAGAAGACACCTTCGGTTACAGTCCTATTCTTGATTCCAAAAGGCCCCAACCTCCTGCCGGGCACATCGGCACGATCCCCCGCGTTTCGCGCGAGGGTCTATTTCCTCTTTTGTCGGCTGCGCCGGTCCCTGACTTTATGCGTTCGGGACCTGTCCTGCCGGTGATCCGCCGGACGGGCCCACGGCGGGGGGCTCCCGGTCCCGGCTCACCGGGCTGCGTCCGAGATTGTGAAGATCGGCAGGTACAGAGCGATCACCACCACGAGCACGACCGTGCCGATGGTGACAATCATGATCGGTTCCAGCAAACCGGTCAGCGTATCGATCGTCGCGGTGAGCCGGCGCTCGTAATACTCGCTGGTCTTGCGCAGGATGGCCGGCAGCGAGCCGCTTTCCTCTCCCACCTGCGTCATCTTCACGAGCATCGTCGGAAAGAACCCGGCCGCGGACATGCCCAGCGCGACATTGGAGCCACCCGTGACGTGCTGCTTGACGCGGGCGATGGCCCTGACCACCACGTCGTTCGTCGTCATGCCCCGCAGAATCTCCAGGGCCTCGAGGATGGGGACGCCCGCCTCCAGCAGGCTGGCGATCGTGCGGGAGAACGTGGCGGCGAAGGATTCGGTGCAGAGCTTTCCGAGCAGGGGCAGCCGCAGGACCAGCCGGCTCAGCAGACGACGACCGGCCAGGGTCCGGGAAAGCAGCACGCCCCAGACGACGATCAGGACCACGGCGGCCGCCAAGTACAGGATGTGGTGGCGCAGCACTTCGTAGAGGCTCATGAAAGTCTGGGTGAAGCCGGGCAAGTCGCCCCCCAGTTGTTTGAAGATGGTCTGGAACCGCGGCACGATCAGGGTCATGATGCCGATAATCACCAACGTGATCAGAATCAGGACGAAGATGGGGTACGCGATGGCACTATGGATCTTCTTGGACAGCCGGTCCCGGCCGTCATAGTACTCCGCCAGCAAACGCAAGGCCTGGCCCAGATCGCCGCTCGTCTCTCCCGCGACGATCATGGCCAGGGCCAGCCGGTTGAAGACCCGGGGAAACCGGCTCAAACCCTCCGACAGGAGCCGGCCCTCGCTGACCTTGGCGCGGGCTTCCTGCAGGGTCTGGCGGAGTTGCAGGTTCTCGGTGTCTTCCGCGATGATACTCAGAGCTGAGGTGATGCTCATGCCGCCCTGGAGCATGGTGCTGAGCTGCCAGCACATGGCGCCCAGGTCCGCGGAGCGGACCCGACGACGGCGGGATCGGTGTTCCTCCCGGTCTTTCCGGAGCGTTTCCTGGATCAGGACCGGGGTCAGCTCCCGCTGGTGCAGCGTCTCCAAGGCCTCGTGGGTGGAGTTGGCCGCCAGCACCCCCTCGCGGCGCAAGCCTCCGGTATCACGGGCTACATACGTATAGCTTTTCATCGATCACCGGCATTCGAGGATTTGCGATTCATGATTCCTGATTTATGATCTGCACCCACCGCCCCGCCCGGCGTGCGGCGTGCCCGAGGCCTCGCTCACCAATCACCAGTCTTCATTCATCAGTCATGGAGGCGACGCGGATCACCTCCTCCGCGGTGGTCTGGCCCTGGAGGACAGCGCGTACGCCGCTATCCAGCAGGTCCCCACGACCCTTGTTGCGAACAGCCCGGCGGATCTCCGCGTCATTCTGGCCGGCCGTGATCCGCTCGGCGATGTCCTCGTCCACGATCAGGAATTCGAAAATGGGCAACCGGCCGTGGTAGCCCGTCTTATCGCAGGCATGACAGCCTCGGCCCCGGTAGAACACCGTTCCGGCGGCTCGCTCCCGGTCGATCCGCAGACGCCGGAGGATCTCGTTCGTCAGCGCTACCGGTTCCTTGCACGTATCGCAGATCCGCCGCACGAGCCGCTGAGCGACGATGAGATTCAGCGTGGAGGACAGCAGGTAACGCTCGATGCCCATGTGGGTCAGCCGGCTGATCGTGCTCGGTGCATCGTTGGTGTGGAACGTGGTGAGCACGAGGTGGCCGGTCATCGCGGCCTTGATGGCGATCTCGACCGTCTCTTTGTCGCGGCTTTCCCCGATCAGGACGATGTCCGGGTCCTGCCGCAGGATGGCCCGGAGGCAGCGGGCGAAGTCCAGCCCGATTTCGGGCTTGACCTGGATCTGGTTGATGCCGGCCAGTCGGTACTCCACCGGGTCTTCCACGGTCGTGATGTTGCTGGTCGCGCTCTTGAGGTAGTTCAACGCCGCATAGCACGTGGTGCTCTTGCCGCTGCCGGTCGGCCCGGTGACGATGATGATGCCGTGCGGCCGCGCGAGCATGGACTTGAGCTCCAGCAGGGCCGTGGGCTCAATGCCGAGCCGGTTCAGGTCGGGTGTCACCGCCCCCGAGTCCAGCACCCGCATGGCGACCTTCTCCCCGTAGATCGTGGGGATGGTCGAGACGCGGACGTCGATCTCCCGGCCTGAGGCCCGGATCCGCAGGCGACCGTCCTGAGGCAGCCGGCGCTCCGCGATGTTCATTTGGGCGAGAATCTTGATCCGGGCCGCGACCGCCGCGTGCATCTTCTTGGGCGGTGGCACGACTTCCCGCAACAGGCCGTCCACCCGCAGACGTACGGCCGTGGCGTCCGCCTGCGGTTCGATGTGGATGTCGCTGGCCCGGTTCTTGACCGCCTGCCGCAGCAACAGATCGACGAAACGGATGACCGGGGCCTGATTGGCCGCCTCCTCGCTCTCGGTTTCTGCCTGGGGATGTTCCTCGATGGTGACGGCCTCGTGCGCCTCGTCGGCGGTGTCTTCCCCCGCCAGCAGGTCCCGTAGTTGCCGCTCCTCGACATCGGAGCCATGATACAGCGTCTCGATGGCCCGGCGGATGTCGCTGGCGGCGCTGATCATGGGCCGGATGGGCCGCTGCATCTTCAGCATGACCGTGTCGATGGCGACCACGTCCAGAGGATCGGCCATCGCGGTGAGGAGCTTGCCTTGGTCCTCCTGCAACACGATGAGGCAGAACCGTTTGGCGATGCTCTCCGGCAGGGTGCGGGCGATCTGGGTGTCGATCCGGGTGGCGTCGTCGAGGGTGAGGTACTCGATCGAGAGATGCTCCGCCAGGGTTCTGCCGAGTGCCTGGTCGTCGATCAATCTCAGCCCCAGGAGCACCTCGCCGAGTCGGCCGCCTTTCTCACGTTGTTCGCGCAGGGCCTGCGCCAGATCCGCCGGCGTGATCAGGCCCTTGTGAACCAGCAAGTCTCCAAACTGGCGGGTCGCCTCGGCCGCCGGCGCACAGTAGCTTTCCAGTGTTTTCGTCATGGTCTGGCCAAGATGCTATCGGGGTACTTCCAATTCCTGCGGCGGTTCGCTCGACCCGGGAAACGCCGCGTGGCCGGCGGTCAGCAGTGTTGCTTCATTGGGCGAGCCCGGAGTCTCGAAATCCGCAGCGCCGGAGCCGTCCACTTCCAGCGGGGTGGAGCTTCCATTCTCGTCCTCGCCGGCGGTGGCGCCGGGGGACTCGGGCTGCACCGGCATGCGCGGCCTCAAGGCCGACCCGGTCACTGGGGCGACCGCGCTGAACATGGCCGACAGGTCCTTCTGTATGCCTCGCCGCTTGGAACTGTGGCCGACCGTCTCGACGGTCGGCGTGCCGCCGAGTACTTCGGCGGCCAGGGCCCGGTATTCCACCGCGCCCCGGCTCCGGGGGGCATAGTCGAGAACCGATTCGCCCGCGCTGGGTGCCTCGCACAGGCGGACGTTGTTGTGGATCACGGTCTGGAAGACCCGGGCGCCGAAGATCTCCCGTATCTGCTGCTGGATCTGCCGGCTCACCATGGTCCGGTTCTCGACGAGCGTCAGGAGAATCCGGAGGTTCTCGGCGGAGCAGGGATGGAAGCGTCCGCGAATCAGGCGGATGGATTCCAGGACCCGGCGAAGTCCTTCCATCGAGTAATAGTGCGCCTGGACCGGCACGATCACGTCGGTACTGGCGACCAGGGCACTGATGGTCAGGATTCCGAACGAGGGGGCACAGTCCATCACGCAGATGTCGAAGCGGTCACGCACGGACCGCAGGGCCAGGCCCAGAATCAGCTCCCGGTTGGGGGTCCGGGCCAGCTCCACTTCGGTACTGGCCAGGATCACGCTGGCGGGGGCCAGCGTCAGCCGGGCCACGGTCGTCGACAGCAACACGTCCGCCAGCTTGACCTCCGGGTTGGTGAGGGCTTCATACAAGGTCAGCGGCAGATCGTCCGGATCATGGCCGAAGCCGAGGGTGGCATGGGCCTGAGAATCAAGGTCGACCAGTAAGACCCTCTGTTCCTGTTGGGCCAGCGCGGCCGCCAGGTTCACCGCGGTCGTCGTCTTGCCACAGCCACCCTTCTGGTTGACAACTGCGATTGTCTTCATAGAAAGTGACCCTCTCTTGATGACACGCATATCGG
This sequence comes from Planctomycetota bacterium, assembly GCA_025459125.1. Taxonomy (GTDB): domain Bacteria; phylum Planctomycetota; class Phycisphaerae; order Sedimentisphaerales; family Anaerobacaceae; genus PLanc-01. The sequence continues at coordinate 30,805 of JALORE010000015.1, read as the reverse complement.
TTGAAGGCTGGGCCGTCTTTAATGGCGGTGCCCTGGGCCGCGCGCGGCGGCGACGTCGGATAACGCATGGGGAAACGCGGATCCCGGTTTGCGGACGGTGCGTCCCTCTCGAACGGTGTCTGCCATCCGCAGTCCCGAAGCCACCACGGCGCGGGCGCATAAAAGGGGCCGCGACAGTAGTGCGGTCTGCGAAGATACGAGGATGGGAATCGGTACCTCCGTCGTCAGTCAGGACTCACAAATCCGTGCGCGCTTCCCGGTCGGACGCTGGCTCTGTTTTTTCAGGGTCGGGTTTGCAGACGCGGCGAACGTATGCCATGGTTTAGGCAGGTGAAATGTTACTTCTGAACTCCTTCTCCTACTCCTACACCAGGGGAAACAGGGCGCCCGACTTGGGGCCCCGAACGCGAGCGGTCGCTTTCGGGAACCATACCAAGGCAAGGGGGAATGCCGGTTTCCCTCTTTTCATTTATGATTTACGATTCATGAATCATGATTTGGGCGCTCGGCGTCTGCGGCAGTGCAGGCGCACGAAACCAGCGCAGCCCAAATCACAAATCAGACGGCCTCCGCCATGAAGCACGCGCCGGCGACGACGGCCGCCAGCAACAGCAGAACCAGACCGGCCAGCAAAGCGATGGCCGCGGGGCGATCCTGCACCAGGCCCGCCCAGAACCATTGGCGGACGGACAGGCTCTCTACCGGCCGCGTCTCGATGATCGGGGAGGGCCCCCGCCGTACCGGGGAGGCCGGGGCAATAATCGCCGGTGCCGGTCTCTGAAGCCGGCGGTCCGGCGTTCCGCGTGCCGGGCCGTGTGTGCGCGGTTCCATATCCTTTGTTTTGTGCTTCCCAGACGCACGCGGTGTCGTGCCGGCGGACTGGGCACCGGGTCGAATCGTGGGATGCTTCACCTTCGGTTTCGCGCGGATGCCGCGGCAGGACGCGCGCGTCCCGGGTCGCGCCGGGTGGGCAGGGGATCGCGCCGCCGCCGGCTGGCAGAGCAGGGCCAGTGCCCCCACGTCGGTTTCCCGCACCAGCCGATGCTCTCCTGCGCGGAATTCCGATAGAACACCCTGCCTCAGCAGTGCCTCAATCTGGTCTTCATCAGCATGGAGCGTCCGAGCGGCTTCCTGCAGCGTGCAGAACATTCGACTCATCGTTTCGCCCTGTTCTCAGCTTGACTGCTCCGCACCTCGCCGGCGCTTGCCGGCTGCGTTCGGCACGGTCTATCGGGCCTTGCCCATCTCGTTCTTCGGCGCTTTTGCCCTGCGACTATAGGGCCAGCCGGGGCCCCAACCACAGCGCAGTCGCATGGTTGGTTCAACTCTTTACGCCGGGAGAAGGGGGGCTGCCCCGAATGGCACTTCCATAAGCCGCAAGTCAAGGACCGATAAGAGTACTGAAAGACAGACCTCCCAGCCGAGAAGGTTGTTGCTGTGGCAGTCGACTCGCAAGAAGGTCTGTCATGGGCCAGTATACTCGAGGACGGCTGACCGGCCAAGTGCGCCGGTGCCGCCGACAGGTGCTGGACGATCAAGACCTGTGCTTCGCGAAACTGCTGCCCCAGGAGCAGGTCGAGGCGGCCTTGGAGCGACCTCAAGTCCGCTATCGGGAACGTCTGTACACACCGCTGCTAACGATCTGGACGTTCCTGTACCAGGTGCTCGCCTCGGATCAGCCCTGTCGGGCGGCTGTGGCACGGCTCTTGGCCTTTTTGTGTGTGGGCGGACAGGACCCGCGCAGAGCGAAAACCGACCCGTACTGCAAGGCCCGTCAGCGTCTGCCCGAGAAGCTCTTGGCCGATCCGGCCCGGTGGGCAAATAGAGACCGGGAGGGCCGGGTGCGTTCGCTCCAGCCCTCCCGGGACAGACCTTCTCGACCAGGAGAAACCCCTGCACTGGTATCCGGCTACCGCCGGGACACAGGCAGACCTGTCTGGTTTAGCCGCAGCCGCTGGCCAGTTGAGGCGTCACAGCCGGCCGGACCCGCAGGGTCACGGTGCCGACTTGCAGGCAGTTCTGACCACCCTGCAACTGGCTCAGGTCCACATCCTTCAGCTTCAGGGCGATGGTGACCGTGCCGCCCGGAGCGTCCAGGGTCGACGGGGTAACGCTGAGGCTGTCCTGGTTCATCGTCGGCATGCCGGAAGCCTTCGACCACTTGGCCTCGAGTTTCAGGTTGACGTTCGTGATGATCTGGACATCCACGCTGCCGGCATACTTGTGGATCTCCACTTGCTTGAGCTTCAACTCCTTCTTCTTGGCATCGACGACTTTGATCCAGAAGCCGACATCCATCTTGACGGGGATGACGCAGACATCCTGGAAATCGTACGTGGCCGGCCAGTTCCAGGCCTCGGCCTTGCGCTCCGCACTGTTGCCATCGAATTCCCAATCGACTGTGCTGCCGTCAGGTGTGACGTAATCCCGTGCATAAGCTCCCGTGGAGAGCACCGCAATGGCCATGACGAGGAGACTCTTCTTCAACATGCTTGTTTCCTTTCCATCTAAACCCTCACTCCGAACGGCCGCCAGGCCGCAGGGAGTTGACGCAATTGCTTAGGCCCGGCAGGCTCATACCTGCCTGGACTGTTGATGGCCGCGGGCGAGACTACCGTGACGATCGATTCGGACCTGCCCGCCGACGCTCCGAACGACCGTGGCCCCTGGTAGCTGCAATTCGACCTGCGATACTCATTCCCACGTGGCTCTGCCATCCGGAGGAGGGCCAATCCTCCGGAGTCCTCCGCCGCTGTCGTTGACGGCGGGATCACCTCATGGTCATGCCTGCCTCCTTTCTCCCCTCTCCATTGTAGGGGGCTCATTGGGGATCACACGTCCTTGCACGTCCTGGGCATTCAAGATGGATAGATAATGGCGGCCCTCCCTGACCCAAGTTAGAAAGAAAGTAAACATGTAGTCTGTTTGAGCGACGTGCTCAGGAAAGAAACGATCCCCGGGTGCTTCTCCCGCCCCGACGGTCAACGTGGCCGTCAACGTCCGGAAATCCGGTTGGCTTGTCCTATTGATTCGCCCTTCTCTATCAGTTGCATAGGAATTAATCCCAGCTATATCTAAACGAGTCATTGGCAGAAAGAGTTCCCTGTAAGCCGGCTTCAGGGGCAATTTTTTGGGGCACGTGGACAGAAAACCGCGGAAACGTCTTCCCTTGCGGTCGTGGGAAGTGCCTCGGGATAGTGCATTCCCTTGCAAAGTAGTGGGAAATTTTTGACAGAAGTAATATCCGACTGATATAATAGGATTTGTCTGTGCGACATGGGTGGGTGACTTGGAACGTTTTGCCTCGCGAAAACGTTGAAAACAAGAAAGCAAGAGATCATGCACAATCCGGGACGTTTCGATCTGACTGCATTGCCTCACTTGAACAGCGTTTATCGGGCAGCCGTCGCTGTCTGCGGCCGGTCCGACGAGGCCGAAGACCTGACGCAGATGACGTTCATGAAGGCCCTGGAGCGATTCGACACCCTGGAACCGGGGACGAACTGCCGGGCTTGGCTCTTTCAAATCATGCGGAATACCTGGATCGACCGCCTCCGGCATCGGAAGGTCGCTGGTAACCCCGTGCCAATCGAGGAGGACCTGGTGACGCCGCCGCCGGCCGAGCCGACGGTGTGGTCGGATGCCGAGGATTTGCTGAACAACTTCTCCGACGAACGGGTCATCGAGGCGCTGCGGCGGCTGCCGGAAGACAAACGCCTGACCCTGTTTCTGATCGACGTGGAGCAGTTGAACCAGCAGGAAGTGGCCGAGATCACCGGCGTCGCGGTCGGTACCGTCAAGAGCCGCACCAGCCGGGCGCGAAACGAGCTCAAGAGTTATCTGCTGTCCTATGCGAAAGAGATGGGTTTCACCGGGAGAAACCGATGAGTCACTTGACCGACGAACAACTGGAGGACATCCTGCAGGGTCGCGGGAAGGCCTCCGAGCACGTGGAATGGTGCCGCCGGTGTCGCGCCCGCCTGGATGAGAAACGGGCCCTGGCCCACCGGGTGCGCCAGGCATTCTCCACGATTCACGCCGGCGCGGATCTGGCCGACCGGATTCGGGCCCGCGTCGTCGCCGCGGGGCAGGAGACTCGGCCTCATCTCCTGCGGGTTCAGGCCCGTCGGCGGGTCTGGTCCGCCGTGGCGATCGCGGCGTTGGTTCTGGTGGTTGTGATGCTGAAGAGTTCCCATGTCGAGACCAGCGCACACGTCCAGGCGGCCCAGACGGCGTTGATCGGTCTTCACCACGCCAATCTCATCGCTCTGGACGAGCGTGCTCACGACGAGGGCCATCACAAGACTTGTGAGTGTCTGAGAAGCCGGTCGGGCCACGGCACGGCGATGCCATGCTGCCAGCGTGGCTTGTGTGTATGCGGCTGCCAGATGCGCGACTTTCAGGGCCGGCTCGTGGAGTGCTGCACCATCCAGGAACCGAATGCCCCGTCCGTATCGGTCGTTCTCATCCCGGAAGTGCCCGAGGCGCTCGGCATGACGCGGACCGCGACGACGACCGTGACCGGACAGGCGATTTGGCGTGCCAGTCGCGGCCCCTGCAGCATGGCCTCCGTCTGCTGGGGTGAGGAATCCTGTTGTGTGATCGGCCAGGTCCCGCCCGAGCAGCTCGTTGCCCTCCTGAACGTATTCGAGCAATAGTACGCCCGGAGACGGGATCGAGGGCAACGAAGAACGCCGGCAGGTTGGCTGGGGCGGCGCTTGCGTGTCCGATCGACCGACGGTGGGGGACAGACGGCATCGCGCACCTGCGGTCCGCTGGGGTCGACAGGGGGACCGCTTGCTTTTCCGGAAACAGGCACCATAATATCGTCCGGCGGAGTCATTCGTGACAATCCGTCAGGCGGCGGAAAGGCAAGCTGGTTCGGGTTGGCGATGGCGGCGATCGAGGTTGAGTCTCTGACGAAATGGTACGGCCGGACGCGTGGGGTCGAGGATGTCACCTTCTCCATTGCGCCGGGGGAGATCTTCGGCTACCTCGGGCCGAATGGGTCGGGCAAGACGACGACGATTCGCTGCCTGATGGGGCTCCTGAGACCTAGTGGCGGTCGGATTCGTATCCTGGGGGAACGGGTCGTACCGGGCCGGGGTACACAGCACGCGCGGATCGGTTATCTGCCGGGCGACTTTCGCATCTGGGGACGCACCAAGGCCCGGCGGGCGCTGGGTCTGCTCGCGGCGCTGGGATGCGACGGCCGAGCGGGGAACCGGCGCGCGGAGTTGGCGACGCGCTTTGAACTGAACCTGGATCGGGCCGTCGGCGATTTGTCCAAGGGCAATCGCCAGAAAGTGGCGCTGATTTCCGCCTTTCAGCATGGGCCCCAGGTGCTGGTGCTCGATGAGCCCACCGCCGGCCTGGACCCGCTCATGCGCCAGGTGGCTCTGGATGTGATTCGGGAAGCGGCTCAGGGGGGGGCCGCGGTCCTGCTGTCCTCGCACGACCTGAGCGAAGTCTCGGCGGTGTGCAGCCGGGCCGCGATTCTGCGGGAAGGACGATTGGTCGAGATGGCGCCAATCGCCCAGATTCTGCAGCAGGGCGAACACCGCCTGAAAATCTGGTTCGCGAACGGGACACGCGTGGACGACGTGCCCGCGCCACAATTGCCCGGGGTCCGGATTGTCGAACGGCAGCCGGAGATGCTGCACCTGGCGTACCAGGGTTCCGTGGACCCGATCCTGAAGTGGGTGGCCCGGTTCCCCGTTGATCGGATCGCTACGCCCCAGACTTCGCTGGAAGAGGCCTTCATCCGGTACTATCGCCGAGTGTCGAACGCCGCCGCCGGAGGTGGAGGCCCTCAGAGGGTGGAAGGAGCCCGATCATGAGCCGCGCGTCCCGCCCGCCGTTTCCGCTGCCCCTCCTGCGCTTCTGGCTGCTCCGCATTCTGCCGGCGTGGGCCGGGATTGCCCTGTTGATCTTCCTCATGCAGATCGCCATTAGCGCCATCGTTCATGACAATGAGAAGGTCAAGGCGCTGCTGGGCCTCCTTGATGTGCTCCCGTCGATCGTGAAGACCGCCCTGGGGGGCGAGATGCTGCGGCTCGGCAATACCGCGGGCCTGATTTCCATCGGCTACAACCACCCCTTCGTCCTGTTCCTCTACATGCTCTATGCCGTCGGCGTGCCCACGGGCCTGCTGGCCGGCGAGGTACAGCGTGGAACCATGGAGCTGATTCTCAGCCGTCCGGCCACCAAGGTCCAAGTCTACGCCTGCGCCGGCATCCTGACGCTGGCCGGCATGTTCACGCTGGTCCTGGTGATGTTCCTGGGAACGGTCGCCGCGGTGAATATTTTCACGTTCCAGGACCCCATCCCGTTCGACGTCTTCTTTCGCATCGCGATCAACGGCGGTCTGCTCGCCAGCACCTTCGGGGCGGTGGCTCTGCTCTGCGCCGCCACGTTCGCACGGCTGTACACGGCCGTGAGCGTGGCCGTGGCCTTCCTGGTGGTCAACTACTTCGTGGCGGTGGTCTCCAACTGGTGGCCGCGCGTGGCCTTTCTCAAACGTGCGACGCTCTTCTATCTGGTGGATGGTTCGAATCTCTGGGAGGGGTGGCCCCTGCGCAACCTGGGTATGCTGGCCGCGATCATGCTGGTGGTGGCGCTCGTCGGGGCTGTGATCTGGCACCGGCGTGACCTGCCCCTGTGACTGCGACGGAAGAGGGGGCATTCTACTCTTTTCATCCTTCCTGCTGTCGGTGCTGACTGAAAAAGTAGAATGTCCCCTTTTCCGCTCTCAATTTCTCGCCGGAATTCACTTGCCAAGCGCGTGACTTGTCACGACAATACAGCCACTGGGCTCGGAGCCCAGGTGGATGGCCCGCGGGCGGCCGCGCCCGTTTCGAACGACAATTGACACCCTCCGGGGAGAACTATCCGGAGAACGGAGTGCACGGATTACGAGGGTGACCATATGAAGCTACCGGACAGAAAACCATCGGGTCGCGAGAAAGACGAAGCCGCGGTCGCGTTGTTGTCGCAGTTGCGTGCCCGGCTGCATTCGGAAGAGATCTCGACGGCACGGAAAGCCGCCTTCAACCTGTCCTGGATGCAGGAGGATGGGCTGGAAATCCTGCTCGAGGCGCTCTTCGGGAGCTTCCCCCGGGACACGAAGAAGGCCGCTGCCTACGGCCTGCGGAGCATGAACGGTCGGATGCGCAAGCTGGCTGAGGAAGCCCTCACCAAGGGTCTGGCCCATTCCAACCGTACCACGAAAGATGCCTGCGCCAAGTCGCTGCAACTGATGAAGGAAGGCCCCGCCCCCCGGCGGCCGGCCTTCCAGCGTCGAGAACAGCGACCGCGCCGGCCCGGCATCAGAGAATTCCGCCAGCGCGGCCCGGCGCGGAACCCCATGTCCCCGAGGAACACGCGGCCTGAGCGGTAGACCCGGCGTGAAAAGCGAGAAATGCGGACGGGGCAGAGAACCTCTACGAGCGGAGAGACTATTTCCGGACCCCACGCCCGGCACGTCAGTGCCTGTGCAGCGAAGCCATCTCAATCCACGGCGTTGAGATTGCTTCGTCGCTGTGCTCCTCGCAATGACATTCCGGGTTCTGATACGGGTTACGCCTGAGAATTCCGCAGCCCGGGTGGCCGCGGCAAGCGCAGCTTGCCGCTGGCGTTGGCGTCTGTCCCACGAGCCATCGGCAGACTCCGAGGAGGGTTCCCAAGCGCGATCTCTCGCGATTGGGGTCCCCCGACTCCGCTTGCCGCTGCCACCCGGAATCTGGCTCAGGCGTACGAAGAACTCAGTCGTAATCGGTGTGAGGTGGTTTCTGAGGGCAGAGCCTGCACACTCCCACGGTATCTTCCGACGCTTCCCGGTCGCGTAGCCGTCCCGCACCCCCTGCCCAGGGAATCCGCCCCTGCACCCCGGCCGCGCTCTGGCTGGCGACAGGCGGGATTCTTGTTGCCGAGACGGTAACAATATTGTAGATTGGGCGGGCGAATCCACAATTTTGTGGATCGAATCCGGTGGCTCGTGGGAAAGGGACTCGATGAAGGCCAATCCGATGGCGGAAGTGCAGTTGCTGAGCGACGTGGCCCAGGCGCTCGCGGAATCGCTGAACCTGGAAGAGACTCTGATGAGCATTCTCAAGTCGCTGGATACGCACCTGAAGCTCCAGCGCGGTACGATCACGCTGCTGGAGCCGGAGACCGAGACAATCAATATCAAGGTCGCCCACGGGCTCAGCGAGCGGTCCAAGAGCCAGGGGCGGTACAAGGTCGGCGAGGGGATCACCGGGCGGGTGGTCCAGAGCGGCGAGGCGATCGTTGTGCCGGACATCGCCAGGGATCCACGGTTTCTGCATCGGACCAGTGCCCGCGATACGGCCGGGGGCAAGAAAATCGCGTTTTTCTGCGTGCCCATCAAGCTGGAGGGCAAGACCGTGGGGACGCTGAGCGTCGATCGGCAGGCCGGACGCGGCGACGACTTCGACGCCAATCTGCGGCTGCTCCACATCATCTCCACGATGGTCGCCCAGGCAATCAAGCTCAACAAGCTGGTCGAGTCCGAGCGGGCGCTGCTGCGCGATGAGAACGTCCGGTTGCGGCGCGAGCTCAAGTCCCGGTTCGACATTCACAACATGGTTGGCAAGAGCAACGCGATGCAGGAGGTCTACCGGCTGATTGAGCAGGTGGCGGACAGCAACGCGACCGTCCTGATCCGGGGCGAAACCGGGACCGGCAAGGACCTCGTCGCCCATGCGATCCACTACGACAGCCTGCGGGCGGACAAGCCCTTTGTGAAGGTCAACTGCACGGCCTTGCCGGAGACGCTGCTCGAAAGTGAGCTGTTCGGCCATGAAAAGGGGGCTTTCACCGGCGCCATCGAGCGCAAGTGCGGCCGGTTCGAGCGGGCCCACGGCGGCACGATCTTTCTCGATGAGATCGGCGACTTCCCGCCGGGTTTGCAGGTCAAGCTCCTGCGCGTCATCCAGTTTCGCGAGTTCGAGCGCCTCGGCGGCACCGAGACGATCAAGGCGAACGTCCGCGTCATCGTCGCCACGCACAAGAACCTGGAGGAGCAGATCACGCAGGGACAATTCCGCAGCGATCTCTACTACCGCGTGAACGTCTTCCCCATCTACATGCCGCCGCTTCGGGAGCGCAAGGACGACATCATGCTGCTGGCGGATCACTTCCTGGAGAAGTATGCCCAGGAGAACGGCAAACGGATCACCCGGATCTCCACGCCCGCGATCGAGATGCTGACGCGCTATCACTGGCCGGGCAACATCCGCGAATTGGAGAACTGCATCGAGCGGGCGGTCCTGCTGTGCGAGGACGACGTGATTCGCAGCGAGCATCTGCCGCCCTCCTTGCAGATGGTGCAGAAGGGTGACACGACGGCCCGGCCTTCCTTTACGGAGATCATCGCCAACAAGGAGCGGGAGCTGATCGTGGACGCCCTCAAGAAATGCGGCGGCCAGCAGCGCAAGGCGGCCCAGGAGTTGGGCATCACCGAGCGCATTCTCGGCTACAAGATCCACAAGTACGACATTCTGCCGAAGTACATCTGAGCGCGACCAGCGGTTGGGCTGCACGGATTTCCGCGGGTTTGCCGATAATAACCGTGGAGATAGCTTGGGCAACCGACGGGCGTTTCTGGCACGCCGTTTGCAAGGAGATGCTCGGTCGCACCGAGGGGCTGGTGAATGGCACCAGTCGCCGGCCGGGCGACGGCATGAACAACCCATGAATCAGGAGTTGTGTGGCATGAACAGACCAAGGCTTTGGTGGGGTGTGGCGGCGCTATTGTTGGGGGCGGTGACGCTGGCGGGCGCTGAGGATCAGGTCGAGATCGGGGTCACGGCGGATATCTTCGACAAGTACATCTGGCGCGGCCAGAATCTCCTCGATGACTGGGTCCTGCAACCCGGGGCCAGCCTCAGCTACAAAGGGTTCACCGGCTCGATCTGGGGCAACATGGACCTGCGGGGCGAGGCCGTGGGAGAAGGGCAGTTCAACGAGATCGACTTCACGCTCGACTACACCAACAGTGTTCCCGGCCTGGACTTTCTCGAATACGCGGTGGGCGTGATCCATTACGACTTCGTCAACACGGAGTTCCCCGCGACCAGCGAGGCGTACGCCGGCCTGGCCGCCGACGTGCCGCTGTCGCCGGCGGTCCGCTGGTTCTACGATTTTGACGAGCTCAACGGCAGCTACATCCAGCTCTCCATCGGACACACCGTCGAGAAGATCCGGGAGTGGGAAGGGGACGGCCGTTGCGATCTGGCGCTCGGCGCCAGCCTCGGCTACGGCACCAAGGGCTTCAACGAAGGCACGTTCGAGCTGAACGAGGGCGGCTGGAACGATCTGACACTGACCGCGGGCCTGCCGATCTGCTTCGGCAAGTTCACGATCCGGCCGACCCTCGGCTATTCGATGATGATCGACAAGGACATCCGGACCGCCCAGTCCCCGTATGCCGACAACCTTTGGGGTGGCGTCGGCCTGATCTACGAGTTCTGACCTTGCTACGAGCCGGCGGAACGCGCTACTGCTTCTTCGTCCGGCTCCATCCAACAAGTTCCGGGTGGCAGCGTCAAGGCCGAAAGGCCTGGGCGATGGTCCCTCGCGTAGGAAAGCCGCCATCGCCAGGCTCCGCTGGACGATGCCACCCGGAAACACGAGCAGGGCACCGGAAGATCCACCGCTGCGTCTCGTGGCGGTGGGAACTACCGGACCTCCAGCGCGAAGCTTTGCGAGTGGCTGTTGAACTCGGGAGCATACAGGCATTCGATACTGGCGATGCCGGTCTGGTATTTCCCTTTCTGCTGAATGCGGGTGCTGTACTCAAAAACGTACGTACCCTTGGGCAGGTAGTCCATGAAGAAGTGCGTCGCGGTGTCGCGCGTGCTCTGGTAGTAGCCCAGGCCATCCTGCCACCGGTAGCGGCTCAGGACATCGACCGGCTCCGTGCCGCTGCCGCGCTGGTCCTTCATGTGGACGTATTCCATGTCACGGTCCACGCGCAGCTCGATCCGCACGACCAATTCTTCGCCGACTGCCAACGCGCCCTGGACCGGGTACAGAATCTGTCCCTGGGCCGTTGTCTGCTTGACGTACAGGGTCTTCGTGAGCTGCAGGGGCGTAGTCTCCGCAGGCGTGACACGGCTGAGGTCTTCCAGGTATTGCCAGTGGACACCGCCCCAACTGACGCCGGCGTCGGTCTTCTGGACGGTGATCCGGCCCATCGCCGGGACGATCTCGCCGCGGACGAAGCGCTCCTCGTAGAATCCGGTTCCGGCCTCGACCGCGTCGGGCACGATCTGCTGGCCGCCGAGGGCGACCTGGACCAGGGCCGTGGAGGCGAGCAGGTCCATGCCGCGCAGCAGCAGGGCGTAGACCGCGTCCGCGGTGGCTTTCGTCGTTGCCCAGTCCTGGGTCTGTTTCTGCTTGAGCAGCCAGATGCGGCAGTCCTCGACTGCCTGGGCATCGCCGGCGACCTCGTCGAAGGCCTCGATCATCAGGGCCTGCGTCTCGATCGGGGCGTGATACCACCACCAACTGCGTGCGGCATCCTGCCAGAACATGCCCATTTCTTCGCTGCTCATGCTGCGTTCCTTGAGGGACCGCATGATGTCCGCGGGAGTCTGCTTGTCGCTGCCGAAGCGTTTGAGAGCCAGGGCCAGGTGGGCCTGGGACTGCCGCGGCAGCGTGGTCCAGTACGTGCGGGCCTGGCCGAGCCAGTAGCTCACGGCCTCCTGGTACGCCTTGTCCACGGGGTGGTCGGCCAGGAAGAAGCTGCGCCCGTACAGGTAGAAGGCAACCGTCGAGCCGAGATGGTTCTGGTCTTTCGTGCCGGTCTTGAGGATGTCCCGGTACCAGCCGTTGACCCACTGATCGAGCACGTCGAGGGCCTTGAGGGCGCAGGTGGCATCGATCTCCCGCACACCCAGGTGGCGCAGGCGGCCGAAGCCGGTGGTAATGTAGAGCGTGATGTACTCGTTGCCCGGGCAGCCCGGCAGCCAGGGCCACAGGCCGCTCTCCAGCTGCCGCCGCTGGAGCTGGGATAGGGCCCGCGCGGTCTCGTCGGTGAGCCGGTTCTGATCGAAAAGGATGCCCACGTTCTTGCGGGCCTCGGACTCCGAGACCGCCTGGCGAACCCAGGGCGTCTCCTCCAGGGCGACGCTCTTGAGGTCTTCGTTCTTTTCCAGCGGGCTCTCCAGGGCCGGCGTGGCCTTCCACCGGTTGAAGACCTGCCGAATCCGAGGATCGGAATTGGCGATGTACGAGGCCAGCGCGTTGGCGTAGAGCCGGTTGAAGAGTTGGTCGCTGCACTCGTACGGGTGCTCCATCAGGTAGGGCAGCGCCATTACCGCGTACCAGGCGGGCTGCGAGACCATCTGCACGGTCAGGCTCTGGCTCCGCAGGGTGGGCGACTGGCCCGATTCGAGCAGCTTGGTGAATTGGAAGTCCTTGGTTGCCGGTCCCCGGATGGATAGCGGCAGCGATTCCTGCACGAGGATCCGCCGACTGAGGACGGGCAGATAGCCCTGCTCCCCGTCGCTCAGTCGCGTGGTGGCGCCGACGGCCTTGTAGATCAGGAAGTCGCAGTCATCGGGGATCGTCAGCCGCCAGGAGTAGACACGGGATTCTTGGCTCGGCACGTCGAACGTCTGCTCGGGCGCCAGGTTGCCCAGGGCCGCATCGCGGGTTTCGAGCGTCCGGGCGTCAGTGAACGTTAGACTGACCTTGCCGGTTTGACGGGCCGCGGACTGGTTGGAGACCTTCACGGTGAACTCGATCACGTCGCCTTCGCGGACGAAACGCGGCGGGTTCGGCTGGACCATCAGGTCCTTGGCCGTGACTGTCGTGTCGCTCAGGTAGCCGCTGCGCAGCCGGTTGTCGTGGGCAAAGCCCAGGAAGCGCCAAGTCGTCAGGGCCTCGGGCATCGTGAACTCCATTCGGATGATGCCGTCGGCGCCGGACCGCAGATGCGGGAAGAAGAACGCGGTCTCATTCAGATTCTCGCGGACCGGGACCTGGTCCAAGTCCGGACCCGACGCGGGACTGGTCGTGGCGTCGTCGGTTTTTTCTCCGGACGGGGTCGTCGCCGACGGCATTGGCGCGGCTGTGCCGCCGCCGCGGCTGCGAGGCACGCCACCGCCCCATCCGCCCATGGAAAGATCCACGATGTCGCTCGGGAAAGAGCGATAGGACCACGTCACGGTCTTGTAGTCCGTGGTCCAGCCCGACAGGACGGGCGCGAAGTAGACCGCGCTGTTCTCGAACGTGGTGGTCAGGCGGCTGGTCTCCAGGCGGAAGCCCCCGAAGGCATGCAGCCAATCATGCGGCAGGTACTGGTCCAGCGACGCGTCGTACAGGGCCGCCACCATCTCGGCGACAGCGCCTTGGGCATCCGGCCCGGTGATGACAGCGGTCCAGACCTCCTGCTGTCCGGGTTCCAGGAGCGACCGGAAGCGCTCCCAGGCGATGGTCAGCGACTGGTTGCTCCAGGGGACGTCGACGATTCGCTCGCTCACATACGCGCGGTTCTCGCGGACGTAGGTGACACGGAGCGTAAAGCCGCCGCGCATGTTCTCGGTGACCGCCTGCTGGATAAGTTCCTGGGTCCGGTTTGCGTCGGTCCAGCGGGCTTGCAGGACCTTGCCCCGACATTCGACCTCGACGTAGGCCCGGCCGGAATCGTAGCCGGTGCCCCAGAGGGCCGTGAACGTCTCACCCGGCTCGACCGACCATTGCGGTGCGCCGAGATAGTTGGCGATCCGGAGGCTGAACCGGCCGGCCGCGGGGTCCACGACCTGGATCGTCTGCCGGGCGGTGACCGCCTTGCCGAACCGGTCCTGGGTCTGGACGGTGGCCCGATAGATGCCCACCGGGAGCGTGACGGGAATCGTGACCAGACCCGTCGCATCGGTCCGGAACGTCTGCTCGGCAACCAGGGTCGCGGGCTCCCAGGTCTCGGGATCGGAGGCGTCGGGTCTGGACTCAGCCACGGGATGGTAATAGTAGCCGCTCCACCAGGACCCCAGCTCCGCCCTGATGACCTTGTCCGGCTGCTGGAGCGCGTGAATCCGGAGGGTGCCGGAAGCGGGCTCGGCCACGCCGTCGAGGGACTGTGTCAGGATTGTCAACTGTGCGGCCCGGTCGGGCGTTTGCCAGGCGTCGGTGATAATTGCTGCCTCCAGCGCAGTGTAGCCCGCGTGGAGGGTGTACTCGTCCGAGCGGGTCTCGCCGGTGATGTCCGTCACGTCGGCGTGGATCGCGAACTCGAAGACCGGCTCATCGCTCTCGGCGATGGACAGGTCGGGCCTGGCGGGGAAGGCCAGGGTAAATGATCCGTCGGCCTCCGTGACGGTCGAGCCGTGGGCGATGGCTTGGGCGGCGCTGGACGGGTAGTTCCACCGCCACCACCAGTTCCAGACGGGGAAACGCACCTGGCGGACGACCCGCCACGTGACCTGGGCGCCGCCGATGGAGGCGCCGGTGTACGCGGTGGCCCGGCCCGGTACGACGACCTCGGCATTGAGAACCGGCGCCGCATCGGGCGGCTCAAGCTCCACGCGGAACTGGGGCCGCTTGTATTCCTCGACGTTGATGCTGGTGGAACCGGAAGGCCCTTTCTCGACGGCCAGCGTCATCCGTCCCAGAAGGCCGCCCGCGGGCGCGGTGAAGCTGCCGCTGAAGGAGCCATAAGCGTTGCAGACCAGCTGCTGCCGGGCGATCTCCTGGCCGTTGGCGTCCCGGAAGATCACGGTCAACGTCTGGCCCGCCAGGGTGCGGTAGTTGTCCTTGGCGGGGTCCGTCTGGATACAGATGCCCTTGTACTGGATCGTCTGGCCGGGACGGTAGAGCGCTCGATCCGTGAAGAACACGGTTTGCATCTGCCCCGCCGGATCGCCCTGGGGACCGTGAGTGTTGTACCCGCTCACGCCCGCCAGCCGGTCGCCGGCGGTTTCCGCCATGAGCAGGAAGGTCACGTTCCTCCCCCCGGGGAATCGGAAGAAACCGTTGCTGTCCGATTGCGTCTGATCGATCTTCTCGATCATGTACCCCACGCCGTCATTGTCGGGCGGAGAGGTTCTCCCGGTGGAGCGATACCACCAGCGTGCGACGGTCGCCTGGGCGATCGGCAAACCGGTCTTGGCGTTGAGCACGAAACCCTCAACCTCGCCCGACTGGCCCACGCTGCGAACCACCAAAGCCAGATCGCTGACCCAAACGCCAACGGCATTGATCTGGTTGGCCTCCTGCTGGAAAGAAGAACTATGGCTGGCGATCAGATAATAGAGGCCTTTGGCGAGACCTTCAGGGGCCCGCAGGGTTTGGGTTCGCGCTTTGTAGTCCACGGTAGGCGGCAGCTCCGCGTTCCATTCCCGGGCCGGCTGGGCCGCCAGTAAGGCAGCGAGCTGCTCGGGGGTCAGATCGGATCTCGGACTGCCCCTGTAGTCTTCGAAGCGGACAGGTATCGCCCGGAAGAAGACCTTCGTCACGTTGCGATAGGTGACCTGGATGTTGGGCAGGGGATCGTTCCACACCCGCTCGGTGGTGATAGAGGCGGACTTGGCCTCGATTTGCTGAATGAGATTATAGCATTGGATGCCACCGATGCTGGCGGGATACTGGTCCCATGCCCGGCCGGCCAACGTATGCGCTGCGACGTAATCCCCCTGGTCGTGCTCGACATTGGCCCACTCGTAAATGGCCCGGGCCGCAGTGTCGTGGCCTTGCCATTCGTTCACGAATCGCTCGAGGGCGGCCTTGTACAACTCGGGCTTCTCCGGTCCCACGGCCTGAGTATAGCCAAAGATCAGCCGCTGCAGGTTCGCGTCGAGGAAGGCCGTCTTGTCTTTGTCGTTCTGGTGGAAGGTCAGCAGGTTCTGATAGATCCGGATGGCTTTGACCTTGGCCGACCCGGTGTCCAGGGTCTGGGGCTGCCAGGCCAGGAACTCGGCTACCGGGGCGAAGATCGGGCTGTCGGCCAGGATCTCGAAGGCATCCTGCGGCCGGGTCCCGGCCTGCTCGCCGGTACTGTAGAAGGACAGGGCATCGAACGCGAGGAAATCGTACAGCGTGGGCCGGTACGCATCCGGCACGGTCCCTTTCTCGATCAGGTCGTCCCACAGGGCGATCGGGGTGCCCTTGAGCGTCACGTCGTCGGCCAGGGCCAGGCTGAAGTGCTTGTCGATCTCCGCCAGGATGGTGGCCAGGTCCCACGTGGCCAGGTCCGCGCCCGGCGGCGTGGCAGTCTGCGTTCGCTGCAGGAACCGCCGGCGGTTGGCCTGGAAATAGTTCCAGTACCAGTGCCCCAGAATTGCCTCCATGACTGGCTGCATCGGCGCGGGCGCCGCGGCGATCTGGGCCTGCAACTCAGCGATGCGGTTCTCGCCGTACTGGTAGCCTTCGACTGTGGCGTTCTGGACGATCTTCAGGCAGATGGCCTTGGTGGCCTCGGCCCAGGCCTGGTCGGCTAAGGCCCCGGGGATGATCTGGTCCAGGAGGGTGATGGCCGTCTGGGGCAGGGACTTGTCGATCGCCGCCTGGACCTGGATCCAGAGTGCATCCCGTGGCCCGGCCACCGACGGCGGGGCGGCGGCCCCTATGAACATAAATACAATGATTGAAAGGACTTGGACCCTTCTCATGGTGTGATACCTCCCATTTCTCCATATCCGCCGCATACATTATCGGTCCATCCTACCCAAGGGACACCGGCAGGTCAAGGACCTCCGTCCCCGGCCACTGGGACAGTATCGGCAGAAAATATTGGCCGCATTGGTTGCTCCAAATCCTACGAACGGCGGGGGGACTTTGTTGGCTATCAGGGAGTCCCCCTTTATTTTGTGCCCACAACCCGTAGATGCGCAACGCCCGCCGTAGATGCGCAGGTTTGAAAACTGCGCGTCTACGTGTATTCCGCACAATCAGCAGCGGATTGGAGTGTTGGAATGATGGGACATCTCCCCAAGACCGCCAGGACCGCCAACCCAAGAAACATGGCGGTCTTGGCGGTCTTGCCCCTCGCGGCCCAAGTCAGAGGCTCAAGATGCTCAACTCCCAGAACATGAGCACCTTGAGCATGTAGGATGGGCTTTAGCCCATGCGGTTCTGCTTGGAGCCTGTGCGGTTCCTTTCGCCCATGCGGTCCCGCGGTACGGCCATCGGGGCATCCCCCGCATGGGCCCCAGCCCGTCTTACCTGCCGCCGGCCGGCAGGAGTACCACGCGCGTTCTTGGCGTCGGCGGGCTCCCGCATGCTCGGAAAGACCCGCCACCGTGTTCCGGCAGCACCCGTGGTCACGGGAAACCATAGAATTCCCATTTCATTAGTGCTGACAACGCGGCGGCAATTGTGACCTTCTCCAGAAGCAGTTCCACGGCCGAACCCCCTTGGTGAAGATGGCCGATAGTGCGAAGTGTGATGGTTGAGTGTTGACGCTTGATTTGGAGAGGCGCGGACGCGTCTGACTTCACACTTCAAACATCCCCCCAACCGCCTCTTTTCTTTCTTCCGTCCGGAGGTATCCAGCGCCGTGTTCATGGGGACCTCCGACCGAGTGCCCCGCCGCGCCTGCTTCTCTCAGTAGGCTGTACGCCGTTCTCCGAACGGCCGCCGGCCACCGCAAAGGTGGATAGTCACACTCCGGAAAAAGTACCTGGCACTCTGAGTTCTCCCCCTGTGACGGTCCCCAGTTTCCGCGCAAGTTCGCTTGGCTCGGCCATATATGTAGGTGGTGGAGCACGGCACCAACACGAGAGTTTCACGGCAGATCGCAGTTGTTGGGAGTGAATGACCATGTTACCGCCTACTGTTCAACCAGGAAGAGGAGCCCCAGCCCAGCCACTGGCAGGGAGCCGGCGGCTCATGGAACAAGCGATCCGGGAGACAGAACTGGCTGTCGATCGGGTCCTGGGGCGGTACCAACAAGAGCGTCGCGGGCTTTCCCGGAGCGGCTTGCCTGCGTCACGTCTACAGGCACGCGACTGGTGACAAAGGGAGGAGCAAACAGCGGGTGGAAGGAACAAGGAACATCGGTTCGGCCGCGTGGACCGAACAGGGCAATCAATCGAGAGGGCGATCATTGAGGAAGGAGTACAGGCCATGAGTACGAAATCGAAAATCATTACGGTGCTGGTTGAAGTTGTCCTGGTTGGCGTGTCCATGGCAAACGCCGGTGCCTGGCCGGGACGGGTCAGTGGTCATCACGATAGAGTCCTGGCTCACAGCACGGACACCTATCGGATCACGTTCGAGGGGGGTGAGCCGGCGGTCGTTGTGGTGAGTGGGGATGGTCCAGGGCACAGGCCATCCGCCATCGCCAAGCTCCGGAGGCTCCGCTTGACGATGCCACCCGGACCATGAGGTTCGGCAGTGTAATCGGTATTGCGGCCACACCACGAACCTCCCGGTCACGCACCGGCGCGGGCCCGGGTCAGTGCGCTCCGGGCCGACCGTGGTGCCGAAGATCCTCCAAGTCCTGGGGTGTGAGACGCAGCAACTGGGCTTCCGATCTTCCCAGGACGCGTGCAATCCCGCGCGTGAAGAGCTCCAGGGCGTTCAGGTCCTTCTCGTCGGCGGCCAGGTTGTATTTCGTCCGTCGTTCTTCCACCGGCGGCGAGTTGTACTCGGGAAGAGGCTCTGTCTCCAAGTGCAAGTCCCTCAGCATCTCTCCCACCCCGGCTGGTGGATCGGGTCGAACCGCATGGCGCCGTATTCCGCCTGAAAGCCCTCCGTACGCGTGGTTTCGATCTTGCCTCCGAGGCGGTCCGTCGCCTCCAAGAGAGCGATCTTCATCCCTGCGGAGGTTTGCAAGCAACGGGAGAGCCCCGCGATACCGCCGCCGACCACGGCCAGATCGCAGTGTCCGCTGCGTTTCATCCGCCTGCTCCTACTGAGCATCCGGAACCCCCGTTCACGAAAACGGAGGGCCGGGGTGGTCTCTTTCCTTGGGCCGTCCTGATGCCTTTAGGAACACGGCCCCGGCGAGGAATGCGAACTGTCCACACCGGGAGGGTGCCAGCATCCGAGTCGCCTCGGTTCCTCGTGGTGGGAGCCTTCATTTGTGGCGCTTCTCGGTCGCATTTATGGCATCAACGTCGCGGGCTGCTTCGAAAGAACGAAGACACGCGGCACGGACCGCAGGAGAGTATACATTTATGTATTCCATCCCCTGTCGGATTACAACAATGTAGAAATTCAGGGCGATGGAGCAAACCGGTGTGAGTGCCATAAACACGGCTGCGAAAGGTGGTTACGTACTTTCTGGTCGGCTGTGGTCTGTTTGGCACAGCTCTTGTAGCTATCAGGAACCGGTATGCGTACATGCTCTTTGACGATGGATTGACCAACGAACAGAAACAAGGCAACTGGCCCAGTAGAAAGGGGTACGGGATATGTTGGCAACATGGGATCGGTCCATCCGGCCGGCGGGTGAGGCGCGGCTGGTCATCGGGGTTCTGGGGGCGCTTGCGGTCCTGGGGGGGACCGCAGCGGTGGCGCGCGCCGGTGAGCAGGCTGCCGCCGCCGCGCCGGCTGTGCCGGTCCCGGCGCGGGTGGATTCGGGCGATACGGCGTGGGTGCTCGTCAGCGCAGCGCTGGTGATGCTCATGACGCCCGGGCTGGCGTTCTTCTACGGCGGACTGGTCCGGCGCAAGAACATGCTCTCGGTGCTCATGCAATGCCTGATGCTGCTGTGTCTGATCAGCCTGCAGTGGGTCGTGCTCGGGTACAGCCTGTCCTTCGCGCCCGGCACCGGACTGATCGGCGGGCTCAAGTGGCTCTTCCTCAGCGGCGTGGGACTGGAGCCGAACGCGGATTACGCGGCCACGATTCCGCACCAGGTCTTCATGATGTTCCAGATGATGTTCGCCGTGATTACGCCGGCGCTGATCATCGGGGCGTTTGCGGAACGCATGAAGTTCTCTTCGCTCTGCGTGTTCATGCTGTTGTGGGCGACGTTCGTATACGACCCGGTCGCCCACTGGGTATGGGGCGTGGGTGGTTTCCTGCGGCAGTGGGGGGCGTTGGACTTTGCCGGGGGCACCGTTGTGCACATCAACGCCGGCATGACGGCGTTGGCCGCAGCCTTGGTGCTGGGACGCCGGCAAGGGTATCCGGAGGGGATTTCCCCGCCGCACAACCTGCCCTTCGCGGTGCTGGGGGCGGCGCTCTTGTGGTTCGGCTGGTTCGGTTTCAATGCCGGCAGCGCCCTGGGGGCCGGTGGTTTGGCCGGCAGCGCGTTTACGGTCACGCACATTGCCGCCGCGGCCGCGGGTCTGACTTGGGCTCTGCTCGACTGGCTCAAACACAAGAAACCCACCACCTTGGGCATGATTACTGGCGCGGTGGGAGGGTTGGTGTCGATCACGCCCGCTTCCGGATATGTCACGCCGGCGGGGGCGATCTGTATCGGAATCGGAGCGGGTCTGATTCCGTGGGTGGCGGTGACCTATATCAAAGCCGCCCTGGGCTACGATGATGCCCTGGATGCGTTCGGCGTCCACGGCGTGGGCGGGATCTGGGGCGCTATCGCGACCGGCCTGTTCGCGACCAAATCGGTCAATCCGGCCGGCGCGGACGGGCTCTTCTACGGCAATCCCGTGCTGCTCTGGATCCAGATCAAGACGGTGTTGATCACGGTGGTTTTCTCCTTCGTGGTTGGGCTCGTGCTGCTCAAATTGGTGCAGGCCTGCATGGGCCTGCGCGTCAGCGAGCACGAGGAACGCGTGGGCCTCGACCTGGCTCTGCACCGCGAAGCCGCGTACACCGTGATTGACTAACAACGTGCTTTGCCTGTCATGGCGAAGAGCCCTGCGACGCAGCAATCTCAACGCCAAGCATGGAGATTGTTCCGCGGTGCTCGCCGGGACCTGTCTGAGAAAGGACATCAGCCTATGAAATACGTGATCGGCATCATTCAACCGGACCGTCTGGACGAAGTGCTCAAGCGACTGACCGAGGAGGAGATCAATCTGGTGACGGTGTCGAACGTTCTCGGCCGGGGGCGGCAGAAGGGTGTCGCCCAGGTCTATCGCAGCCACAAGGAGCAGGGCAGTCTGCTCAAGAAGATCAAGCTGGAGATCGCCGTCAATGAAGCCTTCGTCGAACGGACTGTCAAGGCGATCACCGACGGCGCGCACACCGGCCAGATCGGCGACGGCAAGATCTTCGTCCTGGACCTGCCCGAGTGTGTCCGGATTCGCACCGGCGAGCGCGGCAACGAAGCGATTGGGTAAGGTATCGGCCATCATCTCTCGTGCCCATCCGGGCCGGGAGAGGGCCCCGCCGCACGAACGGCGGGGCCCCTTTCTATGCACGTGGAATACAAAAGTGTACTTGATGGGGCTGATGTATACATAAATGTAAGTATGTACTCCCGGCAATTTGTCTCCAGGTTTGCCTGTAACATGAGTCCGCGCAATCGCTTACACGAATTGGGCATCCGGACGGCTGGTTTGGTACGGGATTTGTTCCTGCCCAGGGACAAGAAGGCATCCTGCCCGGCGTTCGTGCGCGGGTGGGCAATGCTCTCTACGACTGGCCTGAGCATGATCGGATACGGAGATGATGGCATACGGGGTATTGGTTCGTCCTGAGATTGCGCGGAACGCCGGCAGGGGTATCCGGACGGGATCTCCCCGCCGCACAATCTGCCGTTTGCGGTCCTGGGGGCCGGATTGCTCTGGTTGGGCTGGTTCGGCTTCAACGCCGGCAGTGCCCTGGGCTCCGGCGCCCTGGCGGCCAGCGCCTTCATGGTGACTCATCTCGCGGGTGCGACGGCGGGCGTCACCTGGGCGTTGCGCGACTGGATCAAGCACAAGAAGCCCACGACGCTGGGCATGATCACCGGCATGATCGCCGGGCTGGCGGCGGTGACCCCGGCCTCCGGATTCGTGACGCCCTTCGGGGCGATCGGGATCGGGATCGGGGCCGGCGTGATCCCGTGGCTGGCCGGTACCTGCGTCAAGGCCCTGTTGGGCTACGACGATTCCCTGGATGCCTTCGGCGTGCACGGGGTCGGCGGGATCTGGGGCGTCATCGCCACCGGGCTCTTCGCCCGCAAGACCGTCAATCCCGCCGGGGCGGACGGCCTTTTCGACGGAGATCCCGGCCTGCTCTGGATCCAGCTCCAGGCGGTGCCCGTTGCGGGAGTGTACTCTTTTGCCGTCGGCATCGCACTGCTCAAGCTGGTGGATGTAGTTATGAAGGTGCGGGTCGACGCCCATGAAGAGCGCGTCGGCCTGGACCTGACGTTGCATCGGCAGGCGGCGTATACCGTGATCGATGGAGGTCGGCGACGACTAGGTCTTCCTCCTCGCGCTACTCGAACGTATCCGCATCCGCGCCAGCGAGCGGGGCGGAGAAGTCATCGAATAAATGCAGTCAATACCCAATGCTGGAAAGGAACCAAAAAATGATGCCCAAAAGGAAGTTGCCCGACGGTGTCGGGAAGAACGAAGTCGAGGGCCCTCGTCGTCGGTGCGACGGCGGGGGCGGTACCAGGCAAGTGTTCGCTGCACCTTGGGTGCAGCCAGCATTGGGTTGTGGGTGGGGCCTGCGGGGTGCCCCCGCGCGTTTCGTTGCGTCGGGGTTCCCCGGGCTGTCGGCGGATTCTGCTGGGGATTGCCGGACGGCACAGGCCTCGCCCCCTTTCTGGTGCTGACGGAGCCGCGGTCGAGAGGCCGGGGTGGCAGACCCCGGGGCCGCTCGCGCTTTGATAGGAACCCTTGTTATGGGTATAATGTGTGATTCTATGACGACTACGAAAACAATAGAGGAGCCAAGAATGTCCAGTGGTGTGTCGGGCGTGTTCGGTCGCAACGCCTTCAATGAAGCGACCATGCGGGAGTGTTTGCCCAAAAACGTATTTCAATCTCTCAAGCGGACCCTGGACGGCGAGCAGCCGCTCGATCCGGCCACGGCGGACGTCATCGCCAACGCGATGAAGGACTGGGCCATCGCCAAGGGGGCCACGCACTTTTGCCACTGGTTTCAGCCGATGACCGGTCTGACGGCGGAGAAGCACGACGCCTTCATCTCGCCGACGAAGGACGGCCGGACCATCATGGAGTTCAGCGGCAAGGAGCTGACGCAGGGCGAGCCCGACGCCTCGTCCTTCCCGTCCGGCGGCCTGCGGGCGACCTTCGAAGCCCGCGGCTATACCGCCTGGGATTGCACCTCGCCGGTCTTCGTCAAGGAAGACGGCAAGAACATCACGCTCTACATCCCCAGCGCCTTCTGCTCGTACACCGGCGAGGCCCTGGATAAGAAGACACCGCTGCTGCGGTCCATGGACGCCCTGAGCCGCCAGGCGGTCCGCGTCCTGAAGGCGCTGGGCAACGGCTGCACGAACGTCAAGCGGGTCATCGCGACGATGGGACCGGAGCAGGAGTACTTCCTGGTCGATCAGTCGTTCTGCGCGAAGCGGCTGGACCTCGTCCTGGCCGGCCGGACGCTCTTCGGTGCCAAGCCGCCGCGCGGGCAGGAGCTGGAGGATCACTACTTCGGCTCCCTGCACGAGCGGATCGCCAATTTCATGAACGAGGTCAACCATGAGCTGTGGAAGCTGGGGGTGACCGCCAAGACGCAGCACAACGAGGTGGCCCCGGCCCAGTACGAGCTGGCGCCGGTCTTCTCCACGGTCAACGTGGCCGCGGATCACAACCAGCTCACGATGGACACCCTGCAGAAGGTGGCGCGCCGGCACGGCTTCGTCTGTCTGCTGCACGAGAAGCCCTTCGCCGGCGTCAACGGCTCGGGCAAGCACAACAACTGGAGCATGGCCACCGATACCGGGATCAACCTGCTCGATCCCGGCGACACGCCGCACGACAACATGGTCTTCCTGGTCATGCTCTGTGCCGTGATCCGGGCGGTGGACCAGTACGCGATGCTCCTGCGGGCCAGCGTGGCCAACGCCGGCAACGACCATCGCCTGGGCGCCAACGAGGCCCCGCCGGCGATCGTGTCGGTGTTCCTGGGTGAGCAACTGACGGACATCTTCGAGCAGCTCGCCAAGGGCAGCGCCAAGAGCAGCAAACGCGGCGGCCAGCTCAAGCTGGGCGTCTCGACCCTGCCGCACCTGCCCAAGGACAGCACCGACCGCAACCGGACCTCGCCGTTCGCCTTCACCGGCAACAAGTTCGAGTTCCGCATGGTCGGCTCCTCGCAGTCCATCTCCGGGCCGAGTTTCACCCTCAACACGATCGTCGCGGAGACCCTGAGCGAGATCGCCGACGTGCTCGAGAAGGCCAGCGATGTCCCGGCGGCCGCCCAGAAGATCCTGCAGGATATCGCCACCCAGCATGCCCGGATCGTGTTCAACGGCGACAACTACAGCGAGGAATGGGCTGCGGAGGCCGCCCGGCGCGGCCTGCCGAATATCCGCGCGGCGGTCGAAGCGCTCAAGACGATTCCCTCGCCCCAGAACATCGCGCTGTTCACGAAGCACGGTGTGCTCTCGGAAAACGAGCTCCGCGCCCGGACGGAGATCTTCCTGGAGGTCTACAGCCGCCAGATCAACGTCGAGGCCCAGACGATGCTGACGATGGCCCGACGGCAAATCCTGCCGGCGTGCTGCGAGTACTCGGCCCGGCTGGGCGAGGCGGTGACCGCGGTCTCCGGCGCCGGGGTCAAAGCCGAAGCGCAAAAGGCGATGCTCCAGAAGGTCTGCGACCTGATCGCCACGCTGCAGACGCGCATCGAGGCGTTGGAAAAAGCCCGGGCCGGCGCCGCCGGCACGAAGGGGCACGAGCGGCAGGCTGAGGCGTATCGCACGGATGTCGTCCCGGCGATGCAGGCCCTGCGAGTGGTGGCCGACGAGCTGGAGGTCCTCATGGACGCCCGGCTTTGGCCGCTGCCGACCTATGCCGAGATGCTGTTTGTGCGTTAATCCCTGGCCGATCGGTAGTAAAAGACCGGCGTAACTTCCACGTTGCACCAGGGGACGCCGATCGCGAGGCCTCGCGATCGGCGTCCCCATGGGATCCGACTTGCCACCCCTCCCTGTCCCGCGGCCGCGCGATCGTCCGAAAAAAAAGAGGCGGGCGCGTTGACACGGGGTCGGGAATACCCTACAATGCAGGTACCTCACGGTGGAGGTTTCGCGCTGTGTGCGGGCCGTACGATGTCCCCGGGCGCGGTACGTTTGTACCTGCGCGCCATTGGCAGTAACCGGCCGTCGGGCGGCGAGAGACACGTGCGAAGGCAAGGATAGTCAGATTCCCTGTCGAGCAACTGGAGAAGGGTAGGCGTTGTCTCGTCCGGACAACGGTCCCGACGTCACCGTGGAAGGAGGTGAGGCAGCAGAAGGTGACATAGCGAGAATGTGGCCCCCCGACTGGTGCGCCGGTGTTCCGTGCCGCGGGCGTGGGCCGACAGATGGTGCCATCAAATACCTAGGCAGAAAGGAGAAGTGGAAGATGAAGCGATTCGTGGTGATGTGTACGGTGGCGAGCGTGGTGCTGGCCCTGGGTACGGCGGTGTTCGCCGAGCCGGTGACGGTGACTCTCTCGGAAGGAGATGTCTCGTACGACAACACGGTGAAGTCCGGCTTTACCGTGAGCGGGGCGACGATCACGTGGTCCCAGCCGTACAAGTTTGAGGTGAAAGATCCGGCGCCGGACGCCGTGGCGCTGGGTTATCCCGAGGGTGGCGAACTCAAGCTGGGGTACAAGATCACCAGCGCGACGCTGACGATCGTGGCCAATGGTGTTTCGCCGGTGGCTGGTGCGGGTCCCAATGCCCAGCGGGATAGCGTCTCGAGAAGTGACAAGAGCACCGGTCCCTGGAAGGCCATCGTGGCGCCGGGGCCCGTGTATCTGAAGGCCGCCTCCACGTTCTGGGGCGACAGCACGACGGTGATCGACCTGACGGACGCCGATACCTGGCTGACGGGCACCAACGGTTACTACACGCAGGTCAAGCTGACCGACTATGCCTCCAACCAGGGCGACGTCGTGAAGTCTTCGAAGCTGCAGGTGAAGGCGCATTACACCTACAAGTACACCTTCACGCCGAAGAAGGTGGTCTTCGTCTCGGCGATGCACGCCTCGACGGCCGATCCGAACGTGCCCAGCGACAAGGGCTTTGTCGATCTGCTCAAGGCCGCCTGGTACGACGTGGACTACACGGCGGGCAATGTGGTCGGGACCAGCTACTGGGAAGTCCTGGACCCCAACAAGATGGCGGTCCTTCAGGCGGCGGACCTGGTCATCATCGGTCGGGACTGCAACAGCGGTGGCGTGTCCACCAACGCCGACGAGGTCGCGTTCTGGAACGGTCTGCAGACGCCGGTGATGTTGATGAGCTCCTATATCGCCGCCAACAACCGGTGGAAGTGGATCAACAGCGGCAGCCAGGACGCACGGAAGCCCTATTACATGCTCAAGGCCGTCGATGTGGCGAATCCGCTCTTCGCGGGCGTGACGTTCGAGAGCAGCGATGTCGTGGTCGATCCGAACGCGGTGGTCGATCCCAACGCGAAGATCGTCAACAACGTCGTGCAGTGGTACGATCCGAACGCGGCCAGCGGCTACGCCAGCTTCATCAACAGCAACGACGCCGGCAGCGGCTCCGCCCTGGCCCTGCGGCCGGATAACGGCAACCTCCTGATCGCGGAGTGGATGCCGGGCCTGCCGTTCTACGCCACCGCGGGTCAGATCGCGGGCGGCCACCGGATGTTCTTCAACGCCGGCACCCAGGAAGTCTCGGGCCAGAAGACGAACTGGGGCGTCATGAACTTCAATGCCGCCGGTAAGAAGATCTTCCTGAACGCGGTCGAGTACATGACGATCCCGGTGCCGCTGCCGATTCCCCTGGTGAACGCCAGCTTCGAGCAGCCGGGCACGGTCAAGATCAAGGGTTGGAACGGCGAAGGCATTGGCGGCACCCCGGCCGTTGACATTCCGGGCTGGGCCAGCGACCCCAACGTTGCCGTGGCCGACTCCGGCGTGGAGACCGGTTACACGCCCACCGACGGTCTGTGGACCGCCTTCCTGATGGGCGCCGATCCCTCCGTCTGGCAGACGACGGGCTTCATCATTGCAGCCGAAGACACCTTCGAGCTGAAGGTGGACGCCCGCAACACGTGGCAGGGCACGACGCTGCGGCTAGCCCTCTACTACGTGGACGCCGGCCTCCGCGTTCCCGCCGCCAAGGCGGATGTGACGGTCACCGACGCCATGCAGACGTTCTCGCTGCCGTTCAAGGCGAGTGACCTGCCGGCCTGCGTCGGCAAGGACATCGGCATCGAGCTCGACAACGTGACGGAAAACGGTCAGAGCTGGATCGGTCTGGACAACGTGCGGCTGACGGTCAAGTAAATCGTCCGTTGCCAACCAGACCCAGCGCAGCACAGTCGTCTCGGGCCTGTACCCTTCCAGGGTGCAGGCCCTTCTTCTATCTCTCGTCGCCGCCATAGATGTCCATGCTTTGCAGACCGAGCCTCATGATGATCCGGCGGAGCCCCGGATGGAAGACGACGCGCGACTTGAGGCCCTTGACCAGGATGTTCCGCCGCAGGGGCTGGCTCGTTCGGTGATAGCGCGGCGCGACGTCGTCGAGCCCGGCGTGCAGGACTTCGGCCAGCATCCGGGCGCTGCGAAAGGCGTAGCTGAGTCCTTCCGCGGAGCTGGGACTGATCCAGCCGGCCGCCTCACCGATCAGGGCGATCCCCGCCGTCCCGGTGGACACGTGGCCGACCGTCTCGGGCCGTAGCAGGAGGGCGCCTTCCCGCCGCACGGTCCGTCCGAAGCGAAAGCCCCAATCCCGCAGCCGGCTCTTGAGCCGCTCGAATCTCTCCCTGGTCCTGTCCCGGGGGGCCAGGGCCGCCCCGACGGCCAGGAGATGGTCCTTGGGAATCGTCCAGCAGTAGTAGTCGGTGATCTCGGGATCGAAGATCGAGGAGAAATAGGGCATACTCGCGTCGGCTTCGACCCATTCCTGGACCGCGAGGTACATGCGCGGGGCCGGGCGTTGCAGCCCAAGCCCCCGGCGCACCTTCGACCCCGCGCCGTCGGCTCCCACGACGATCCGGGCCGTCTCGACGCGTTGTCCGTCCTGTTGGCGGAGCACCAGCTGGAATCCCTCCTTCTCACGCGTGCATGCCCGCAGCCGGCAGCCCAGCCTCACGTCGACGCCACTTGGCACCATGGACAGGAGCCATCGGTCGAACTGCCCGCGGTCCATATTGATGTAGTGACGCTGATAGTACCGTTCGCGCCGGCACGGCACATCGATGGCCCGCACGACGAAGAGCTGCGGCTCCTGCAGCACGCTCTTGGGCAATCCCAGGCCGAGCTGGGACAGCATCCCTTGCGCGTCCGGCGCCAGCAGCCCGCCGCAGCACTTTCCGGGCCCTTCCAGAGTCCTCTTCTCGACCAGCAGAACGCGATACCTCTGCCCGACCAATCGGGCCAGCGTCGCTCCCGCCGGTCCCGCTCCGATGATGGCTACGTCATACGACAAGCATGGTCCTACAGCCCTCGCAAGTCCAATCGGATCGGCTTCGCCCGACCGATCGCGAGGCATCTCTCTGTACCGCCGCGCAAGGGCACGATGCCTTTGCCACGGACGTGGTCTGCCTATGGCAGCTACTTGTTCCTCTGCTTGGCCTTGTTTTGCTTCGCTTTGTTCTTGGCCTTGCCGGCTTGGCCGGGCACGATGGTGTGGCTGGCTTCTTCCGTCAGCTTGTTCCAGTCGGCCAGCAGCTTGCGGTGACGCTCGATCTCCGTGGCCAGGGCCGGCTGGGCGATGAGGTTCTTCATCTCGCCGGGGTCGGCCTGCAGGTCGAAGAACATCTCCTGCTTCTGGCCGCTGGCCGGCGGGAAGAACATGTACTTGTACTTCTTGGTCCGCAGCATGAAGCTGCGGCCGCCGCTGCCGGCCATCTCGGACACGACGTACTCGTGACCCGGCTGCTGGGGCTTCTCGATGACCGGCCGCAGGCTCTTGCCGCGCATGACCGCCGGGCCGCGCACGCCCGCGTAGTCGCAGATCGTCGGCAGCACGTCCAGCGTGGAAACCAGGTGCTCGCGGTCGATCCGGCCGGCCGGCGTCACACCTTTCCAACTGACGATCAGCGGCACCGCCGCTTCCTCCTGGTAGTACATCATCTTGCCGGTCCAGCGGTGTGAGCCGAGGCCCTCGCCGTGATCGCTGGTGAAGATGACCAGCGTGTTGTTCTCCTGGCCGGTCTCGCGCAGGGCCTGCAGAACCAGGCCGACCTGACGGTCCACGTCCTCCATCATGCGGCGATACGCATAACCGAAACGCCGCCACTGGTTCTCGTCCCAGTCATCGTGCTTGGGGCCGCGGTTGAAGCCCTCGGGCAGGCCCTGGGTGGGCAGGGCGTTGGCCGGCAGGGGGGGCAGCTCGGCCCCGGCCGGCGGCTGGTACCGCTGCCACAGCTCGCCCAGCAGGGGACTATCCCCGCCCGCCGGCAGGCAGATGTCGTGCGGATTGATGAACGACACCACCGCCAGGAAGGGCTTCTCGCGTTTACGCCGGATGAACTCGATGCCCGCGGTCATCGTCGCCTCATCCACGGCCTGGGCGAGCTTGCCCTGTCGGGTCGTGGTGTTCACGACCTCGAAGCCGGCGATCCCCTCGGTCGGATACACGCTGGGACAGTGCCACTTGCCCGCGTAGCCGGTGTCATAGCCCGCCTCGCGGAAGACCTCGCCGGACAACGGTGCGTTCAGGATGGGCAGGTTGTTGCGGTCCACGCCGATCTCGTGCGGCATCCGGCTGGTGTGCAGACTGGCCCGCGAGGGGCTGCACAGGGGAAAGGAGCAGTACGAGTTCATGAAATACACCCCATTGGCCACGAGCGAGTCCATATGGGGTGTCTTGACCCACGTATTGCCCACCGCGCTCATCGCGTCGACGCGCTGCTGGTCGGTGGTGATGATCAGGATGTTGGGTTGTCTCTTGCGTTGGGCCGCCGGGAGGGTTCCCCCGAGCGCCATCGCGCAAAGCCCCGCTGCCCCGGTTCCCATCAGTTGTCTTCTGGTCATCGTGCTCGACATTGTCACAGCCTCCTCGGGTCCCCTGGGCCCGAATTCTCAGGTAGGTTCATCGTGAGACTCTGCAAAACTCCATTGCATGTACGGCTCGATACGATTATGCCGCCCCGGGCTGCCCGGGGCAAACGGAATTCCGCGGCCCTCTGTCCCGGGGAACAGGGGTGGGCCAATTGGCTTTGTTTCACCCGAACAGTCCTCCCACCGGCTACTGACCCGCCCGCTGCCGACTACTGCCTTCCGGCTTGGTCCGTATGTGGGTTCTCCCCCCGACGACAGGCTACCGCTCTTTCTATAGACGTTTCTTGATGCTGGTATGTTGCAAAAGAACCAAAAATAATGGCAATGTGATCCATACTGGAGCGGGCCGGCCTTGGGCGAGCGGAGGACGAAGGCAGAGGCCAGCGGACGGAAAACCGGCCCTAAGCCGCAGACATGCCGCCCAAATCATCAATCATCAACAATCAACCATCAATTCAGGGGCTACTCCTTTCCCGTCGGCCGGCCTTCCGGAAAACAGGGCAGTCTCTCATCGATGTGAGCCCAGGGCACCGCCCGTTTCGTCCAGGTCTGGCAGCTTGGCTTGATCTGCTGCGGCTCATCCAGACTGCCGGCTTTGAGGAAGACGGCATCGGGATACTTCTCGGCCCGGGTGAAGAGCGGCGCCCCGCAATTCGGGCAGAACTCCCGCGTGATCTTCCGGCCGCTGTCCTGGCGATGGTAGTATAGCCCTTGACCTGACCCGAGAGGATCCGCAGGTCCGCCGCCCGGGCGAGAACGCCCACGGTGTAGGG
>JALORE010000433.1 GCA_025459125.1 Planctomycetota bacterium | reverse complement strand
TGTGCAGTTCGGCGGGCTCAACAAGCCTCGAGACGAATTCATGTCCGCGCCGCCTTTCGACTTCAGCGATCTCGGCAAACACGCGGCCCTCACTCTCCTTCCCCATGTGCCGAAGCTGCTCGGGGCAGGTTTGAGCGGGAAATACTGTCAAAAGACGGGTCTGACGCCCCTGGGTGAGTTCTTCATGGTCGAGATCATGAAAAGGGGCATGATTGTCGAGGTCGACCACTTCTCCCAGCGCGCCTACCAGCGGGCATTCCATCTCCTGCGGGAATACGACTATCCCCCGTCAGCGACTCACGGAAGCAAAGGCGAGAACAACGCCGTGTACGCCCTGGGAGGCATTTCCACTTCTGGCATTCCCGAGTGCCGAGACATGAATCAAAAGGGCACCATGCTCGCTGGTCTAAAATCAAACATCGCAAAAAGGATCAAGGCCGGCGCCTATCCGGGCGAGGCCTGGAGCTGGGATCTCAACGGTTTCGCTTCCTATCGCAAGCCGCGTTTCGGTGCCAACAGAGCCTGCGAGAATCAAGGCGATCCGAACATCAACGGAGTCACCTATCCCTTCAAATCCTTTGACGGCGGCGTCACCTTCACCCGGCCGAAGCTCGGGAACCGCGAGCTCGATTTCAACACCGAAGGCTTGGTGCACATTGGCCTCATGCCGGAATTCATCCAAGACCTGCGCCTCGATGCCGAATCCGACAAGGATCTCGAACCGCTTTTCCGATCTGCAGAGGCCTACCTCAAGATGTGGGAGAAGGCTGAGAAACGCGGCGTCTCGATAAAGTTCTTCAACGGCGATGCCTGCCCCTTTAACCCGAACAAAGCAGAACCCGGCCAGTGCGGGTGCAATACCGCGGACACGGACACCGACGGCGACGGCACCGCCGACTGCCGCGACAAGTGCCACTATGATCCCAACAAGACCAAGCCGGGCATTTGCGGATGCGGCATCGCAGACACGGACACGGATCTCGACGGTGTTCCCGACTGCAATGATCTTTGTCCTGACAACCCCGACAAACTGGATACCGGCATCTGCGGTTGCGCCGCGGCAGAAGCGGATAACGATGGCGATGGCTTCCCAAACTGCGTGGATGAATGCCCCCTAGATCCAGGAAAGACGATCTCAGGTGAGTGCGGATGCGGCACCGCGGACAATGACATGGACAGCGACGGAACCGCGGACTGCAACGACAGCTGCGCGGCGGACTCGGGCAAGACAGATCCGGGCATCTGCGGATGTGGAACAGCGGACACGGATTCGGACGGAGACGGTACCCCCAATTGCCATGATCAATGCCCGAACGATCCCGCCAAGCAACAGCCCCAAAGCTGCGGCTGCGGTGTGGAAGAAGGCAAGTGCGGTCTCTGGGGAACCTACTTCAGAACCAGGGACTTGGTTGACGTTGGATTTTCGCGGCTCGACCCAGAGGTCAACTTCGATTGGGGAAAAGGAACTCCCGCCGCCGGCATGGCCGATCACAATTTCAGCGTTCGCTGGACCGGAACCATCACCGCGCCTACGTCAGAGATTTACACCTTCTACACAGTTTCCGATGACGGCGTCCGATTGTGGGTCGATGGCAAACAAATGATCAACGCCTGGAACGACCATGGGGCCAGAGAAGACAGCGGGATCATCTACCTGCAAGCTGGGCAGACTTACTCCATCAAGCTCGAATACTATGAGCATCACTTCGATGCTGTCTGTAAGCTCTCATGGTCGAGCGGGTCAGTCCCCAAGCAGATCATTTCCAGAAGGCATCTGCTTCCAGTGATGTGGATGTAATGCCGCAAACCCTTTCCACCGCGTTCGTTATGGAGTGGAAGAAGGCAACTCGGCGAGCCCCGGATTGTTGTTTCGTCGGAGAACCTTAGGAGAAGGAGTCGACAAATGAGAATTGACGCTGCTCTTCGTCCCCATGGCCTGATCGCCCAAGCCAAGATGCACACTCTCGTGGTCCAGGACTCCAGTCTCTACGTCCTGCTCACCGGCGACGGTCCAGCCCGCCGGGCTGACTGGAGCAAGGCCCTGGAAGAACAAAGACTGCACGGAAAGACGCTGGAGAGCTTGGCGATCTCCTCCCAATTGAAAAGCTACATGAGAGCCGTGCTAGCGCGACAAGAGCTCATCGCCAAGTTAAATCTCGATGATCTCGCGCGGGGAAGAGGATGTTTCCGCTTCACCAAGGCGGACGTCTCGAACGTAAAATACATCGTCACCCCGGTGCATCTTCGACTGACGTTCAAGGCAAAGGGAAGGAGATTCAAGTTCGACTGCGGTCTCGAAGACAAGCTCCTCGTTCAAGAGTTCGTCGCTACCCTCCTTGATAAAGGCGACGGGTTCGCCCACCAGTAACATCTCGGATGGGTCCCATCTCGGACATGAGCACTTCCAGCGGGAAGCTAAGGCGGCCCGAAGATATCTTGATCGCCGCACGCCACTCGAATCGCCTAGAACGCGATGATTTCAACCATTGGGGCCACCATTGGGGGACGTTGTTCGCAGGTCTCTAATGCTCCTTTCTAACGTCTCAGGGACGATCGCACCGGGGCCCCGCTGGTTCTCGCTATATGTCAATTGCCATGGATTGACCCTGTTTCTACTCACCAGACTCCCGGCAAGAGGCGGTAGCGAGTCTTCTTGGTGAAGGCATCGTACCCGTCGAGTTCGCGACGAAGGGTCTCGTCCTCACGAGCAGTCCGCCAGACGAACAAGACGGCCATGACCAAGCCCGGGATGAACGCGTAGAACGAGCTCACGGCAAGCGGGTAAAGGAGCGCCGTCGCGATCAGCGAGATGTAGAACGGGTGGCGCACGATCCGGTACGGTCCGGAGGAGACCACGGTGTGATGGCGGTCCTCCTGGATGCGGACGCCCGTCTCCGCATGCTTGTTCGAGATCATTGCCCAGTGGACGAACGCGTAGGCCAGGATGGTCAACGCGAAAGCGAGTGCCGAGACGGGCCACGGCGCTTCGAACGAGTGGACTCTCCCCACGTCCCACCCAGCGACCGCGGGTTGGAGAAACGTCATCGCCGTGTACGCGAGGCCGAAGACCTTGTCCCAGGTCTTCACATCCTTGTTCAGCTTTCCGCGAGCGTTGACGGTCTCGATCACTTCCGGGAAGACCAGAACGATTACCGTCGTGGCCACGACGACGTAGGCGAGAAGACCGCCGTAGTAGAGCCAGCCCCTGCTCACCTCGAACGTGCCGGCGGTCAGGAAGAAGACTGCTGCCGTCGTTGCCAAGGTCAGTACAACCGTGAGCATTCGGCCGATGCCCGCCCTTGTCAGACGAGGCTTCGAGAGCGTGGTGGCGTTGGTCATGGCTTCTTCCTCCCGCCGCGAGGCGCTCGGCGTTTGTCAGACGCCGGCCGCGGCAACATTCCGTAGAAGAACAGCGTCATCACGGTCTCCACGAGACGGGTGAAGTCCGGCACAAGACGCTGAAGGTCCGCGTCCTTCACGAGGTCGCGGCAGCGCACCAGGAGAGCCATGAGAACATCGAGGTCGATGTCGTCGCGGATCTGCCCTTGCGCCTGCGCGTCGGCGTAGAAGCGGCGGACGCGTTGGTCCCACTTGTGTTGCTCCTGCAGCGCGTACCGGCCGGGCGCGGTGGAATCGTCCAGGGCATCCCGGTAGAAGGTCGCGGACGTCTCGGACGCCAACGCGGACTTGGCCTCCATGATCCTCCGCACCTTCTCCTCGACGGCGCAATCGAGCTCGAGCACGGCTTCGAGGCGGGCACGCCCTTCCTCGAAGAGACCCGCAAGCACGGCGATGGCGAGGTCGTCCTTGTCGCGGAAATACTTGTAGAACGTCCGCTTGCTCACGCAGGCGTCCGCGCAAACCTCCTCGACCCGTACCTTCCGAATGCCATGGCGCAGAAGGAGCGAGCGGCCGGCTCGGAGTACCGAGTCCCTCTTCCCGGCGACCGGCGCACCACCGTTATCTGGTAGACGAGACATCGGCTAAGTATACGAATCGAGGTGTATGGCGTCAATATCGTATACCTGAGTGTAAGCGGGATAAACGCTATGTTCGTCGCCGCCACCGGCGAGCCGCCAGCAAAGTGCAACGACCTGCGCGCATCGCTCAAAGACCACTAGGGCTCTTGCCGGCCCTTCATTTGCTCCATGAGAGCCTCGAACGCCGCCTTGCCCGCAACCTCGAAGTCTCGCGAGTAGTTATGACCTGCGCCCA
>JALORE010000173.1 GCA_025459125.1 Planctomycetota bacterium | reverse complement strand
CTGAGCCTGCTGCGACAGGCGTACCGGGACGAGTTCCATCTCGACCAATTCGCCTGGCTCCTGGAACGCATCGAGCCGGATACCGGCAAGATGAAGCTCATCTTGGAGCAGATCGACCGGGGGATCAACGTGGTGAGCACGTCGAGCCTGGGCCGCGTCTTCGACGCGATCGCCGCGCTACTCGGCTTGGGCAGTCGCAACCACTTTGATGCGCAACTGCCGATGGCCCTCGAGTCCCTGGCGCAGCCGGGCGTCGACGACTTCTACCGATTCGACCTGTCCCGCACCGGCGATGGGCCGTTGCAGTTGAGCTTGCACCGGTTGATTACGGGTGTAGTAGGGGACCTGAGAAGTGGCCGGGAGCCGTCTCTGATCTCCGCGAAATTCCACAACACGCTGGCGGAGGCTCTCCTGACGCTGGCTCGGGTCGCCCGCGAGAGCACCCGGCTGGAAACCGTGGCCTTGAGCGGCGGCGTCTTCTGCAATCGTTTCCTGACCCACCGCCTGATTCGGCATTTACGACAAGAAGGGTTCACAATCCTGTGGAACCGCGAGGTCCCCTCCAATGACGGCGGCATCGCCCTCGGCCAAGCCGCGATAGCTGCACGGGTTGTGGGTCAGACCGCGGATTAGCGTAGCGCCAGCGCCTCGCGAATGATCGCCTTCAGTTCGGGCACGTCGCGCTGCGTGATCTCCTAAACGCGTTCCAGATCGATGCCGAGATAGTCATGAACGAGCACAATGCGGAAGGCCGCAATGTGGCGCCACTCGATCTGGGGATAGCGCTCCTTGATGCTCTCTGATAGCCGTTGTGTGGATTCAGCCATCGTTTGCAGATTTCTTAGCACGGCGTCCTGCAGGGTGTGAGAGGCGAGAAAGGCGGCCTTGCCGCCTGCCGTGTCTTCTTCGATCCGGCGGACGCGTTCCAGGATATGCAGCAGGTAGACGCGGTCGTCCTTCATAGGGGAACGGCCTCACGGAGCACGTCTTCCTTGATGAGAGGATTCAAGCCCTTCTCGGTCACGACTTCGACGGGGCGGCCCAGAATCTGCTCCCGATCCAGGATCAACCTGGCAGGAAACCAAGGGCTGGTTGTGCCGCCGACGTCGACCAGCAGGTCCACATCGCTGTCCGAGCGATCGTCTCCGCGTGCTACAGAGCCGAACACCCGAACATTGCTGGCTCCGTGCTTGGCCGCGATGTCCAGGATATCGTTCCGCTTTTCTTGGAGTACTTGTCGGATCGCCATATGGATTGCATCCCGTTTCGGCTCTCTCCAGCAGAAGGAGCATCTGCGCGAGCCAACTGCAAGAGTAGGCCGGGCTCCTGGGTATGTCAAGTCCGCCGTGTGGATTCGGGGCTCGCCAGACGCGATGGGTATGTACCGGGTTTACGCTGACTCCGTCATGGGGCATGGAGACTGGCATCTGGGCATATTCTGGACCTCCGGCTAAGATGAAATCGCGGCCGGCGTGTAACACGGGGCGTCGCCCGGCATCCAAAGAGGTAGAAAGGGAACGCCGCATGGACCAGGAGAACCAATTCAGAGCCCTCTTGCAGGAGAACCGTGACCGGATCTACCGGATCTGTTGCGGCTACGTCCGGGACGAGAATACCCGGCAGGACGTGTTTCAGACGGTTCTACTGCACCTCTGGGAGAGCCTGGCGACCTTCCGGGGCGGGTCCCAGGTCAGCACGTGGATCTTCCGCATTACCGTCAATACCTGCCTCGGGTATCTGCGGACGCAACGTCGTGAGCAGCGGATGCGGACCGAGGTTGAAGGACAGATGCAGCATGCCGGCGTACCGGTGGCCCCGGCGCCGGCCGAGACCTGTCAAACACGGGACGACATTGGCCGGCTTTATGATTGCATCCACCAGTTGCCGCCGGTGGACCGCATGCTCATCGCGCTGCATCTCGAGGAGGCCGGCGCGGAGGAAATGGCGGAGGTATTGGGAATTACGCCCGGCAACGCTCGGGTGAGGCTGCATCGGGCCAAGACAGCCCTGCTTGAGATCTGGGAAAGGACCGGCGATGGACTGGAATGATATGAAAGATGAGCTGCGCAAGATCAGAGCGCCCCGGGAGGAGCCAGGTGTCCCCGGGCCTGCGGCCGGCGCTGCGAACGATCTGATCGCGCGGTTGAAGGCTCACGAGGCCGAGGAGCGCGCCAAGCTCAAGCAGTCGCGGACGCTGTTTCTGGTGGCGATCGGGTTCACGAGTTTCGCCCTGGTGGGGCTCTCGCTCTCCTGGTCCGGGCCTCTCCCTGCTTATCGTGTGCTGCATCAAGGGGCGCTCTTGGCCGCGTTTGTGTATATCGCCCTCGGTCTCCAGAAGAAGCTGTGGAATCTCGCACGGGTGGACTACACGCAGCCCGCCCGGTCTTTTCTCGCAGCGGCCGAACGACGCTACGTCTTCATGACCCCCCGCGACTATGTCGTCATGGCCGTTGGCCTGCTGTTGCTCGGCGTGGCCAGCGCGCCGTATGTGGTGGGGTTGTTCCTGAGTCGCTACGTGAGCCGAGAGCACTACACTACCGTCCTCGCCCTGTACTGCCTCTTCTATCTGCTCGTGGCTGCGATGGGTTTCTACTTCACTCATCAGAATTGGAGGCGAGACCGGGCGCCGCTGCTGGCCGACATCCGCAGGCTGAGAAATGCCTTGGAGAATAATGAGGATGTCCAATGACGAGGGCGTGCTCGCGCACTTTCTTCGGCGGGACGGGCGCAGGAACTGCATGGGCTGAAGCCCATCCTACATGCTGCGGACCCAAACGGCGCCCCAATCCGTTGAAGATCGTCAAGTCGCAAGGTTGGCGATCTTCAAAACCGAAAAGTGGCGAAATTACGCGAAAAACGCGAAGATCGTCAAGATCGTCAAGGTTCTTCTTTGGCGATCTTTGACGATCGTGACGATCTTGACCACCTGGGCCCGACCGCTCCCGCACCCGCCGCGGATGCCGGTCTACCGAGACTGCGGAGACGACATCACAGATCTTCCTATCCGGGGCCTGGGCGGGACGATTGACCTGGATCGTCCGCGCCCATACAATCTTGATTCCAGTCAATAATGGGCGCGCACAAATCGGCGGCTGAGCCGTAGTCAGAGAATCTATATAGACATACTATGGATGAGTGTTGAGGCATGTGTTTAGCAGTACCCGCACGGATCATCGAGTTGGAGGGAGACAAGGCAATCGTTGACGCGATGGGCAATCGCTGGAAGGCGAAGACCACGCTCTTGCCCGAGGCCAAGCTCGGAGACGTGGTGCTGGTGCACGCCGGCTTTGCCATCGCTCCCGTGGATGAGGAAGAAGCCAAGAAGACCTGGGAGCTCTTCGCCGAGATCGAGAACTTCGAGAACACCCCGAACAAGGTTTCCGGATAATACGGATGTTGGACAGGATCACGCACGCGCAGCACACCATTGAAGAGGCATGTCAGGGACTGGAGCGGCAGATCACGATCATGGAGGTCTGCGGAACCCACACGGTGGCTATTTTCCGCAGCGGAATTCGATCGATCTTGCCGGCCCAACTGAAACTGCTGTCGGGCCCGGGATGCCCGGTCTGTGTCACGGACCAGGGCTATATCGACGCCGTGATGCAGTTGGCAGACCGGGATGACTGTCTCATCGCGACCTATGGCGACATGATCCGCGTGCCGGGCAGCGACGGTTCCCTGGAGACCCGGGCCTCCCGCGGGAATGTGAAAGTGGTCCTGAGCAGCGAGGATGCGCTGCAGTTGGCCCGCGATAATCCCGGCAAGACCGTGGTCTTCATTGCCGTCGGCTTCGAAACGACGACCCCGGCGACGGCCGTGGTGGTCAAGGAAGCGGCCGGCGAAGGGATTCAGAACTTCACGATCCTCAGCGGCCACAAGCTGGTGCTGCCGGCGATGCGGGCCCTGCTCGGCGGCATGAACGACCGCGTGGACGGTTTTCTCTGTCCGGGGCACGTCAGCACGATCATCGGTGCGGGCGCGTTTCGGGAAATCGTGGAGAATTACCGGCGTCCCTGCGTGGTCGCGGGTTTCGAGCCGCTGCAGATCATCGAGGGCCTGGCGGAGATCTGCCGCCAACTCGCGGCGCGGAAGCCCGAGTTGAAATCGGTCTACAAAGCGGTCGTCACCGAGAAGGGCAATACCGCGGCACAACGAATCATCGATGAGTGTTTCGAGCCGGTCGACGGCTACTGGCGCGGCGTGGGCAAGATCCCGCAGAGCACGCTGGCCCTCCGGGAGAAGTACCGCCGGTTTGACGCCTTTCGTCGATTTGGCCTGGAAGATGGGCCCGGCCGGGAGATCCGGGGCTGCCGCTGCGGCGAAGTCCTGTGCGGTTTGATCGAGCCGCGCGACTGCCCGCTGTTCGCCACGGGCTGCACGCCGTCCACGCCGATTGGCCCCTGCATGGTCAGCTCGGAAGGCACCTGTGCCGCGTGGTTCAAATATGGTCGGAGGAAGTGACGCGCGATGACGAATGAACCCGAGAGAGTCCTGTTGGCTCACGGCGGCGGCGGCCGGCTCCAGAACCAGCTCATCCACGACCGCATCCTGCCGCGGCTGCGCAATGACGTGCTCGCGGAGATGGCTGATGCCGCCCATCTGCAACTGTCGTCGAACGCGGTCTGCTTCACGACGGACAGCTACGTGGTCAAACCGCTGTTCTTCCGCGGCGGCGACATCGGCAAACTCGCGGTGTGCGGAACCGTGAACGATTTGGCGGTATCCGGGTCGAGACCGGTCGCGCTGTCGCTGGCGCTGATCATCGAGGAAGGTTTCGAATTCGCGCTGCTGGACAGGATTCTCCAGAGCATCGGTGCAGCGGCCGCGCGCAATGGCGTGAGCATCGTGACCGGCGACACCAAGACGGTCGATCACGGCTCGGCCGACGGCCTCTTTATCAACACGGCCGGCATCGGCATCCGGTTGCCGAACGTGGAACTGGGATTGAGCCGGATCGAGGTGGGCGACCGGATCCTTCTCAGCGGCTCGATCGGCGATCACGGCATGACCATCGTCTCACAACGCGAGGGGATCAGCTTCGAATCGCCGCTGGCCAGTGACTGCGCCGGCCTGGCAGAAGTGACGTGTACGCTGTTTGAAAACGTGCCGGGCATCAAGTTCATGCGGGACCCCACACGCGGCGGGCTGGCGGCAACGCTCAACGAAGTGGTGGAGGGCAGCCGCCGGAGTGTCGAGATCGAGGAACAGGCGCTCCCGGTGAAACCCACGGTGCAGGCGGCCGCGGAGATGCTCGGCTTCGATGTGCTGAATGCGGCCAACGAGGGCAAATTCGTGGCCATCGTGTCGCCGGCGGCGGCCCCGGAAGCTCTGCGCCTCTGCCGGGAGCATCCGCTGGGCCGGGATGCCGCACTCATCGGCACCATCGTCGAGACCCGCGATGTCCCCCTGGTCGAGCTTAAGACCAGAATCGGCGGCCGGCGCATCGTGCCGATGCCCTACGGCCGCGAGCTGCCGAGGATCTGCTGATGCACGAGACGGCGGTGGCCCAAAGCCTGGTGGACGTGATTTCGCAGGAGGTCGAGAAGTATCGCGGCAAACCGCTCCGCGCCAAGCTGAGCTGCGGTCAGCTCAACGCGATCAACGACGAGGTGTTGTCCTTTGCGTTTGAAGCCATCGCGCAGGGCACCGCGTGCGCGGGAATGACGCTGGAGATCGAGCACAAGCCGCTGCTGGCGAAGTGCCGCGCGTGCGGCCGGGATTTTGCGGTCGAGCTGTCGAGTGTCAGATGCCCGGGCTGCGGCGGCGGGGATTTCGAGCTGCTGCCGGATGCCCCGTTGCTCCTGGAACAGATTGAATTCGAAGGGACCGAAGATGACGAAGGTGGATGTCGGCAAGAAGGTGCTCAGTGCCAATGAGGCTTACGCGCAGAAGAACAGCCAGCTCCTGGCGCAACAGGGCAAACCCTGTTTCAACCTCATCTCCTCGCCCGGCTCCGGCAAGACGACGATCCTCGTGCGTACGATCACCGACCTGGCCGGCGCCCTGCGCCTCGGGGTCATCGAAGGGGACATCCAGACGGACATCGACGCCCAGAGAATCCGGGCCGCCCACGCGCCGGCGGTTCAGATCAACACGGAAGGAGCATGTCACCTGTCCGCCACGCAGGTGCACCGCGGCTTGACCGAGTTGCCGCTGGACCAACTGGATATCGTCCTGATCGAGAACGTCGGCAATCTGGTATGTCCCTCGGCGTTTGAATTGGGTGAAGATGGGAAGATTGTGGTGCTCTCCGTGGCGGAGGGGGATGATAAACCGGCGAAGTATCCCGCCATTTTCGCCAAGTCGAAGGTCCTGCTCGTCAACAAGATCGATCTGCTGCAAGGCGGACTGGTCGATTTCGACCTCGAACACGTCCGGAGCGAGGCGCGCCGGCTCAATCCCGGCATCGAGATCTTCCCGGTCTCCGCCAGGACGGGCGCGGGGATGCAAAACTGGTACGACTGGCTCGTCGCGCAGGCGCGGCGGTCCGGGTGACAAGAGGCGGGCGGCATCGTCAAGGCCGCAGGCCTTGGTTCGTAGTGTGCTCGTAAGAGCATCTCGAAGACAACGTCTTGCGGCGGAACGACAAACCAAGCAGCGCTTGACGATTCCGCCCGCGCGCGTGACGA
The DNA here is from genome assembly GCA_025459125.1 of Planctomycetota bacterium. Taxonomy (GTDB): domain Bacteria; phylum Planctomycetota; class Phycisphaerae; order Sedimentisphaerales; family Anaerobacaceae; genus PLanc-01. Next base: position 7,639 of record JALORE010000173.1, on the reverse strand, counting down.
AACCGTCGGGACAGGACCTACGGTTGCGGGGCTTGGTAGAGATGATGCTCCCGAATATATCGGAGGACCTCGGGGTGGAGCAGGTCGCTGACGTTCTCGCCCGCGGCCAGCCGTCGGCGCACCTCGGTGCTGCTGATGTCCACGAGCGGCGTGACAATGGCATCCTGCTGGAGCCTGGCGATGCGCTGCGGTCCCCAGCGGGACACGAAACGGTCAAAATCCGGCTCGTAACCGGGGCGCCGCATCGTGGTCAGGTGACACGCGTCGATCAGTTCCTCGATCCGGTGCCAGTGCACGAGATCCCCCACGCTGTCGGCGCCGAGCAGCCAATGAATCGCGGTCTCGGGGCCATAGTCGCGCTGAAACTGCCGCACGGTATCGAGGGTGAAGCTGGGGGCGGGCCGTTTCAACTCGCAGTCACTGACGCCCAACGTCTCCTGGCCCGCCAGGGCCAGCTCAATCATGCGCAGCCGGTCCTCGTCGCGCGCGAAAGGAAAGAACCCCTTGAGCGGTGAGACTCTCGCGGGGATGAAGATGAGTCGCTCGGCGCCGATCTCCCGCGCGGCCGCGCGGGCCACGGTGGCGTGACCGCGATGAATGGGGTCGAATGTGCCGCCGAACAGTGCGATTCGTCGTGTCACCATAAGGTCCAGAAAAATTCTATGAAGGATTCACAAATACTTGGACGATAACTAACATAACAATTGTTATCAGCATTCGCCATAATGCTGTTGACAAGAGCTTGGCCTCGAATTGTAGTGGTAGCGGATAACGTGCCTACGGAAAGCACCATCCAATGGTCAACTTGAAGGAGAAAAAGGAATGGCCAAGAAGAAAGTAGCGAAGAAAAAGGTAGCCAAGAAGACGACGAAGAAGAAGACCGCGAAGAAGAAGACGGCCAAAAAGAAGAAGTAGTGCAACCCCCGTCAGGAGCCTGCCTCAGATTCGCTACGATTCACGGTCCCGGAAGGGGGCGCAGATTCATCGAATGACCTTCAGGCCGTTCTGAGCGACCCTGATATAACCAGCGCATATGCGGCAGCAGGCTTTCAGGAAATGGAAGGTCCTCCCAGGCCGGGAGGACCTTCTGTTTTTCCCGGGTGAAGACGTCCCCGTGGTCCCCCGACGCACACCCGGCCGCCGTTCTCCCGTCTCCGGACCTCCTGCAGCTCCCCTCGCGTGCGCCTCCTTGTAATTTCTCCCCACTCTCTTATACTATACTGTAGGCCATACCGGTGCGAAATGCACCGGCCAGTGGTGAAATGCGGCCCCAGGAGAAATCGGATTTATGGATTTGTTTTGTTACAGAGACGGTGTCCTGTTCGCGGAAGACGTAGCGGTCGAGCACATCGCCGCGGAGGTGGGCACGCCCGCGTACCTCTATAGTCGGGGCACCTTCGTCGATCACCTGCACAAGATGCAGGAGGCCTACCACGAGCTGGACACGACGATCTGTTTTTCGGTCAAGGCCTGCACCAACCTCCATATCCTCAAGCTCATGGCCGCGCAGGGCAGCGGCTTCGACATCGTCAGCGGCGGGGAGCTCTATCGTGCCCTGCAGGCGGGGGCCGATCCCGCGAAGATCGTCTACGCCGGCGTGGGCAAGACCGACGAGGAAATCATCCAGGCGCTCCAGGCCCGCATCGCGTACTTCAACATCGAGTCGGAACAGGAGCTGGAGAACCTCGGCCGGCTGGCGCAACGGTATGCCAGGGCCGAAGTGAAAGCCGCGCTGCGCGTGAACCCGGATATCGACTACCAGACCCATGCCTACATGACCACCGGGAAGAAGGACACCAAGTTTGGTGTGGATATCGAACGCGCCCTCGCGGTCTTCGAGAAGTACGGCCGCCACCGGCCGGTTCGGTTGTGTGCGATCCATGTCCATCTCGGGACGGGAGGCAAGACCATCGATCCCTTTGTGAACGCCGTCGAGAAGATTTTGCCTCTCATCGACCGGCTGCGGCAACAGGGGCATGAGATTGAGGCCCTGAATCTGGGCGGCGGTTACGCCGCCGATTACGAAACCCAGACCGTGCCGTCTGCCGGCCAGTACGCCGCCGGCCTCGTGCCTCTGCTCCAGGACAAAGGTCTCAAGCTCGTTCTTGAGCCCGGCAAGAGCATCTGTGCCAACAGTGCCATCCTCCTGACCCGGGTCCTGTACGTCAAGCAGGGGGGGCGCAAGCGTTTCGTCATCGTCGATGCGGGCATGAACGATCTGATCCGGCCGTCTCTGTACGGCGCGTTCCATTTCCTCTGGCCGGCTCGGGTCGATTCTCGGTTTGTGCCGACCACGCGCAGCCAGAAGCTGTCCCTGGACGGCTGCGAGGTCGTGGACATCGTCGGCCCGATCTGCGAAGGAGCGGACTTCCTCGCCCAGGATCGCTCTTTTCCCCCGGTCCAGCGCGGCGACCTGATCGCGGTCTTCACCGCCGGCGCCTACGGTTTCACCATGAGCAGCAACTACAACAGCCGGCCCCGCGCCCCGGAAGTTCTGGTGGACGGCGGTCGCTTTCAGATCATCCGTCGGCGGGAGACCTACGAGGACCTGGTCGCGCCGGAACGTTGAGTGTCCTGCATTGTCCACCGTCCCGCGTGGTGCGGAAGCATCATGCCGCACGCGCCGACTCCCCGCGCTTCCCGTCCGGAACCGCGTGAAGGTCAGGCCATGGAGCCGAGACCTTCGACGCGGGCCGCAATACCGCCGGCAGTTGTACGAGCGGTTCAACGCGCGACCTTATTGGGCAGCCCTGGGCTTTATTCCCGGTGCGGAGCGGCGGGAGCGCGAGTCGTCTGCCCCCAGGGGAGCGCCCGCCATGGGCAGCCACCGGATGGAAAGCAGCCGGGTCGATGTGCCCTTCAATGCCCGGAACGTCACCACGACGCCGGGAGCCATTGAACGCCTTGACACCTGTCCCATCGAAAGCGCGTCCGCTGAGGGCCTGCGCCTTCACGTGAAAACCGATGCGGGCCAGAGCGTCGTAGCCAACGTGGGGCCGCGCTCTTACCTCGATCGGGAGAAAATCGCCTTTCACGCCGGCGATCAAGTGACGATCACCGGTTCCCCGGCGCAGATGGGCGGACAGGATGTCATCGTGGCCTCGCAGATCAAGACACGGGATAAGATCCTCAAGCTGCGCGACCGCGAACGTCGGCAAGCCCGAGCCTCCGTCGATGGACTAGTGCTCGCGCGGATCGTGCCGGGGTCTAGAAGTCAGGAAGCTCTGTGGGGGGCCGAGACGCGAAACTTCGCGTTCGGGGACCCTGGGTAACGGTCGGTGTGGCGTACCCGAGCAGGGCCGCCACAGCGACCGTTGCTTTGAAGACGATCCCGCACCGCGGCATGTTATGGCGTAGCGTCATCAAACGGGCTGGGTGGCGGGGATCAGAAAGATGTCAGGAAATTCCTTACACAGTTGTGATAGGGTAGCGAGTACAATCATTCCACGCGTCGTCTGTGCGGTTCTGGACCGGCGGCAGTGGCGCCGGAAGAGCGCGGGGTGCGGCAGCATAACACGGTTTCTGGGAAAGGCGTTCGGATCTCACGATTGCCGGATCGCGCCGGGTTTTGAGAACGTCGCTTCGGTGAGAGGGGGGGCCGTGGCGATAGAGGAAGGAAGATTCTCTCCCTATGATGGCATTGATTCGTGAAGTCTGGCGGCGCCTGCACGCGGCCAAGCCTCCGGAGGCGGAGCCAGACTGGCTCCCGGAGGTCCTGAAGTCCATTCGCTGGATGCATGAGGAACATGTGCGAGACCTCGGGACCCTCGGATACTCGCCGAAAGAGGCATTCTGGCTGGATTTCGCGTGCGTGCCGTTCCTGCCCTGGAATGGGTTTGCCCATCGCCGGATCGAATTGGGCACGGTTTTTGACCTCTACGCCGACCTGTATCGCCTGACCGTTGGTCCGCTGGAGCCCGTCGAGTCCCGCACTTTTACCGCTTTGCTGCGCCAGAGATACCACAGCATCCGGCAGATGGTGGCATCTGCCGACGGGCTGCGCCACGACGGGGCTCGCATCGATCCGGTCGGCTGGACGGACTCGGGCCAGCAGAAATGGGCGGTGGCCGGACTGATCGTGTTGTGGACGGCCCGCCAGTGGCAGCAGCACCCCTCGGCCTTCCCCTGCCGGCTGAGCGAAACGTGACTCAGATCTTGATCTCCACCATGGTTACGCCGCGGTCGAAATCGCCGCCGCGGGCCAGGATGGCGCCGGACCCGTCCGCCGCGACGCTGTGTCCGCCGTAGGTCCGGCCGGTCCAGGGCCCATGCGTGATCTGGCCGATGAGGTTGGTGCCGACCACCGGCGCCCCGATCACCCGCGCGGCATTCGTGACGACGCGCTCCAGTTGCCGGCCGTGTTCAGGCCACATCTCCTCCTTCTCTGCATAACCGTAGGGCACCACGACGAGGTCGGGCTTGAGGTTCGCCATCCGCCGGAGGATCGACGGCTCATGGGTGTCGGCGCAGATCAGCACGCCAATCCTGCCGAAGCGCGTCGGCACGACGCGGACCTCCCGGCCGGCCGAATACGGCGGCGTCATCAACTCGCTGAGCAGGATGATCTTGCGATGCTTCAGCATGATCCCGTCCGCCTCGTCGATGAGGATCGCGGCATCGTAGAGGCGCTCGCCTTTCTTCTCGTCCAGACCGATACAGAGGCCGATCTCGTACCGGGCCGCCAGCGCGCAGAGACGTTGCGAGTCCGCGCCGGGAATGGGGTGAGCCCGCTCGTGGGCCTGCGGGTTCATCCACCCCAGCACGGCCGACTCGGGGAGACAGGCGATATCCGCCCCGCACGCGCCGGCCTCCGCCACGGCAGTCTCGATCCGCGCGAGGTTGCCCCGCCGGTCCCCATCCAGGCACACGATCTGGCACATGGCGATCTGTAGCGCGTCCATCGGCCGGTTCCTGTCTGCTTTCTTTCCCAGGGTCTGCCGTTGCCCCGCCGCACGGGGGAGGGTAGACTCCTGCGGTACGGACCTTGTGCCGATGACACAAGGATGTCGAACGATACTATGCGATACCAGAGGGGAGTTGGCTATGGAAAAGTCGCGCAACCGGGTGCTTCTGGGCATCATGGCTCTGGGGCTTGTCGTGTCCGCGCCGGGACGTTCCGTTGCGGGCGCACAACGCGGTATGACACAGGCCGAAACGCCGGCCGAGAGCCAGGAACTCCGGTCCGCCTGGATTCCGGCGGCGGGCGACCCGATGAAGGGAGGACTCTGGCGTCTCGGCACCCTGCAGAGCAAGGCCGCCGGCGCTGTCGTAGGCTATTACTACTATCTTCCCCCGGCCTACGAGGCCGACCAGGACAAACACTACCCGGTCATCTATTGGCTGCACGGGCTGGGCGGCTCGCCGGCCTCCGCCAACCCGGTCGTCACGCGGCTCGATGCCGGCATCAGGGCGGGGACCGCTCCGGAGGTCATCCTGATCAGTTGCACCGATCCGACCAAGCGAAGCATGTGGACGGATTCCAAGGATGGCCGCGTGCCCGTGGAGACGGTGATCGTGCAGGACCTGATCCCGCACGTCGACGCGACCTTCCGCACGATCGCTACCCGCCAGGGCCGGGCCATCGAGGGCTACTCCATGGGCGGCTACGGGGCCGCGTACCTCGGCTTCAAGTATCCGCAGGTCTTTGGCGCGGTCTCCATCCTCGCCGGCGCCCTGCACACGCCCGACAGTCTCAACGCCAAGCGGAGCCCGATCTTCCAAGCGGCCTTCGGTGGCGATGCGGACTACGCCCAGGCCCGCTCGCCCTGGACCCTCCTGCGAACGAACGCCGATGCCATCCGGGGCCGGACATTTGTCCGCATCCACGTGGGCGAGAAGGACCCGTTGCGGGAATGGAACACCCGGTTCCACGACCTGCTGAGTGAGCTGCGCCTCGAGCACACCTGGTTCACTGTGCCCAACAGCACGCACAATCCCGCCGAGTTCTTCGCGAACTGGCCGGGGAACCTGTTCGACTTCTACCGAACGGCGTTTGCTGCCGCGCGTCCGCGTGGCGAGGGCGTCCCGCCCTCGGATCGCGGGCAGGATGCCCTCGCCACGGCGGCTGGACCACAGGCTGAGGAGAAGGTCCAAGAGTCGGTCTACAAGAAGACCCCGCAGGGCGATCTGAGAATCTACGTTCATTTCCCGGCCGGTTGGACCGCACAGGACAAGCGCCCCGCGATCGTCTTCTTCTTTGGCGGTGGCTGGTCCTCGGGCAAAGTCGAGCAGTTCGAGCCGCAGGCCAAGTACCTTGCCCAGCGCGGTATGGTGGCTGCCCGGGCGGACTACCGCGTGCGGACCCGTCACGGCACCACGCCTGACAAGTGCGTCGAAGATGCCAAGAGCGCTGTCCGCTGGCTCCGCGCCAATGCCGCCAAGTTCGGCATCGACGCGCAGCGGATCGTCGCTTCCGGCGGCTCGGCCGGGGGGCACATCGCCGCGTGTACCGCCACGGTCCCCGGTCTCGAGGCCGACGGCGAGGACCTGTCCGTCTCCTCCCGGCCGAATCTGCTGGTTCTGTTCAACCCCGTGCTCGACACCATCGCGATCGGTGAGAAGTACGGCATGAGCGAGGTCGGCCGCAAAATCTCCCCGAATCACCACCTCAGTAAAGATCTGCCGCCAACGGTTCTTTTCTTCGGCACCGAGGACCGTTTCACCGACGGCGGCAAGGACTTCATCGCCCAGACCAAAGCCCTCGGCCTCCAAACTCAGATGTACCTCGCGCCCGGCCAGCCGCACGGCTTCTTCAACCGCTCCCCCTGGCAGGAGCGCACCACGTTCCTGACCGACCAGTTCCTCACCGCCCACGGCTACCTCGACGGCAAGCCCACCATAGCGCTACCGCCCGGCGGAGTCGCCCTGACGAAACACGAGCCCGCGCCATAAGCGCGCCGCCCACATCCCAGTTCAATGCCGTGCGCCCTGGCTCCTCGTAGGGCGCACGTCCCCGCTCGCCACCATGATCGTGCGTCTTCGCACGAGGCTCTTTTCCGTCGTAGGAGGGGGCGGCGTGAGGGCGCACGCCTATCAGCCTGGAGTCTTCTGCCGAGCGGCTTGCACGATGCGAAGGGCGTCGGGAATCCGCAGGTTGGGGCCGATGGGGTCGCTGTTTTCGAAGATCAGCTTCTCGATCTGAGGTGGAGTCAGGGCCGGGTTGACACTCTTGGCGAGGGCTGCGAGGCCGGCCGCCTGTGGGGCGGTGCCGGACAGGCCCGCCTCAATCTCCACCGGGTGGAAGCCGGGAGGATCGGTCAGGAAGCGGTCGGCGAAACCCAGGCAGGGCTCCTCATTCCACCAATCGTAGGTGAAGCTGGACCGGAGCACGCCCGGATGCGCCTGGGGGAAGTGGAACCAGGAGACAACGACTCCACCGTCCGCGGCCCGGCGGATCGCGGCGAGCAGATCCTGGTTGGTGTTGAATTGGCCGGACCAACTGGCCGTGATGACATCCGCTTTTTGCTCCAGCGCGAATGCGAACGACTTGGCAATATTGGGTGGGAATGTCTTGAGGTCCTGGGCGCTGCATAACGCCGGAATGATCCTGACCTCGGGCGCCACCGACAGGAGGATGCGGCTCATGTCCGTGCCGTGAAAGTTCTGATCGGGTGATTGGATCGACCGGGAACCGAACTGG
>JALORE010000172.1 GCA_025459125.1 Planctomycetota bacterium | reverse complement strand
GGGACCGCTACGGCCGTCGATCCGGCGACCACGTGCTTGAGGAACTCACGACGACTGCTCACCACGGCAGCACCTCCCGAGAAATGCCCTTGTTTCACCTGTGACAACAGAACGCACACCCGCTCAGCGGGCCAGACGAACATAGACTACGTGTTGCTCGTCGTCAACGATCACTTCCCCGCTCCCGTGGTCCTTTCCCGACTCGATCTCGTAGCGCCGGCCCACGCCGCGGATCTCCTCTTGGTACCACCAAGGGCCGGCGCTGCCAGAATAGAAGTACTCATGCGAACTTTCCGGCCAGCTACGGGGCGTCTGGTGCGGATCGATGCCCCCGATTCTCATCGTCTCCCTTGAGCACCTCTGGCACGTGACCCCCTTGAGACTCGGTGACTCTTCCAGAAACGGCTCGATCTCAGGTGGCTCGGCGGCAAAACGCAGATACTGCTTACCCGAAAGGGAAAGGGGGGCGATCTCAAACCCCTCGTCGGCGATCTGAAAACGACTGCAAAGTGGACTTTCTCGATCTGGCGATTCTGGCCTCCTCCTGGATGCAGTGCAATCTCGAGCCGTACGGAAGCTGAAGAGGCACGGTTCAGGCGGATCGTTGCTCTTAGGGATACCTCCCGTCGTGGAGGTCCAGTCCCCCGGGGGTGCCGTCCCGTTTCCCGCCGGCAGGCTTGTTCTGCACGCCAGAATGGGCTGTGCCCTATCGGAAATGCGTAGTTTTACTCTTGACAGCCGCTGCCGATGGCGCGTACACTGCGGTGACAACCGCGGGCTTTCTGCGCCTGGCCATTCGCGAAGACAGCACGCGTCAAATCCGGCCGGCACACCCGGGGACATTCGCGCGTGATTCACCGTGTTGCGGACGCAAGAGGGTCTTTCTTGGAAGGAGCATGTTGATGAACGCTTCAAGGTACACCGTGGTATGGATCGTTTCCTTGGGTCTGTTGGTGGCGTCGGCGGATGCACAGGTACCAACGGTTACTCTGGGCAGCCAGCTTCATAGTGCCGCCGACGTATGCCCGCCCGGTTGCGATCCCCGCGGCGGTCCAATCATGTTTGGAGACCCCAAGCTGGAGGCGGCCGTGGAGAGCGCCCTGGGCATCACCGATCCCGCCTGCCGCCATATGTTCCAGCTCACGCGTCTGGACATCACGAACCAGGGGGTCAAGAGCCTGGTAGGGCTGGAGTGGGCGGTCAATCTGCGCGAGCTCTATGCCGGCAACAACCAGATTCCCGACGTCAATGTGCTCGCCTGTCTGCCCGATCTCCAGCGGCTGGCGCTCCACAACAATCCGATCAAGGACCTGTCCCCGCTCGCGGGACTCATTCCCCTCAAGTACCTGGACCTGCGCGGCTGCGATATCAGCGACGTGGGCGCCCTGTCCGGCCTCGTCCTGCTCGAAGAGCTCCATCTGGGCACGAACAACATCGTCGACATGACGCCGCTGAGCCTCCTGCCCCAGCTTCGCGTCCTCGCCCTCGACTACAACCAGCTTACGCGAATCCCGAGCCTGTCCGCCCTGATCAGCTTGCGGGCCTTCTATGCCAACAACAACAAGATCACCGACCTGGCGGGTCTGGCCGGGCTCGCGTCGCTCGAGACGTTGCAGCTCTATACCAACCAAATTGCCGACCTCACCCCGTTGTCGCCGCTTACGACGCTGAAATGGCTGCATCTGAACGGTAACCAGATCGTCGATGTCCGTCCGCTCGCGGGTCTGACCAAGCTGGAGAACCTGTACCTCGGCTGGAATGCCATCGTCGACGTCGGGCCGCTGACGGGGCTGACCCTGCTGCGCGAGCTGGACCTGCGGGCCAACCAGGTGGCGAGTGCCGGTCCGCTATCATCCCTGACCGCGCTTGAGACGCTGTGGCTCAGCGCCAATGTCATCCCCGACCTCACGCCGGTCTGCACGTTGAGCAAACTGGCCTATTTGGAGGCCGCGAACAACCGACTTGCGCGAATCCCCGACCTGTCCGCCCTGGTGCGCCTCAAGCAGGCTCATCTCGCCGGCAACCAGATCTGGGACATCTCCGGGGTCGCACACCTGCCGGTCATTGAGGTACTGGGGCTGGGCTGGAACCGGATTACGGACATCCGCCCCTTGACCAACCTGACGACGTTGACAACGCTGGGTCTGGAGTGGAACCAGATCGCCGATGGCACCGCGTTGGCCGGGCTCGTACGCCTGATCTCGCTGAACCTGGACAACAATCGTCTGCGCGACATCAACTGCCTGAGGAACCTCACGAAAATGGAGTGGCTGGTTCTCAACGCTAACCACATCGCGGACCTGTCGCCCGTGGGGAACATGACGAAGCTGTGGTTGCTCTCCCTCCCGTCCAACGAGGTCCGCAGCCTCGCCCCGCTGTTCCGGATGGGTGCCCTGCGGGTACTCAACGCCGGGGACAATCCGATTACCGATTTTGCGCCGATCGCGACCTTGAAGAACCTGACGGAGCTGTACCTGGACTGGAACGCGATTCGGGATCTCTCCTTTGTGGCAGGGCTCAGCAAGCTGGAGCGACTTCACGTCACCGATTGCCTGCTGGACGACATCTCCGGCCTTGCCGGCCTGACGAACCTGAGATACCTTCTGCTCCAGTACAACTTCATTCGTGACCTGGCGCCGCTGGCGGGCCTGACGCAACTCGTGGAACTCCAGCTCCATTACAACGACGTGGACGACGTGAGCGGTTTGCGGGCGCTGGGGAACCTGCAGATCTTGCACCTGACGGGCAACTGGATTCAAAGCATCGAGCCACTCACCGGCCTGACACACCTGCGGGGCCTCTACCTCGCGACGAATCCGCTCGACGTGAACGCGTACTGCCTGCATCTGCCCCAGATCCAGCAGACGAACCCGGGCATCGACCTGCAGTACGATCCCAATCCGTACCCGGAGTGTCGCAACTGATGGCCCGGGGGAGAAGGTACCTCCCGGACGGTTCCAAGGAGCGTCTCCTCTGCGCAAGCTGATCTTTCTGCCTGGGTCTGCGAACCGAGGACGGACCAAGCTGTCTCTATGCCCGCGTGCATTCCGCACCGTCTTATTCCACGCCCGGCAATTGGTGTGGCAGTCTCTTCGCATGGATGGTATTCTGGGGGCTGAAATGGGGCGGGGTGGACGGCGATCCCGTGTGGACGCAACTGGAGATGTGAATGGCATTGGGAAATCTGAGGTCCAAGCTCCGGGACGGAGCGCAGTTCGTGGTCCTGGCCGAGTTGACGGGCGGGCCGGGATTCAATCTCGATCCGATCGAGAAGTTCCTCAAGGCCCGGCAGGAGCACCCGGACGCGATCCCGGCCGGGTTCGACCTGACGGCGATCACGCTGCCCCAAAGCCCGGGCGGCGCAGCCAATATCGAGCCGGCGAGCGTCATCAGCCGGATGCAGGCGAAAGGTCTCCTGGCCGGACTGGATGTCGTGCCGCACGTGACCTGCAAGGACATGAACAGCGACGCCATCGTCAGTGCCCTCATGGGTTTCAAGAATAGCGGCCTCGAGAGTCTGCTGGCGCTTACTGGCGATAAACCGGTCAAGGCCGCCGGCGTGTTCGAGCTCGAATCGCTCAGCCTGCTGCGGCTGATCCGGCGGCTCAACCGCGACTCGTACCTCCAGGCCCGCTCCCTGGACCATGTCCACCAGTTCTTCCCCGGGGCGGCGGTGTCGCCCTTCAAATACACCGAAGCGTCGCAGATGCAGCAGTACTACAAGATGGAGAAGAAGATCGCCTGCGGCGCGGAGTTTCTCATCACGCAGGTCGGTTGGGATTGGCGCAAGTCCGCCGAGCTGTTCCAGTACCTGAAAGAGGCCCACCTGGCGATTCCCGTGCTCGGGAACGTGTACCTGCTCAGCACGCTGACGCCGGCCCCGCGCCTGATGCACGACGGCAAGCTGCCCGGCTGCTTCGTCAGCGACGCCTTGCTGGCCAAGGTCCAGTCGGAGCGGCTCGAGCAGCACCTGGACCGGGCGGCCCAGCAGATCGCGATGTACCGGGCCCTCGGCGCGGCGGGCGTGGACCTTGGCGGCGTGCCCACCTACGAGATGTTCGCGCAGATCCTGCAGCGCGCCGCCGCAATCGGTACCACCTGGGAGCCATTCCAGGACAATCTCTATTGGCCGCCGGCATCGGAGGAGGGAGGACAGAAGACAGAAGACAGCAACCCAAATCATAAATCAGAAATCGAAGAGCATAAATCCGAAGCTCCGTTCTACCTGTACGACAAGGCCGGTGCCCAGGTCCGGCTGGTCACGCCGTACCCAACGTTTAAGAAACGGTTCTTCGATTTCTCACACCGGGCGTTCCTCGACCCCAAACACCTGGGCTTTCGTGCGTTCCGCAGGACGATGGCAGCCCTCGGTGCCGGCCGGGGCCGGGGCGCGATCTACGAGCTGTTCAACAGCAGTGAGAAGGCGTTCAAGTCCCTGCTGTTCGAGTGCGAGGAGTGCGGCGACTGCTTCCTGCCGGAGAACTTCGGCCTGTGCACGATGGGCGGCTGCGAGAAGGGCATGGACAACGCCCCCTGCGGCGACGCCGCCGTGGACGGCCGGTGCGGCAACAACCGGGAGCGGGTCTGCATCGGCGAGCGGATCTACGAGGCCGCCGCCTCGGAAGAAGGAGGACGGCCGCGGCTGCGCACCACGATCAATCCGCCGCGCAATCCTGCCCTGGAGCACACCGCATCGATTATCAACTACCTCTTCGCGAAGGACCACACCATGAAGGCCCCGATTATCTCGATTGGCGAAGCGATTCACGCCTCCATTCCCAAGACCGGCAAGGTGATGAAGGAACTCGTGGAGCATTGCGGATTGCGGATTGCGGACGGCGGATTGGAGAAGGCGCGTCCGCAATACGAATACATCCGGGCGTTGATCGAGTCGCAGGCCGAGGAAGGGGCGGACTACATCGCGGTCAATCTCGACGCCTTCGGCGAGGAGAATCCGCAGCTGGCCGTGGACATGATGGTCGAGTACACGAAGCTCGTGCGCCAATGGGGCCGGGGCGTGCCCATCTGCCTCGACAGCAGCAGCGACGCCGTCCTGATCGCGGGACTGAAAGAATGGTACGCCGGCCAATCCGCAACCGTGAAGCCTCCGCTGCTGAATTCCGTCAAAGTCTACACGATGGACCGGATGCTGCCGTTGAAGAAGGAGTACGACTTCTCGTTCATTGGCCTCTTGGTCAGCGAGGAAAAGGCGACCGGGCCCGGCGGGTCGCACTCGGTCGAGGAGTTGTACGGCCTGGCCCGGCAGATCTTCGAGCGGGCGGTCGGCCCGTACGGCTTCCGGCCGGAGCAGATCTTCTTCGATTCTACGGTCTTTCCGCTGGCGATCGACATGCCGATGGAGCCGGGCGTATCGGGCTACACCTACCGCACCTTCGAGACGATCAAGAAGATCAAGACCGACCCGCAGATGAAGGGCGTCCACTGCTCGCTGGGCGTCAGCAACAGCGTGCGGGACCTGCCGGCCCGCAAGATCGGCGTCTGCCGGGCGTACGTGGCCAAGGCGATGGAGTACGGCCTGGACGCCGGCATCGTCAACACCAGTCACCAGTACGGCTCGGTCGAAGCCCCGCCGGAATTGCTGGCCCTGGTCGACGCCTACGCCAAGCTCGACGGCTCGATGGAGCGGCTGACGAAAGCCATGGAGTTGATGGGCCAATTCTGCCGCGACAACCGCAAATCATAACCCTCGGAACCGGCTGCCTCGATACGCAGTGCCGTCCCCAAGCCCTTCGGCGTTGAGGCTGCCACACCCAAAATACATCGCGGCCTTGACTGTTGTGGCCCAGCCGTGCTGGGGGGCGCACCTACACTTTTCACATTCTGGTCTTTCCCGTCTCTGGGTGCCAAGGCGCGGCCCTGTGCTCGTTCCGGGTTGTGTCTCGCCCACGTGGGCGACTCCATGTGGATTACTCCGATCCATTCATATTTGCCCCTTCCCGTCCTCCGGCCTACCGGCAGGACTCCCATTCAGGTAGACCCATGATACCAGCTTGACCGGGCGAAATGCGAACAGTGCCGGTGCGCCCGGATGGGGTAGGACGGCAAAGGGGCCGCCGGCGCGGCCGGGGGCGATATGGTGACGTATCGGGTGCAAACCGGCCGGTGTCCCCCCTCCGGGGATACAGGCTATTCCCTTGGGATCGTCGTACGGGTATAATATACAACGGATGTGTGAATTGACAAATCAAAAGTGAACGAGCGCGATTTTCAGGCCCTGTGCCTTGTTTCAAGGCGTCCGCGTTCCTGGTTTGTTCTTGAGAAGGAGGCTGAGTGATGACAACGAGAAGGTCGGTTCTAACGGCGTGCGTCTTGACGCTGCTGTTGCTGCTCCCCACGGGACAGGCGCAGACCGTCAATGCCTATCAACCGGACGCACTGATCCTGCACCTCTGGCATCTGGATGAAACGACCGGCAGTTACGGGGATGACAACATTCATCCGGAGGGGGACCCCCGAAAGGTGCCGCTGACGGTGATCACCGGCACGCAGGGCCTCGCATCGTTTTACGGCTTCGGCACTGCCTTTCGTCCAGCCGGTCCTTCCGGCGCCTCGGCGGCGGCGCCGGATGCCCAGAGCCTCTATCAGGGCCCGGACGGTTCTTTTACGGTCGAGGCCATCATTCAGCCGGCCTCCATCACCAGCGGCATTCAAATGCTCGTGACCCGGGAAGGGGCCGGCGGCAACGAGAACCGCAGCTTTCAATTCCGCATCACGGCCGGCGGCCAACTGGATTTTCAAGGCATCGGCGGCGGCGACGGCGCATTTGCGATTCCCACGACCGGACCGAATGCGTTCGTCGCCGGGGCGTGGTATCACGTGGCTGTGACGTGTGATGCCTGGCTCCGACAGGGGACGCTGTACTGGACCCGCCTGGCCCAGGGGGTAGAAACGGCCAATGCCCTGGGGACCTTCAACTTCACCGGGATTGCCGGCACGAAACTGGGTCACACGGCCATCGGCATCCAACGGCGCAGCAACGCCAATGTCTTCACGGGCCTGATCGATGAAGTCGCCATCAGCAGCGTGGCCTGGCCGCCCAGTGGATTCCTGTTTCCCATCGAGGTCGGGGGCGTGGTCGAGCTGTCGAATCCCAGCCCGTCCCCGGGGCAAGTGGACGTCCCCCTGGGAATCATGCTGTCGTGGGTGGGATCGCCGCTGACGGTGGATCCGCGCTATGCCGTTCGTTTTGGCACGGACCCCGATGGCGCCAAGAATCCCGAGATCGCCACGGGCCTGGCCGATTCCAGGCTGAACCTCTATCGAACCGTGGGGAACTTGAAGCCGAACACCCAATACTACTGGCAGGTCAACGTGACGGAAAAAGGGGCCGTGTATGCAGGCAGCACGTGGAGCTTCACCACGGGCACGGGGGATGCGCCGGGGCAACTCGACGTGGACAAATACACCCTGCACATGTGGCGTTTTCAGAATACCACCGGCCCGGTCCTGGACCGGGCGTATGCCGATCCGGAGGATCCGAACCGCCTCGATCTGCCGGAGGTCGTCGGGGACCGCACGGTGGCATCCTTCTACAAGTGCGGCAATGCGTTTCGCACGGCGCGCGAAGGGGCCAACGACGTTCCGAAGGGGGCTTCGATCGCGCGGAGCGTACCCCAGGGCGGCTATCAGGGCGCGGACGGCGCCTTTACCATCGAGGCGATCATCAAGGTGGACGACCTGGGCGGGATTCAACAGATCTTCTCCCGGGAAAATGATGGCGGCACGGACGTGCGCACGTATCAATTTCGGATCAACAGCGGGCAATTGGAATTTGCGGCCATCACCGCCCAGATTACGGGCGAATCCTACAAGTGGGATATTCCCAAAGACGGGGTGCACGCCTTCAGTCCGGACGGCTGGTATCATGTGGCGGTGACCTACAACGGAACGCCCGGCATTGCGCCGAGGGGCGGGAAGGTGTACTGGACCCGGATCGTTCCGGGCGTCATGGCGGCCAACCAGATTGGCGAGTTCGCCATGGTCAACGATTATGCGGCGACACACGGGGGGATTACGGCCGTCGCCGTACACCGACGGGGCGGATATCGGGATGCCTTGAAAGGCCCGATCGACGAGGTCCGCATCAGCAGCATTGCCCGGGCCCCGACCGACATGTTCCTGCCCGCGGAATTCCCGCCCACGCTCCAGGCCTCGAATCCCTCGCCGCCCGACGGCGCCGAGCGAGTGTCTCCCCGTGCGGTATTGCGATGGGTCCCGCCCACGTTTACGGAGCATCCGCTCTACGCCGTGCGTCTGGGCACGGATCCCAATACCCTGAAGAACCCGCAAGTGGCCGCCGGCCTCACCCAACCCGTCCTGGACGTGAACGGCTTGCTGGCGGAGGGAACGACCTATTACTGGTCGGTGGACGCCTCCAACGGCGGGACCTACCGCAGTGACACCTGGTCCTTCACGACCTATACGGTCCCGGTCAATCTGTCCGGGCCCTATGCCGCGGATGCGGACACTCTGCACCTGTGGCATCTGGAACGGCAACTGGTCAATCCGCCGGCCCTGGACCCGTTGGACTGGTTTATGGACTCGGCTTTTCCGGATAGTACCGATCCCACGGTGTGGACCGATCTGATCCACGTCTATGGCACCCAACGTGATTCCTTGCCCCGCTTCGGCTATGCCTTTCAATCCCACTTCTTGCTGGGTGCTCCGGCCGGCGCGACCTCGGAATTCAGTGACCCGCAGGCGAAATTCCAGGGGCCGGACGGTTCCTTCACCTGCGAGGCGATCATCAAGGTCGACGATCTCGTGGGCGCCTATGTCGACCAGGGCATGCGGCTCATCGATCGGAACGTGGAAGGCAACGCCTTCGAGTTCTCCATCATGAACGGGACCCTGCTCTTCGTTTCCGCCACGATGCCCGATGCCGCCGCCTACGGTCGGGCTACGATTCCCACGGTGGGTCTCCACGCCTTCTATCCGGACCGCTGGTACCATGTGGCGGTGACCTACGACGGCACCAGCCGGCAGGGCAAACTGTACTGGACCGAGATGTTCAGTGGCGCCGAACAGGCCAATCAGATCGGGGAATTTACCATGGCGCCCCTGCCCGGCAGCGCGACGAGCTCCACGATCCTGGCCTTCGGTGGTGGTACGGGTGGAACCTATCTGGTCGGTCTGATCGATGAAGTCCGCATCAGCCGCCTCGCGCGTGCGCCCGGTGCCTTCCTGTTCGGCCCCGTTCCCGCCGCGAAGCCGGGCAACTGAGTGAACCCGTAGATTCCTCGGCAACGGCCCGCACCGATTGGTGCGGGCCGTTCTTTTCCGAGGGTCCCTTGCGACTTGCCTGGCGATAGATGATGATATGGTGATCCACGTTGTTGCCCCAGCCGTGCGGCCGTGACAGGAGATGGATCGTGAGATCGAAGAATGCATTTACCTTGATTGAGTTGCTGGTCGTCATCGCCATCATCGCCGTATTGATGGCCATTCTGATGCCCGGCCTGCAAAGGGCCCGCGAGCAGGCCCGCAAGGCCGTTTGCCAGTCGAATCTGGGGCAATTGGCCAAGGCCCTGGAACTGTACGAGATCAACTATGACTGCAGACGGTTTGAAATGCGTAAGGATGGCACCGAGACGGATGGGTATTGGTGGGGGAAACTGGCGCCTTACTTTGGCGATAACCGCTATGCGAAGGACATCAGAGAGGGCAAGGTGATCGATATCCTGATGTGCCCTTCTGCCCCGGCGTCACGGTTCAATGCGAGCGCGCAGCAACTGGCCGACGTGACCACGGGAGTGTGGGGTGAGGCGCATCGACCGTGGCGCTGGAATCGCAGCAACGGCATCTCCACGCTGGGCAGTTATACGATCAACGGTTGGATTGGTCATGATGTTCTTTATGATGTGGCCGCGGGTATGAAAGAGTCCATGTATCGCAACTGGCTGGATGTACCTCCGGCGGTGCCGTTGTTCGGCTGTGGGACCTGGACGGCCTCCTGGCCCCGGGCCACGGACCCGGTGCCGACCGATCTGCAGGGCGGCGCCGGCGGCGGCATGCACCAGTGGTGTATTGACCGCCACAGCCGGAAGATCAACATGATCAACAAGAGCCTGTCGGTGGAAAGTGTTCCCCTGCAGGAATTATGGCAGAGATCCTGGCACAAGGACTATCAAAGACCGGCGACCGCGGTCGTCCTGCCCGGCAGGTAGTCGGCGGGAACGCGTACGAACGCTATTTCGTAGACAGTACGGGGGCGGTGGCGGTAAGATCGTAGGCCGATCTGATCGTCATCCCCAGCACGCCGTCAGATGGAACGCGCCAGGAGATTGCTATGGGTTTGGACAAGGACAAGGAACCGTCGGGCACAAGTCCGAACGGGAACGAGGAACGCAGCGGGGAGCGCGGGCTGGACTTCATCCGCCAGATCGTCGCGGACGATATCCGGACCGGCAAGTGGGGCGGACGCGTGGCGACGCGGTTCCCGCCGGAGCCGAACGGCTATCTGCACATCGGCCACGCCAAGAGCATCTGCCTCAACTATGGCATCGCCGAGGAGTTCGGCGGCCAGTTCAACCTGCGCTTCGACGACACCAACCCGGAGAAGGAAGAGCAGGAATACGTCAACGCCATCATCGCGGACGTCCGCTGGCTCGGGGCCGACTGGGGCGACCGGCTCTTCTACGCGTCCGACTATTTCGGTCGGATGTACGAGTGGGCGGTCGAGCTGATCCGCAAGGGCAGGGCGTACGTCTGCGACCTGAACGGCGACCAGGTGCGCGAGTACCGCGGCACGCTGACCCAGCCGGGGCGGGAGAGTCCCTACCGCAACCGGACGAGCGCGGAGAATCTCGACCTGTTCGAGCGGATGCGCCGGGGCGAGTTCCCCGACGGCTCGCGGACCCTGCGGGCGAAGATCGACATGGCCCACCCCAACCTGAACCTGCGGGACCCGATCATGTACCGCATCCTTCACGAGACGCACCATCGCCAGGGCGACCGCTGGAATATCTACCCGATGTACGACTGGGCCCACGGGTTCGAGGATTCCCTCGAGGGCATCACGCACTCGATCTGCACGCTGGAGTTCGAGAACCACCGGCCGCTGTACGACTGGTTCCTCGACGCCGTCAACGAAGGCCGGACCGACGACGGCTCGGGACCCTGGGGCAAGAAGATCCACCATCCGCAGCAGATCGAGTTCGCGCGGCTGAGCCTGACGTACACGGTGATGAGCAAGCGCAAGCTGCTCAAGCTCGTGAAGGAGAACTTCGTCCGCGGCTGGGACGATCCGCGGATGCCCACGATCTCCGGGCTGCGCCGGCGCGGTTACTCGCCGGCGGCGCTGCGCGGCTTCGCCAAGGTCATCGGCGTCAACAAGTTCCACAGCACGGTCGATATCGCGCTGCTGGAGCACTGCCTGCGGGAGGACTTGAACCAGACCTCGCCGCGGGTGATGGCGGTGCTGCGGCCGCTGAAGGTCGTCATCGACAACTATCCCGAGGGCCAGGTGGAGGAGCTGGACGCGATCAACAACCCGGAGGACCCGTCCGCCGGCACGCGCCAGGTGCCCTTCTCGCGGGAGTTGTACATCGAGCAGGAAGACTTCCTGGAGAATCCGCCGAAGAAGTTCTTCCGGCTGGCCCCCGGCCGGGAGGTCCGCCTGCGGTACGCCTACTTCGTCACCTGCACGGACGTGGTGAAGGACGCCGGCGGCCACGTCATCGAGCTGCACTGCCTCTACGACCCGGCCACCCGCGGCGGGGACGCCCCGGACGGCCGCAAGGTCAAGGCGACCCTGCACTGGCTCTCGGCCGCCCGCGCCCGCCGGGCCGAGGTGCGGCTCTATGACAACCTGTTCACGCCGCCGGACCCGGAAGCGGTGCCCGAGGGCCAGGAGTTCACGGCCAACCTGAATCCCAATTCGCTGGCGGTGCTCCCGGACTGCTACGTGGAGCCCTCCGTGGCGGGCGCGCGGCCGCTGACCCGGTACCAGTTCGAGCGGCTCGGCTATTTCTGCGTCGATCCCGACAGCACGGCCGAGCGGCTCGTCTTCAACCGCACGGTGACCCTGAAGGACACCTGGGCCAAGATCCAGCAGAGCCAGCCGCAGGGATAAAAGCGCCAAGCGGAAGGCGGAAAACGCCAAGCGGAAGGCGGAAAACGCCAAGCGGAAGGCGGAAAACGGCAAGCGGAAGGCGGAAAACGGCCACGCGGCCCGAGCGCAGGACCCAGCGCAAGCCTCCGGCGCCTCCCGCTTGGCGCTTCCCGGCATTTTCTGATAGACAATGCGATGACGTTCTGTCATAATATACGGACGTACGGTCCTGGGTGATGGGTCCTGCTGCCCGGCGGGAGGCAGGGAAGGTGGATACGGGATACGGCGGCGAGGTCAGGGAGGCGACCGACCGCACGAACGGGAGCGGGGAAAGTGCATTTCCGAACGTAGAGAGGGCCATTCGGTGTTTGCAGGCCTCTGGAGATGGTTGGGGGAGAGAACCGGGGTCGAGGCGAAGGTACCAGCCGGCGGCCCGAGTACTTTCGAGCCCTTGGAGCCCCGGCTGCTTCTCAGTGCCGCTGTGACCATGCCCCTAATGGAGGATCTCGCGCCGCGAAGTACACCGTACGAACCGGGGGTTTACGTGGCGCTCGAGGACGGGCCCGCGGCCGCCGGTCCGGCGCTCGGGGTCACTGCCAGCGCGGGGGGTGACCCCGCGCGGTTCGAGTTTGCCCGGTCCGGCGCTGGGCCCGGCGCCTACACCCTGCGCGCCAACGGCGCGGCTCTGGAGATCGTCGACGAGCGCACGGGCGCATGGCTCGCCGGGACGCCTGCCGCCGGAGTCTCGGAGATCGTCATCCACGGCGCCGCCGGCCTGGATGACACGCTGACGGTGGACTTCAGCCAGGGGCGGCTCTCCGTGCCCCTGACCTTCCACGGCGGGGACGGGGGCTGCGATACCCTCATCGTTGCGGGGGGGAGCTTCACCGCCGCACGCTGCTCGGCCCGGGGCCGGGACGCGGGCCGTCTCGTCCTGGACGAGGTGCTCCTCCACTACACGGGATTGGAGCCCATTATCGTGAGTGGCGCCAGCACGGACTGGGTCTTTGCGGATGAGGACGGCGCGAGCCAGACCATCCGCCTGACCGACAAGGGCGACCCGGACGATGGCCGGATCACGATCGACAGCGCCGGCACCGGCGGCTTCGAGGAAATCACCTTCGCCAACCCCACGCGCACGCTGACGATCGAGGCCCGGGACGGCCATGACACCATTGTCCTCGCGGCCCTGGACGACCTTTTCGCCGCGGCCATCGTCGTCGCGGGGGGCGACGGCGACGACACGCTCATCGGCCCCGAGGCCCCGAACGCCTGGGCGATCACCGCCCGGGACGCCGGCTCCCTGACCGCCCGTTGGGCCAATGTGCGCAGCGGTCCCGTGGCCGTCCAATTCACCGGGGTCGAGAACCTCACGGGGGGCAGCGCAGAAGACGCATTCACGTTCGGCGCCGCGGCGAGCGTGACGGGCACGATCGATGACGGCGCCGGGCCCTGCGTCCTGACGGTGGGTCAGTTCGTGACGCTGCGCGGCAATTACGCCTTCTCCCGGAGCCGCCGGGGGTTCTTCCTGAGCGACGGCACGTCCGTGGACGCCCAGTGCCTGACCCTCGGCGCCAGCCAGGGCACCGTGTTTGTCGGGAGCGGGGGCGGGCCCGCCCCTCCCCCCGGGTTCGGCGCCCGCGTCGAGGAATTCGCCCTGGCCATCCTCACCGAACCGGGTGGCGCGCAGCGCACGTGGTACGCCGTGACCGGGACGCTGAGCAACGCCTCCTTCTCGGGGGTTGACGGCCTGACGCTCACCGCCGGCTTCGAGCTGGCGGTCAATGCCGCGGCGAAAGACGGCACCGTCGTGGACTTCCGCCGCGCGGCGCTGGCGGTCGAGACCGGCCGGCCTACCCCGCGGAACATCGACTTCGATGGGAGTGCCGGGGCCCTGCTGCGGATCCGCGGCCGGATGGAGGTGGACCTCTTCGGCCTGGTGCTGGCCTACGGGCAATTCTCCCTGACCAAAGATCGGGTCGAGGGGGTGAATGACGGCGTCGTACCCACCTTCGATGCACAGGTGCTGAGTCTCGACCTGACGGTGACGGCCGTGTTTGCAGGAAAGGGCGGCGCGTTCACCCGCGACGAGGAGGGCGTACCTGACGGCTTTGACCACACGTGCGGGGCCGTGGGATTGTACGGGGAGAACGCCCACTTCGCGTTGACGATCCTGCAGGATGAGGCGGATGCCGGGCGGAAGTACCTGGGGA